>NZ_JBANEW010000045.1:0-21786 GCF_049890855.1 Lacrimispora sp. 38-1 | reverse complement strand
TTTTAACAGCAATATTTCTTTTACGACAAAGTTTACCATTAGCAATGCTAACACTTATTCCTATAATGATTTTTGTACTAACCATGTATTTGTCTCATGAAACAATGCAAAAAAATAGTATTAATTTATTCGAAAAAGATGAAGAATTTAATACAACTTTAATTCAGTCTATAAAAAATATTGAGACATTAAAAAACTTTAAAGTTACTAAAAAATTTGAAGAGATAAATAATAAAAAACTAAATAACCTTCTCATTATGTCCGAAAAGTTTGTAATATTTGATTCTATTCAGTCAAATGTAAAAAATTTAATTATTTCATTGTTTACCTTATATATATTTGCGCTTGGAGCATATTTAGTAATAAATGATAATATGGCTAATGGCATGTTGCTAGTATTTAATTCTTTATCTATTAAAATGTTTTCACCATTCCAAAAAATAGCATCACTACAAGCATTATTTGAACAAGGAAAAATAGCGCAAAAGAAATATGAGGATATTGTTAATACTTTAATGCCACGTAAAGAAGGTAATATGAAAGTCTCTTTAATTGAAAAAATATCTCTATGTAATGTAAAATTTGTATATGGTATTGAAACATTAATTTTTGATAATTTAAATTTAACATTATTGAGAAATAGCAATACAGCAATTTTAGGTAAAAGTGGATCAGGTAAAACAACTTTAGCTAAGCTATTAGCTAATTATTTTGATACTCAATCCGGGAATATTAAAATAAATGATAAAAAATATCAAGAATATTATTCGCAATCTATTAGTGATCATATTCTTTATGTACCTCAATATGTGGAGATTTTTAATGATACAATACTAAATAATATAACTCTTGGACGTGATATTCCATTAACAGAGGTTGAGGAACGTGCTAAAAACATAGGATTTAATGAAATAATAAACCTATTGCCAAACGGTTATTTGACAATAATCGGTGAAAATGGATTAAAACTTTCTATGGGGCAAATGCAAATGCTTAATATTCTTCGGGCAACTATAATTGAGTATAGTGTAATTATTTTTGATGAAGTTACAAATGGGTTAGATTTACATTTAAAAAAATCTGTAGCTAATTACCTATTAGAATACGGCAATATTAAGATTTTTTTAACACATGATATAGAATTTGCGTCACTATGTGATGATATTTATATAATAAATAATCATCATATTAATAGAATCGATAATGAGTATAAAAGAAATCCAGAAATAATATTAAAATTAATCTGAGTCTTTGGGAAAGGAGTTAAATGAAGAAATTAGTAATTATTTTATTAGTAGTTTTAATCACATGTGCGATTTTTTCATTTTCTTTTACGAAATTACTTGCAACTGAAAAACCCTTGTATCAAAATATAAATGTTGATGATATAAAAGAAAGAATAGATAATAAACAATCATTTGTGCTGTTTTTTTATCAAAAAACATGTTTGGGTTGTAAGGAAATAAAACCCATTATTAATACTTATATACACAAAACAGGTAATCAGATATATGCCATAGACATAAATGATATTGATGATAAGAGTTATCTCATACAAAATCTCAATATTAGTGGGACTCCTACAGTTATTTTTTATAAAAATGGAATTGAAAAAGATAGAATAATTAATATCTTCAATATGGAATTATTAGAAGCTAAAATAAATGAATATGCAATCTACGAGGTGCGTAAAAATGAAGAATAAAAAAATTTATATTATATCAATATTTTTAATAACCAGTATTGTATTTAATATTTTTCAGTTTAATAAACATATTAGGTTAGTTCAAGAATTAGAAACAACCAAATCAAATATTGATAATACATATGAATATTTAGATTCTATTACTGTTAAATCGTTTGAAAATAAGGTAAGAGATGGAGAAAATCTTTGTGTTTATATAGGTAGGGCTGGATGTGGAGATTGTAATATATTTGACCCTATTCTTAGAAGCACTGTAGAAAAATACAATATTATATCGACTTTTAAATATATTAATGTCCAAAAATATAGAAGTGAAGATCTTGATAGATGGGAACAATTTAAAAGTAAATATGGATTCACTCAGACTCCGGCCCTATTAATAATTAGTAAAGGAAAAATAGTTGACATGATTGAATGGAATGATAGCGGGTTATCTCAGAAAAGGTTAGTGAATTGGTTGGAAAAGAATAAATTAATTAGTATGAAGTAAAAATATTAAACCAACAAAGTAAATTCTTCTAGTTAGATTTATTGGTAGAGTGGGATTTAAATTTTTAATTCAGGAAAATATAATTTATCCGTCAAAGCAAGTGACAGTGTTTCCCAGGTGTGGTAAAATAGTCGGGGTTTAAAGAAAAGACACGTTGGGATTGGAGTTGGATCATGCAATATACAATACCTCACTATTACCGAAGCTTTCGTTGCATCGCAGATCATTGCAGTGATACCTGCTGTGCGGGCTGGGCAATTATGATTGATGATGCTTCTATAAAAAAATACAGAGCGCAGTCAGGTTCACTGGGCGGAAAGCTATTAAATGGAGTCGACTGGAAGAAAGGATGTTTTAAACAGAACGATGGAAGATGCGCATTTTTAAATGATAGGAATCTATGTGATATTTACAAAGATGGAGGCCCTTCCATGCTCTGTAAAACTTGCAGGGAATATCCAAGGCATACGGAAGAATACGAAGGCGTCCGTGAATTCTCCCTGTCAATGTCCTGTGAAGAGGCGGCCAGGCTCATCCTCGGTTTAAAAGAACCGGTTCGTTTTCTTACAAAGGAAGATGACAGTGAGGAGACTTATCCTGAGTTTGATTTCTTTCTTTATTCCAAGCTGATGGATGTGAGGGAGGAGATATTTTCTCTTTTACAGAATCGGAACAGAGAGATTTCCCTTCGGGCAGCCATGATTCTGGGATTGGGACATGATTTGCAAAGAAGAATCAGGGACGGGAAGCTGTATGAGACCGAACAACTGATCATCAGATACAGGCAGTCTGGGTGTGAAGAATTTTTTCGGATAAAGAGCCGGGAGTATACCGTGCCTCATGGGGAACGTTATGATAGAATGATAAAATGGTTTTCTCTCTTTGACAGGCTGGAAGTTTTAAATCAGGAGTGGCCGGCCTATATTTTGGAGTTAAAGACTCTGCTTTTTGAGCAGGGGCCAGATCAGTACGGGAAGATGAGAGAGGAGTTTTGTAAATATATAGAGACAGTACCGGAAAGAAAGCGGGAGTGGAATCAGTGGCTGGAACAGCTCCTGGTCTATTTCGTTTATACGTATTTTTGCGGAGCTGTTTATGATGAGCAGCCTTATGTGAAAGTGAAGATTGCTGTTATCTGTACTATATTAATAGGGGAACTGGCACAGGCAATTTATATCAAACATGCAGGCTGTCTTACTTTTGATGATTTTGCCCGGCTGGTTCACAGATTTTCCAGAGAGATAGAACATTCCGATATTAATCTGAATACGTTGGAGAACTCTTTCAGAACAGAAGAAGTATATAGTCTGAAAGAAATTCTCAGGGTATTATAAGGAGTGCAGCCTGAGGGATCTGTTTCATGCGCGGACTGCAATAATTAAATAAAATTAGCAAAGATTGAGGCAAATACAACCGTACAAAGTCCTGAGGTGGCAATTGCCAGACTGCTCATGGCACCTTCGATTTCTCCTATTTCCATAGCTTTAGTCGTGCCTACTGCATGGGAGGCAGAACCGATGGCAATGCCAACTGCAACCGGATCTGTTATTTTACATATCCGGCAGACTGTTTCTGCTATGATGCTGCCTGATATTCCGGTTACGATAATACTGGCAACCGTGATTGTCACAAACCCTTTCATCTCCTCTGAAATTCCCATTGCAATGGCGGTAGTAATGGACTTAGGTAAAAAGGTTACATATTCCTGATGGTTTAAGCCAAAAACTAATGCCAGAAGCAAAACCGTACACATGGTCGTGAGCACACCTGTAAGGGTCCCTGCAATGATTGCTTTGGAATGTTTTTTTAACAGGTTAAGCTGACGGTATAAAGGTACAGCCAGGCAGACGGTCGCAGGGGTTAAAAGATAACTGATGTATTTTGCACTCTCATTATATACCGTATAATCGATCTTAAAGACAGATAAAAAAGCCATAACGATAATAATTGAGATTAACAGCGGATTAAAGACAGCCAGTTTAAACCGTTTCTTAAGCTGGATCCCCATTTCATAGCTGACAAGGCTTAGAACGGATCCGAAGAATAAAAAGTCACTGATTGTATGGTTCATCATTTGTTCCTTTCTTCTTTTTATCAGTTTCAATAAAAAACTGAGTTACTTTTCCGGTCATTGCCATAACTATAACAGTGGAGAGAAGTGTAATAACCAGAAATGGTAGGAGAATTGGCTGGAGGGAACCCCACGAATCCAAAAGTCCGACTGCAGCCGGAATAAACAGCATGGGCATAATCTCCAGTAAAAAATTACTGACATCCTCAACTGCTTCCAATGGAATCAGTTTCGTGTTTAAGCCAAGCAGCATAAGAATAAGACCATAGATACTCGCTGGTACAGGAAGTGGTACAAACAGATGAATCACTTCTCCTGCAAGTGAAATAAATAAAATAATGCCGAATTGTCTGATGTGTTTCATGATAAAGCCTCCTGTGTTTCCTGTCGAAAATTCAACTATGCTTAATCCTATACGCAAATCTTCCGGTTGTCAAATGATTTTATAAAAATTAAAAGTATGAAATATTATAAGTACTTATAAATTCAAAGGAGTAATAAGATATGTTATATCAGATAGAATTTGCCATCCTGTATGCCCTGCAGTCTCTGCATAGTCCATGGCTTGATCCGATAATGGTCCGCATCACCAGCCTGGGGGACCATGGATTTATCTGGATTTTAACAGGGGTTGTACTTGCCTGTATTCCCAAAACCAGAAAAACAGGGATCAGTGTTTTGCTAAGTCTGGCAGTTGGACTGCTTTTGGGAAACATGATACTTAAAAATCTCATTCACAGGCCCAGACCCTGCTGGATTGATACCCAGATTATTCTTTTGATTCAGAATCCAAAAGATTATTCGTTCCCTTCGGGCCATACCCTTGCTTCATTTGAAGGTGCCCTCAGCATCTGGCTTTACAATAAGAAACTGGCAGTCCCCTTCCTGATCCTGGCAGTTCTGATTACATTTTCCCGAATGTATCTGTTTGTTCACTTTCCCACTGACGTTTTGGGAGGAGCGGTACTTGGTACTTTTATAGCGCTGTATGTACACCATATAATAGAACGAAACAGTGTGTGCTGAAAAAAGCACTTGCTTTCTGTAAAATCTATGTTATACTGATGGCGATACAAAACTAAATAAAAAGTCGCAGAGTAGACTTGTGTGCGTTAAGTGCCAGCTGAACAGGGAGTTGTCAGCAGGACGAAAAGATTTTCTTGCGGTACACGAGTCGCATCCCGCTGCACCAGAAGATAGGTGTCTTATCTCCGGTCGTAGTCTGAGGTCTGCAAAGGAGGTATTTTTTTATGAAAAAATTCGTCACTTTGTTCACCGATTCTTACAGAGAGCTGAAATCTGTAAGAACAATCACTGCCGCAGCCATGTTTGCCGCAGTCGCCATCATTTTGGATATGTTCTCCATTCAGCTGGGAAGCTACATTAAGATCACATTCTCATCTATTCCCAATGGAATCATTTCCTACTTATTCGGTCCGGTAGTGGGCGGACTGTTTTCCGGAAGCCTTGATGTGCTGAAGTATTTATTAAAACCCACCGGCGCCTTCTTCCCTGGCTTTACCCTGGTTACTGCCCTGGCAGGAATTCTGTATGGCATTCTGTATTACAGAAAGCCTGTTACCTTAAGAAGAATTTTTATATCCAAGCTGGTGGTCATGCTGATCTGCAACGTGATATTAAACACCCTTTGTCTCTCCCTGCTTTATGGAAAAGGATTTATGGTGCTGCTGCCGGCAAGAGCGCTGAAAAATCTGGTTATGTGGCCCATTGACTCCATGATTTTTTATACGCTGCTTAAGACCATGGAATCCATAGGAGTTTTCCGCACGATCCGGAGTGCGCATCTGCTTCGGACAAAATAATGATTGAGACCCCGGGGAGTAAAATACCCCGGGGTTTTAAAATACATAGACATAAGGCGGATTTCGTAATATAATCTTAAGTGTATGCTTTTAGACAGGAGGAATGAATGATGAGCGATAGCAGCTGTACTCATAATTGCAGTACTTGCGGAGAAAGTTGCGGAAGCAGGGAGGAAGCACAGACAAGTTTTCTGGAGCCTCTTAATCCTTCCAGTATTGTAAAAAAGGTAATTGGAGTGGTTAGCGGGAAGGGCGGCGTAGGTAAATCGCTGGTAACTTCCATGATGGCAGTTGGTATGAATGGAAAGGGATATAAAACAGCGATCCTGGATGCGGATATTACAGGACCCTCCATACCGAAGGCATTTGGTTTAACGGATATGGGTGTTGGAATGACTCCTAACGGACTGATGATTCCGGCAGTCAGCTCCACGGGAATTGAAGTGATGTCAGCTAATTTAATTCTGGATCACGAGACAGATCCGGTAATCTGGAGAGGACCGGTTATCGCCGGGGCAGTAAAGCAGTTCTGGCAGGAAACTCTTTGGGAGAATATAGATTATATGTTTGTGGATATGCCCCCTGGAACGGGTGATGTGCCTTTAACAGTATTCCAGTCACTGCCTGTTGATGGCATTATTATAGTGACATCTCCTCAGGAACTGGTTTCCATGATCGTTGGAAAGGCAGTGAATATGGCAAAGAAGATGAATATTCCCATTCTGGGACTTGTGGAGAATATGAGCTATTTAACCTGCCCTGACTGCGGAAAACAGATTGCAGTATTTGGAGAAAGCCATATTGATGAAGTGGCTGAAAAATACGGTGTGGATGTACTGGCCAGGATTCCCATTGATTCTAAGATTGCATCTGCAGTCGATGCAGGAACTGTGGAATATTTGGAGGCGCCATGGCTGAAAAAGGCAGTTGATACAGCAGAGGCGGTTTAACCGGAACTGCTTTTTGAGGTATAAGAATGAATATTAGTATGAACCCTAACAGTGAACTGAATCAGTCAATTGTGAAAGTTCCAAATCTTGCATCAGTTCCGGATCCTTTAATAAAGCAGGCCTATCAGTTTCAGGAAGCCATGATGATGTACACCTGTGCCATCAGAGAGGTTAAGACGAAGCTGGAAGTTTTAAACGACGAGCTGTCGGTGAGAAACTCCAGAAATCCCATTGAGCTGATAAAGTCCAGAGTGAAAAAGCCGGTCAGCATTGTGGAAAAGCTAAAACGCAGGGACCTTCCGGTTTCTTTAGAGTCCATGATGGAGAATTTGGATGATGTGGCAGGAATCCGCGTAATCTGTTCTTTTCTTGATGATATTTATGCAGTGGCAGAAATGCTTGCCCGTCAGGACGATGTTCATATTATCGCCATTAAGGATTATATCAGCCAGCCTAAAAGCAATGGATACCGCAGTTATCATATGATAATTGAGATTCCCGTTTTTTTCTCTGATCAGAAGAAGTGGATGCGGGTGGAGGTTCAGATCCGGACCATGGCCATGGATTTCTGGGCAAGCCTGGATCACCAGCTGAAATATAAGAAAGAAATGCAGGATTATTCCCAGGAGATCAGTGATGAACTGCAGGAATGTGCAGACGTGATTGCCCAGACCGATGAGAAGATGCTAAGTATCAGAAAGCGGATTGAGGAACAGGGAATTACTGTTACAAAATAAAGAAAATAAGGGACAGGCTGTTACGGTGATGGTGAACCGTAGCAGCTTATCCCTTATTTTTATTGAGAATGGGGGAGGACTGGCAGCGTTACGGTAAATATGGTTCCCGTTTCTGCGCTGCTGGCAACACTTATTTTTCCCTTGTGGCGTTCAACAATGGTTTTGGCGATAGAAAGTCCAAGTCCGTAGCCGCCTTCTTTCCGGACTCTGGATTTATCGGTGCGGTAAAAACGTTCAAAAATGTGCTTTTGTTCTGTTGGTGAAATGATTTCTCCCGTATTGACAATCGTGAAGACCCCATGCCCGGCCTGCCTTTTTAAACCAACGGATACAGAACCATTTACTCCGGCATATTTGCAGGCATTGTCCAGAAGAATGGTGATTAACTGTTTTAGCTGGTTTTCGCTGCCTTCTAAAAAAATATCAGATTCAATGTCATTATCAAGAATAACCTTGCTTTCAAAAGCAACAGATTCAAAGAGCAGTACACCGTTTAAAACCAGTTCACTGAAATTTAAAGGCAGTTTTGTGATCTGGACCGCTTCCACGGACTCCGCATCCGAGCGGGCGAGAAAAAGAAGCTCTTCCACAAGCTGTTTCATCCGGTCGGCCTCTTCCTTTGTATTTATAAGCCATTTCTCCTGTTCCTTTATCGTACGCTCTTTATGAGAAAATAAAATCTGTAAATTCGCAAGTATGACGGTAAGGGGAGTTTTTAATTCGTGGGATGCATCCGCTATAAACTGGTTTTGCTGTTCCCATGCTTTTTCCACAGGCTTTAAAGCCAGGCGGGAAAGAAAGAGACTTAAAAGGAAAAATAAAATGATGGCGTAACAAAATACCAGTAAGCAGTTCACCAGTAAAACCTCCAGGGAGTCACGTTCATAGCTTAGATCTGCAAATCCGATTTTCGTTCCATTCCTTACAGAGACCTTTCTGTAACGGAGAGAATAGTCTTTTAGATATCCTTCCATGGAACCGGAATCATTAACCAGTTTTATTAAAGCTGAGGCTAACTCATTGGAAACAGTGATATTATTTTCCTCGATATGTTCTATGGTATTATCTGAATTCAACGTTATTACAAATACTGGGATGACCGGGATTGGGTTTTGTTTCGGCCGCTTTCCAAATTCCACTTTGTCTGGTGGTATCTGAAAACGCTCATGATTCACGGACTGGATGAGAGCCATGGAGGTATCCCGTATAATCCGTGTCCGGTTTGAAAGGTAAAAGGCTCCCAGGACTACGGCCAGTATGCTGATGACAAATCCCATATTAATGAGTATGAACCTGGTCCTTAATTTCTTAATCATCTGGATTCCTCCAGGCGGTATCCCACTTTTCGGACCGTTGTGATTTCTGTTTTCGAACCCAGAAAGTTAAGTTTTTTGCGAAGAAATGAGATATACGCTTCTACGTTATTATCCTCCGCATCAGAATCAGATCCCCATACCCGGTTGATTAAAGTATCCTTTGAGATGATCTTTCCCAGGTTGCTCATAAGGATTCTTAACACTTCAAATTCTTTATAACCCAGATGAATGGATTTGGTGCCGCAGCATAAGTCGTTGGTGGACAGATTTAATTTAAGGTCTCCAAACGTCATTTCTTCCACAAGCACTTCTCCCTGCCTGCGTGAAAGCGCCCGGATGCGGGCCAGAAGTTCTTCCGGAATAAATGGCTTTGTCATATAATCATCGGCTCCCTTATCCAGCCCGGTTACTTTATCACGTATGTTGTCACGGGCTGTGAGCATGAGGATGGGAGTTTGTATTCTGGCTTCGCGAAGTTTCTCAACAATCTGAAATCCATTCTCACCAGGGAGCATCACATCCAGAATAATCACATCATATACTCCGGACAGACCGCAGTATAATCCGTCTTTTCCGTTATAAACAAGATCCGTCTGATAATGCTGCTCTTTCATAATCTGTCCAATGGCTTCCGCCAGTCTGACTTCATCCTCCACAATTAACAGCTTCATGGTTAAGTTCTCCTTTGCTTTGTTTTATATAGGAACTTATTACTGGTTATTATAGCCTTTAAAGCGATTTTAAGCAATGCAGTGCCTGCTTTTTATTATAATGGTATAATCTTAAATTAAGCTGAAACAGCAAAAAAAGGCAGCGGTCTAATTCGGGTTTATTTCAGGTTAATTTCAGTCTGCCATCACAAAGCCATCACAACGATCTGTTAAGATAATAAGAAATCTTATAAAGGAGAGGAGAAACCTGAATGAATGCACGAAGAGCAGCGGCTTCTCTTGCAGTTGTTTTGGCTGCAACGGCGGTTACACCGATGAGAGCGGAGGCATCAGCCAATTTTGATTTAAGAAAAAAAGTCATCGGTATATCGGGTATCATGAATACGACCAATACCGATATGACTGTCACACGAGGGGAATTTGCCTCCATGCTGGTGAATGCTTCCTCTTACCGAAGCACAGTGAGCAGTTTAAGCAATACTTCTGTATTTGCAGACGTGCCCAGAGATAATGAATATTCAGCTCAGATCCGGATTGCTGCAGAACAGGGGTGGATGAATGGTTATCTGGGAGGGTTTTTTAAACCGGATGAATACATAACGCTTCAGGATGCGGTAAAAGGAGTTCTGGCATTATTGGGATATAAGAATTCGGATTTTACCGGTGACCAGTCGGGATCCAGACTATCCAAGTATCATTTTCTTGAATTAGATGAAAACATCAATATGGAAGCCCAGGAAGTGATGCAAAAGGATGACTGCATCAATCTGTTTTATAATCTGTTGAAAACAGACAATACCTCCGGCACCATGTATGGAAAGATTTTAGATTGTGAATTGACCGAAGATGGTGAAATTAATCCCTTTACCATGGTTGATAACAGTTTAAAGGGGCCGAGAGTGGTAAGAAGCAAGAGCAGTCTGAACAATTATCTGCCCTTTAAACTCAGTGCAGCCAATGTGTATCTGGATGGGGATGCAGTGACCAATTCCAGTGATGCCATTACTGCGGCACTGGAAAGTTCAGATGGAGTTCTCGTCTATTATCATTCATTATCAAAAACAGTGTGGCTTTATACCGTTGGAACTGAAAATGAAAGCGGACGGTCCGCGGCATTTGGTGAAATAACAAATGTAGTATATAATTCCACCGATTTAATGAATCCCAGTGCGATAATTCTTGATGATGGAAATACCTATACGCTCACCAGCACCGAGATGCAGTTCGCATTTTCATCTTATGGAGATTTGAGAGTCGGAGATACCGTTACTCTTGTTTATACGCTTTCCACCGACAATAACGGAGATGAAACAAGGACTGTCATTGATTATATAGAAGATTAGCGGGAGAGACCGGAATGAAAAAGATCATCCAGAAAATTTTAAGAACTGATCAGAAAAAAAGAAAAGGAAAGAGAAAGCAGATTCTAATCCTTCTGATCCTGATTCTTGCTGCACTTGCAGGACTCTTTTTTGCAATATCATACAAGAAGAGCAGGCAGGCAGACGCAGAAGCGAAAAAAGTCAAAACAGCAGTTGTAACAAAAAGAGACATCTCTTCCAAATTATCTTCCTCCGGCACCATTTCTCCAAAGGACACGTATGATATCACTTCTCTGGCAGAGGGAGAAGTCATTGAGGCTAATTTTGAAGAGGGGGATGAGGTAGAAAAAGGCCAGATCTTATACAGGATTGACAGCTCGTCAGCGGAGAGCCAGCTGACCTCAGCCAACAGTTCCCTTGAAAGAGCGCAGGAAAGTTACCAGGTCGCATTGGATAATTATAATGATGCTTTAAATGATTATAGCGGAAATACATATAAATCTACGGAAACGGGATACATCAGCTCTCTGTCCATAAAAGAAGGAGACAAAATCAGCGATAAAACTGAAATTGCCTCTGTCGTAGATGACAGTGTCATGAAAATCAAGCTTCCATTTCTCTCCGGAGAGGCAGCCCAGATACCGGCGGGAAGTCCTGCGGTCTTAACTCTGGTGGATACGGGAGAGCAGGTGAACGGAACGGTTGTTTCAGTGGGAAATATGGATGTGACACTGACAGGAGGACGTATTGTCCGTTATGTTACCATTGAAGTTTCAAATCCGGGAGGACTGACAAAAGATTCTTCAGCGACGGCAACAGCGGGTGGTTTTGTATGCAGCATGGAAGGGGCTTTTGAAGCAAAGCTTGAGACCACCATGAAAGCAGATCTTCCGGCAGGAGTGGAGGTAGGCGCGCTGCTTGTACACGAGGGTGATTACGTGACCAAGGGCACACCTGTTTTCACCATGGAGAACAAAAGTGCGTCAGCGCTCATTCGTACTTATAAGGATGCTCTGGATAAAGCGGAATCTTCATTGGAATCTGCAAAGAATTCTCTTGAAAACACCCAGGAAACCTATGATAATTATACGATTACTGCCCCCATATCAGGTAAAGTGATCACAAAAAGTATCAAGGTGGGAGATAAGATTACAAAAAGCTCCAGCGGAAGTACCACACTTGCAACGATTTATGACATGTCAAATTATACCTTTGAAATGAGTGTGGATGAGCTGGATGTCAAATCAGTGGCAGTGGGGCAGACTGTAACAATAACTGCCGACGCAGTAAGCGGAAAGTCATTTTCCGGTACAGTCACCAATGTAAGTCTGAAAAGTACCACAACCGACGGAGTGACAAATTATCCGGTTACCATCACATTAAATGACGGTATGGATGATCTTCTTCCTGGCATGAACGTAGACGGTATCATAGTTCTCAATAAAGCCGATGATGTACTTACAATACCGGCAGATGCGCTGATACGGGGGAATTATGTCTATGTAAAGGATGATACCGTAAAAGAGGCAAAAGGAAATATCCCTGCAGGATTTAAAGAGGTTCAAGTAAAAACCGGAATTATCAATGATGATTATGTGGAGATCACTTCAGGTCTTTCAGAAAATCAGGAAGTTTATGTTGCACAGACAACGGTAAACACCAGTAAAACTACCGGTATGCAGGGAGGAATGGGAGGTCCCCCAGGAGGAATGGGCGGCGCCCTGGAAGGCGGAGGACGAACCGGCGGCGGAAATAACAGCAGCAGAAACAGCGGCGGAAACAGCGGCGGAGGTGGCCAGTCCCGGCCAAAATAATGAGGAGGAATGAACTGTGGCAGAACCCTTGATTGAGTTGAAGGAAATCTACAAGGTATACCAGATGGGAGAGGAAGAGGTGCGTGCTAACGACGGAGTCACCATGACCATATTCCGGGGAGAATTTGTTGCCATTGTAGGAAAATCGGGAAGCGGCAAGTCCACTCTCATGAATATTATCGGCGCCCTGGATGTTCCCAGTGATGGTCAGTATCTTTTAGGCGGGGAAGATGTGGGAAGCATGTCGGACAATCAGCTGGCACAGATACGAAATAAAATGATTGGCTTTATATTTCAGCAGTATAATCTGCTTCCCAGATTAAATCTTCTGGAGAATGTGGAGCTGCCGCTGCTTTATTCAGGAGCCGGTACCGAAGAACGGAAAGAACGTGCCATGGCTTCTTTAGAACGGGTGGGACTGGCAGAAAAGTGGAAAAATCTCCCAAGCCAGCTGTCCGGAGGCCAGCAGCAAAGAGTGTCCATAGCCAGAGCTCTGGCTGGAAATCCGTCCCTGATTCTGGCAGATGAACCCACAGGAGCCTTAGACTCCAAAACCAGCCGGGATGTGCTTGATTTTTTAAAGGAACTAAATGATGAAGGCAACACCATTGTGATGATAACCCATGACAGCTCCATTGCCTTGGAGGCACGGCGTGTGATCAGGGTGCATGATGGCAAGATTAATTTTGATGGAGACGTAAATGAATATTCTGCAATCCTTTAAAATGGCTCTGAAAAGTATCTGGAGTAATAAAATGCGTTCCTTTCTTACCATGCTGGGGATTATTATCGGTGTTGCATCGGTCATTATTCTGGTCAGTCTTGTTAACGGGCAGATGTCCTATATGAAGGACAGCTTTACCAGCATGGGTACCAATCAGATGACGGTCCGTTTAACTAATTTAACAACCAGATATGCAGACGCAGATGAGATGTACCAGTTTTATAATGACAACCGGGATTTGTTCTCCCATATGACGCCAAGCGTGTCCGTAAGTGCCACCTTAAAATACGGAACAGAGTCTCTGGAGGATACGACAATAACCGGAGTCAGTGAAGAATATTTAGACATGAAGGATCAGACTCTGGATGCAGGACGTTTTATTTCCTATTCCGATATTGCTTCCAGGCAGAAGGTATGTGTGGCAGGTTATTATGTTGCCTGGAAATTATATGGAAGTGTGGATAATGCCTTAGATAAAACAATTAAAATAAATGGCAGTGCCTACCGGATTGTGGGTGTGATTTCCAGACAGGATGAGGATGAGCTGGAAGAGGGAGGGACGGATGATATCCTATACCTTCCATACAGCAGTGCGGCGAAGATGAACAATACCGCCCGCATCAGCAACTATGTGTTTGCAACAGCAGATACGGACTATACGGCGAAAGCCAAGGAATCTCTGGAAACATTTCTGATGGGTATTTACAAAGATGACAGTCTTTTCCGGGTCACTGCCATGAGTGAAATGCTGGAATCCTTAGATTCCATGATTGCCATGATGTCCATGGTCCTGGGCGGGATTGCCGGAATTTCACTTCTGGTGGCAGGTGTGGGAGTTATGAATATTATGCTGGTGTCAGTGACAGAGCGGACGAGGGAGATCGGAATAAGAAAAGCTCTGGGAGCAAAAAAGATTCACATTATGCAGCAGTTTGTAATCGAAGCGGCTGTTACCAGTTCTCTTGGCGGAGTGGTGGGTATTGCAGCAGGTTCAGTGGCAACCACCATAGTCGGGGCTGCCATGGGGATCAATGCAACACCAACGCCGGGCGCGGTTATTGTCTCTTTCAGTGTATCGGTGGGAATCGGACTTTTGTTTGGATATATGCCGGCCAGCCGTGCTGCTAATTTAAGTCCCATTGATGCGCTTCGCAGTGATTAACAAAAGAATAATTTCTTGCAAATCTGTCATAGGAGTGATACTATTTGCATAGGTACCAAAGGAGTAGCTCTGTAAGGGCTGCTCCTTTTCGGGCGTAAGAGAATCTTTGTTACAGGAAAGGATTAGAAAATGAATGTTGCAGATATGCATTGTGATACCATAGCGGAGCTTTATTACAGAAGACAGGCAGGAAAAGACTGCTCTATTTTAAAAAATGACTGTCATATTGATTTGGAGAGAATGAAAAAAGGAAATTACTGTCTGCAGAATTTTGCTCTGTTTACGGAACTGACAAAGCATGAAAGACCGTACGAATACTGCATGAAGCTGCTGGATTTATTTTACACAGAGCTGGAAGGATATGGGGATTTAATCGGAATTGTAAGGTCATTTAAAGACATTGAAAAGAACCGGAAAGAAGGAAGAATGTCTGCCATGTTAACCATTGAAGAGGGCGGTGTCTGTCAGGGGGAAATTGCTTTTCTGCGTAATTTTTACCGCCTGGGAGTCCGTATGATGACTCTTACATGGAATCATATCAATGAACTGGCTTATCCAAACCGGATCCGGATTGAGAAGGAAGATGCTTTTTTTGAACCGGAGACAGAGCACGGACTGACAGAAACAGGGATTGCTTTTGTGGAGGAGATGGAAAGGCTGGGCATGATTATTGATGTATCCCATTTATCCGATGCTGGAATTTACGATGTATTCCGTCACACGAAAAAGCCGTTTGTGGCAAGCCATTCCAATGCCAGAACCATAGCTTCCAACCCCAGAAATTTAACAGATGAGATGATTAAAATGCTTGCAGAGCGGGGAGGAGTTACCGGAATTAATTTTTGCGGCGATTTTCTTCATGACTGGAAGAAAGGGGAGAAGCCGTTAAGCCGGATTGAGGATATGGTCTCACATATAAAGCATTTAAAACAGACCGGAGGAATCGGCTGCATCGGACTTGGATCGGATTTTGACGGGATCGGAGGAGAACTGGAGATGAAATCTCCGGAGGATCTGCCGCTTTTAGAGGCTTATATGAAAAAAGAGGGCTTTCATGAGGCTGAAATTGAAGCTGTTTTTTATGGCAATGTTCTACGTGTATACA
Organism: Lacrimispora sp. 38-1; assembly: GCF_049890855.1. Classification (NCBI taxonomy): domain Bacteria; kingdom Bacillati; phylum Bacillota; class Clostridia; order Lachnospirales; family Lachnospiraceae; genus Lacrimispora; species Lacrimispora sp. 38-1. The sequence goes on along the minus strand of NZ_JBANEW010000045.1, from coordinate 5,896 downwards.
AAGATATTTTACAATAAGATAAAAATTTACATAAATTTTACATTCATATGTATAATACTTTACATAGATTTGATATGATACTTACAAAACATAATTTATCATGAAATACGGGAGGAAAATATGTCAATAACAGATATACAAATGTTATTTAAGTTTATCGGAGGGTTGGGGATGTTCCTTTATGGAATGGATGCCATGGCTGATGGACTTCAAAAATCTGCTGGACATAAGATGCAGCAGCTGCTTGGTGCATTAACAAGCAACCGGCTGATGGGAGTATTGTTAGGAACCGGAATTACAGCTATTATACAGAGCAGTTCGGCCACTACGGTTATGGTGGTTGGATTTGTTAATGCGGGAATTATGAATCTGCAGCAGGCAGTTGGCATTATTATGGGCGCCAATATCGGAACAACCGTTACCAGCTGGATCGTTTCCATGAGTGAGTGGGGAGAGATGCTAAAGCCGGAATTCTTCGCTCCTGCACTGGTGGGTGTGGGCGCTGTTTTCAGCCTGTTTTCAAAGAATGAAAAGAAAAAACAGATTGGCGAAATCCTGGTAGGATTTGGTGTCTTATTTATCGGTCTGGGCTTTATGTCTGCCTCCATTACTCCTTACAGGAATGCTCCTGTTTTTGGACAGGCATTTTCGGTACTGGGCAGAAATCCGATTCTGGGAATTCTTGCGGGACTTGTGGTAACAGGAATTATACAAAGCTCTTCTGCGTCTGTTGGTATTTTGCAGACTCTTGCATTAAACGGAATAGTAAACTGGCAGTCCGCTATTTTTATTACACTCGGTCAGAATATCGGCACCTGTGTAACAGCTCTTCTTTCCAGTCTGGGTGCGAATCGAACAGCAAAGCGTGCGGCAGCCATTCATTTGATGTTTAATGTGGCGGGGGCTTTCATATTTGGTATTATCATGTTCATTTTATTTCAGATGAACCCTGTGCTGGCTTCTTCCAGAATCAGCAGTGTGGAAATATCTATTTTTCATACTATTTTTAATGTAACCAATACAATTTTGCTGTTTCCTTTTGCCGGACTTCTGGTGAAGGCTTCCGGTTTCTTTGTCAGAGGAAAGGAGAAAGAAGAAGTATCTGATTCCGAAAGTGAAATGAAGCGTCACTTAGACGAACGAATTCTGGAAACACCTTCTTTTGCCATAGAGAATGTAAACCATGAAGTCGTTAATATGGGTTACGCAGCTCTTGAGAATTTTGATGTGGCAGCAGACGCATTACTCACCAGTAATTTATCTGAGATAAAACAGGTGGAAAAACTGGAACAGAAAATTGATAATTATGAAAAATTACTAACCGATTATTTAATTAAAATCAACAATCAGTCGTTAAATGAAGAACAGCATATCCTGGTTAAAAATCTCTTTTACACGATCAGCGATTTTGAACGGATCAGTGATCATTGTGAAAACTTATCAGAGCTGGCGACGGAGAAAGCAAACCGCAATATTATTTTCTCTCAGGAAGCAGAAAGCGAAATGAAGGAAATGTTAAAAGCTGTCCGCGCTTCTTTGGAACATGCAATTAAAGCCAGAGAAACCTCCGACATGTCAGAAGTTCGTTCCGTAGTTCAGTGCGAGGAGAATGTAGATAGTCTGGAAGAAGAATTAAGAGAACGCCATATTGAACGTTTGTCCACTCAATCCTGTAAACCGGAAAATGGAGTTGTATTCCTGGATGCATTAAGCAATTTAGAGAGAATTTCTGATCATGCCCATAATATTGCAGGTTATGTAAAAGAAGAAATATAACAAACGGATTTAACTTTTTTGAGACAGAAAGGAGAATGTATGGAACGAATCTATGTAGTGGAAGATGATGATAATATCAGGGATTTAATAAAAATTGCCCTGGAAGGCTTTGGGTATGAGGTATCTTCCTATGAGATGGCAGAGGAAGCTCTAAAGCACATGGAAACTGACAAACCGGCGCTGGCAGTCTTTGATCTCATGCTTCCCGGCATGGACGGAATGTCAGCAATACGCAGAATCCGGAAAAACGATTTGTTAAAAGACATTCCCATTCTTGTCCTGACTGCAAAGGACCGGGAGTTTGATAAGGTGGCCGGTCTTGATGGCGGTGCAGATGATTATATGACAAAGCCCTTTGGTGTCATGGAGCTGGCAGCGCGCATTCGCAGCCTTCTGCGCAGGAGCACAAAAAACCAGGGATCTGAGGATGAGCTGGAGCAGTACTGTCTGAACTTAAACAAAAAGACCAGAGAGGTTTATTGTGACGGAGTTAAAGTCGAGCTTACATTAAAAGAGTTTGATTTACTGCAGTATTTAATGGAAAATCATAATAAGGTTGTTACCAGAGATGAACTTCTCAATCATATCTGGGGTTATGATTATGACGGAGAAACAAGAACTCTTGATATGCATATCCGGACACTGAGGCAGAAACTGGGAGACAATGGTGGTTCCTGTATCAAGACAGTCCGTGGAGTGGGATATCGTTTTATTAAGACGGAAGAATAGTGAAAAAGGCATGCTGGGAGGTATTATGAAACAGGCGATTTTTGTAAAATTTATTCAGATTATACTTGTGGTGCTGGTACTGAGCAGTTCCATATTTTATATTGCCTCCAGCAGTGCGCTGCTTAAAAATTCCCAAAAGGATATGAAATATACATTAAAGGCTATGGATGAGGTTCTTGATTATACCGGTGATTTAGAAAAGGAAATCGGAGAACTAAAACCCACGTTAAGCGAAAACCATAGCCGTTTCACCGTCATTTGCTTAGATGGAACTGTAGCGGCCGATACTGGAGAAGTACCGGTCGCTTCTTTGGATAATCATGGAGACAGAGAAGAGGTGAAGGAGGCGCTGGCGCAAGGGGAAGGCACCTCCAGACGTTTTTCAAATACGTTAAAGAAAAATATGCTCTATGTGGCTATCCGGTCATCCAAAGGGGATTACATTCTCCGAATGGCGGTTCCCTATACTGGTATGAAAGAAAACTTAATGCTGCTTCTTCCTGCTGTATGGCTGAGCTTCCTCGCCGCAATCATGTATTCTGCTTTTTCAGCGGACAGTTTTGCTGAGTCAATTACACGGCCGCTTAAGGAAATTTCCCAGGAAATGCTGAAAGTAAACGGGGATTATACGGATCTCACCTTTGAAACGTATCAATATCCGGAAATTAATATCATCGCAGAAACTACCACCAGAATGTCAAAGAACGTAAAGGAGTATCTAAACCAGATTGAACGGGAAAAGCAGATCCGCCAGGAATTTTTCAGCAATGCTTCTCATGAGTTAAAGACTCCCATTACTTCCGTGCAGGGCTATGCAGAACTTCTGGAGAGCGGGATCATACAGGATGAAGAGCAGAAGGCTGATTTTATCAAGCGGATTAAAAAAGAAGCGGGGAATATGAATAATCTGATTAATGATATCCTTATGATATCCCGCCTTGAAACAAAAGAAGCAGAGGTTTTAAAAAGCGATGTTCGCCTTTCCATACTGGTGCAGGATATTATCGAATCACTGGAACCACTTGCTGCTTCCCACGAAGTCCTGATCCATATGGACTGCAGGCCGGTCTGCATCTATGCCAATGGCCAGCAGATGAAGGAATTGATTGGAAATCTGCTCAGCAATGCGGTAAAATACAATAAACCGGGCGGAGAGGTATGGATCACTGTGAGGGAAGAAGACCGCAATGTGATTATCCGGGTAAAAGATAACGGAATGGGAATTCCAAAAGAATCTCTTGGACGTATATTTGAACGGTTCTACCGGGTTGATAAAGGGAGAAGCAAAAAGCAGGGCGGAACCGGTCTTGGACTGTCTATTGTAAAACATATCGTGAATTTTTATCATGGTACCATTACGGTGGAATCAGCCATTGATGTTGGAACGGAATTTATGGTTAAAATTCCGGTTCAGGGAAAAAAACTATAGAAATGCCGGTTAAGGCAGGAGGTGTACGGGTATGGAAAAATTTGTTTTAACGTGTTGTTCTACGGCAGATATGAAAAAAGAATTTTTTGAAAGCCGCAAAATTCCTTATGTGTGCTTTCATTATACCATGGATGGGGTTACTTATCCCGATGATCTGGGGGAGAGTATCCCATTTGAAGAATTTTATGATCGGATTGATAAAGGGGCAGCCCCCTATACCTCTCAGGTAAATGTTGAGGAATACTGTAATTTCTTTGAACCGATTTTAAAAGAAGGAAAGGATATTCTGCATCTGACTCTGTCTTCCGGTATTTCCGGCACTTATAATTCCGCCTGTGCGGCCGGAGCCGAGATGCGGCAGAAATATCCGGAAAGAACCATTATCATACTGGATTCTCTTGGGGCATCCTCCGGCTATGGGCTTTTAACCGATGCGGCGGCAGATTTGCGGGATAAAGGAGCGACGTTGGAAGCGGCGGCAGAGTGGGTGATGAATAACCGGCTTTCCGTACACCATTGGTTTTTCTCAACAGATCTTACCAGTTTTAAACGGGGAGGGAGGATATCTGCAACCTCAGCCATGCTGGGAACTGTTCTCAATATCTGCCCTCTCATGAACATTGATGATACAGGACATCTGATACCAAGACAGAAAATACGTACAAAAAAAAGAGCCATTCAGGAAATGGTAAAGATGATGGAACTCCATGTCCAAAATGGCTCCCGCTACAACGGTAAATGCGCGATTGCACACTCTGCCTGTGAGACCGATGCAAAAGAAGTGGCAGCCCTTATTGAGGCCCGTTTCCCCATGCTCGCAGGAAACGTAATCATAAACAGCATTGGCTGCGTAATCGGCTCCCATACAGGTCCCGGAACTGTGGCATTATTCTTTTTTGGAGACAAAAGAGCTGATTAGATGTTAATTACCGATGATCTGGGCAATCATACGATTGGGCAGGCAGACGATGCTTTCCCCTGTGTGCTCAATCGTGCCCTGATGAATACAGATTTTGTCCGGGCAGGTTGCGTCCGAAACGTGTACTTTACCATCCTGGATTACAATCCGGTTAGTCCCTCCCTGGTACCCGTTCACTAAAACTTCTGTATCATGGTTTAGATCCAGAGTTTCCACAACTTTGCCATCTACAGTGATTTCCAGATATCCGGCAGGCTTTGAAAAAATGATCTGGTTCACAATGAGAAGAATGCAGGATATTGCTATAATTATAACAATTAATAAGACTTCTTTTTTATGTTTTTTAATTTCCATTTCTGACAGATCCTCTTACTTATTTTCTATATATCAATAAACAGAATGTGAAAAAATAAATTCTGCTTCATTATAACACATAATCCTGATTCCTTCCAAAGATAATTAAAATTTTATAAAATCATTGCCGTAGTCCCAGGGGGTATGTTAAAATAAAGTCAAACTTTATAAAAGCAGGAGGATATATGAATAAAAGTAACGCAAATGCTAAAAGAAACGGGTATATTGGATTAGGAGCTATGATTTTACTGGCTGGCGCTACTGTTTTTGGAACAGATCCACTTTATAAGGCGATTGACAACAGTGTTAGACCGGAAATCTATGTTCCGGGTACCTATACAGGTACTGCGAGAGGCTACGGCGGGATTGTCACCGCAGATGTAACAGTATCAGGAAAAACGATTGATTCCATTGCTGTAAATGGAGAAAAGGAAACTCTTCTCAGTATGGTATTGCCAGGTTTAACGGATTCTATCATTGCAAAGCAGTCTGCAGAAGTGGATGCCGTTTCAGGAGCGACCCTCAGCAGCAATGCCATTAAAGAGGCAGTGGATCAGGCGCTTGCAAGAGCAAGGGGAGAAGAGCAGGAAACGGTACCGGAGACAACTGAAGAGGCAGCTGAGACGTCTTCTTCTTTAAAGGATGGAACCTACACCTATGAATCACCGGAATTTGATGAGAACGGATTT
>NZ_JBANEW010000044.1:0-236 GCF_049890855.1 Lacrimispora sp. 38-1 | reverse complement strand
GGGGGGGGTGGGTGGGGGGGGGGGGGGGGGGGGGGGGGGCGGGGGGGGGGGGCGGGGGGGGGGGGGGGGGGGGGGGGGGGGGGGGGGGGGGGGGGGGGGGGGGGGGGGGGGGGGGGGGGGGGGGGGGGGGGGGGGGGGGGGGGGGGGGGGGGGGGGGGGGGGGGGGGGGGGGGGGGGGGGGGGGGGGGGGGGGGGGGGGGGGGGGGGGGGGGGGGGGGGGGGGGGGGGGGGGGGGT
>NZ_JBANEW010000043.1:0-354393 GCF_049890855.1 Lacrimispora sp. 38-1 | reverse complement strand
TGAAAATCATACCATTTAACTAACAAAAGAGCGCAGGCACCCCCTCGTTTTCTAACGAATCAGCACCTGTACTCTTTATTTTTCTATTATTATTCAGACATTAACCGTTTCTCCCCTGTAATATTTTGAATTTCATCAATATCCTGGGTAACTTCTAAAACACCCAGATATTCTCCCGCTTCGCTGCGCACGGCATAATAACGGATCAGGATATACTTTTTACCCATTCTGATCCAGAAATCTTCCTCATCTTTTACGCCATTTTTAAAATCCTCCACAATTTTTTCAACGATGTGGACGCTTGCAGGCGGATGACAGTTGGAAACATTTCTGCCAAGTATTGTTCTGGTTCTTGGAAAGGCTCTGTTCTTTCCCTCGGAGAAATATTTTACTTTATCATCCTTGTCCACAAACGTGATATCAAAAGGCAGAGTGTTTAGTAAGGCAGTCAGTTCTTCTGTTTTCATCTCCCCTGACGGAAGCTTCACAATTCCGGCTTTCGGCTCAATTGGTGCTCTTTCTTCTTTGTCAGCTTCTTTCGGCTCCCACTGCGGCACATGCTCAATCATATAACCGATTTCACCGCTTCCATCTGCAATTGTTTTCCATTCCTCCTGGGTGAGATTCTCCTGAAGCATGGGGACCATGATATTTTCTTCCTTAAATATCATTTCCTCGATCTTATCAGCCATATCCAGAGCTTTCCTGATAATAGCTTCTTTTTGATCGGAATGGACATCTATCAGGGCTGCCACCTCTTTTACCTGGGCTCTGATTTCGTCGTCTACTCCCCACATAACCTTGGGCGGAGCAGTGATACCATATTTCTCCATATACGGAAAATATAAATTTTCCTTCTTCTTATAGTGAATGCCTAAATCCTTTAACTGATCCACTCCCGCTTTCAGCTCCTTTACTGCACCAGGGCTCTCCAGCGCCTTCAGAGATAGAAAAGGGCGGATTTCCTTTTCCAGTATGTGAGAGATCTTTTTATTCTCCCTGACCAGTACCTGAATTGGATGTCCGGGGATGAGCGCCAGCTCCTCCGGCTGATGAATCTCTTCTATGGATCCCTTAAATACAGCTGCATGGACATCACAGAGTTTCTGCACCTCCTCAACCGGAAGTCCCTCCGCAATCAAAGCTCCTTCTGCTTCTGAGATCTCTGTAGCCGACACCCCGTGAAATACTTCTTCAAACCGGGATTTTACTTCATCCACTGTCTTTCCCTCATGAAGCTGACGGATAATATCTTTTATTGTCTTTTGTCTCATCTGACGATTATTGATATATTCGCTCATAACAGTTCTCCTTCTCTCACTTTATAATGAAGTAACAAAAACACCTCTGTCTGATTCTATAATTCTTTTCAGAAAGAGGTGCCTTCAGTGACTATTCTACTTTAATTACAGAGACCGGACAGCCTTCCTGGGCTTCCACTGCAGATGATTCTGATGACTCGGGGACGGTGTCAACGTATACTTCTGCAGGACCATCATCACCCATTCTGAATACTTCCGGACAAACGGAAGCGCAGAGCCCGCATTCGATGCAGCCCTCTCTATCTACTTCTGCTATCATTTTCTAACTCCTTTCTGTTCTGTCCCGGGGACAGCTTTCATTCTTTGACCCTGAATGCACTTTTATTGTTGGTAATTTATATTAAAAATATCCATTTTTTTAATAATAAAGTAAAAAGAAGATCTGAATCCAGCTGTTTCCTTTTAGCTGTGCTTTTCAGATCTTCCATTTATTTTTAAAATTTCTTACTTTCTTTTATCCAGATATTCCTGACCGAGAACATCCGCAGCTATGAGGGCATCATAAAGCTGTTCGGGGGTTACATCTCCGATCATGTTATGGATGCTTTCCCCTTCTGCGCATGCATTCTTAGCTGCAATGCGGACTCTCTCTTTATCTGTTACACCGATTTCTTTTAAAGTTACCGGCAGACCAACGCTTACACAGAATTCAAGCACCTGATTAAACTCAGCTGCCGGTGCATCCTCCAAAACCAGCTGTGCCAGTGTACCGAAGGCAACCACACTGCCATGCATTGTGGCTTCACATTCTTCCAGCGCCGTAAATCCATTGTATACGGAATGCGATACTGCCAGACCGCCGTTATCAGCGCCTACGCCGCTTAAGTAAGTATTAGCTTCGATAATTGCCTCCAGTGCCGGTGTAACAATTTGATTCTCACAAGCCTTCAGAGCCTTGTAGCCGTCTTCTAAAAGAGTTTCATAGCAAAGTCTGCAAAGAGCCATGGCTGATTTTGTGATTCCTCCATTTTCCAGGCTGGGAGCTTTTGCCTTTTCACAGGCTCTCGCTTCAAAATAAGTACCCAGCGCATCGCCCATTCCGGCAACCAGGAACTTAACCGGTGCGTGAGCGATAATATCAGAATCAACAATTACTGCATCCGGATTTTTGGGATAGAATATGTAATGGGAAAAGCTTCCGTCATTGTTGTATATAACGGACAAACCGGTACAGGGAGCATCCGTTGCTACTACAGTAGGAATGATAACAACCGGCAGCTTCTCGTAATGAGCCGTTGCTTTTGCCGTATCAATGGCAGATCCGCCACCAACTGCAGCCACACAGTCAATCTGATTCTCTCTGACAATCGTTTGCATCCGTTCTATTTCTCCGATGGAACTGATTCCGCCGAAGATCTCGAATTTCACTTTCGAACCTTTTCCTTCAAAGCTTTTCTCAATTTTTTCATGGCAGTTTTTATATCCGCTGTTGCTGCAGATAAAAAGAAATGACGTTCCAAGATCTTTTGTTTCTTCATAGACCTCTGATAAAGCGCCCTGACCCTGTACGTATTTTAAAGGTGATCTCATTAGTTTCAGCATAATAGTCTCCTCTCATCAATCAGTAAAAAAATATCGTTTTATGCTACGTCAAATATACGCCTGTCATGGAGAAATGTCAATATTTTAACGAGATATAAAATCAGATATACTTCAACTGATCTGATGGATACAGAGTTTAACATGCCACAATTTGCTTAATCATGAATTCCCTTCCCCCCGTCAGTTCCCAGGAAAAGCTTTGACAGAAGGGACATTTCATATATCCTTCTGTTACATGAAACACTTTATTGCACTGCCTGCAGCGGCCATTGGCAGGAATCACTTCGATATCCAGACGGGCATTTTGAAGAATTGTCCCCTGGACTGCGGCGGGATAGCATTGCTCCACATAATAAGGAACCACATAAGCTATCTCACCGATCTGCAGAACCAGGCTTTCTACCTGTGATAAGTTCTGCTCCCTGACCGCATTTTCCACAATCCGGACCACTTCTGACATGACCCCCAGTTCATGCATTCCATTCCTCCTGATATCTTCTTTTATACAACCGCGTCTGTTTCCGCCAGGGCCTTCACGTTGCGATATGACTTTAAATCTGTATAAAGCTCCGGTCCGTATGGGCTGCGATGCTTTTTCCAGATATGGATCCCCATATACACAGCTACTGCCGCATTGGATAACAGTGCGATCAGGCTGACTGCAAAATAAATTCCGGGCTTATAGGAAGAATCCACACGGAATTGTCCCACATCCTGAAATCCGGGGAAGGTCTGGGCAAACATGCACCAGAGAGCAAGTGTCTGAGCCCGGTGCTGCAGCCATGCACCCTTTCCGATGGTAAATGCGCACAGGGTAGGTGCAAGCAAAAGTGCAAGCCCGCAGTACCATGCATGATGAGGCAGACAGTTATAGGTATAGGCAAAATTCCATATATCATAGGCGGCAATCCAGAACCAAAGCATGTCAGGCCAAAGCATATCCCTGCTCTTGTCTTTTTCCGTTACCTTCCTAAGGCAGATGCCAAACCAGCCCGTTATGGTAATTATATTCAGAATTCCTGCTGCCGCATTCATAAAATTCCACGGACCTCCCATCAGAAGTACGGAAACATCCGCGGTCGCATCCTGAGCCATGGTATGGTACGTCATTCCGACTTCCAGATCTCTCGTCACCGCTTCCATGATATTGACAGCCAGAATTAACGGCGGAAAGCAAAGAGCAAGACGGCTTTCGCAAAGCCGGAAAACCGTTTTGTCCTTTCTTGTTCTTTGATAATGCCTGATCAGCCAGAAACCGATGCAGCCTGCAGTGGATGAATAGACCTTCGCAAGATGAAACCAGTCTGTATATGTACTCTTTTTCATTACTGTAAACCAGAGAACTGATAATGCGGCTGGCATCACGAAGAAAAAAAGAAAACCAATTAACTTATAACGCCGTGACACCTCATTTAACAGAAATAACGAGGCAAATACCAGAAGCCACACCAGCAGATAAGTGCCGGGAAATGCTCCTTTTGCTGATTGAAATACAAACATGTTACTACCTCCATTCAAAATTTATGTTCTTTGTTTATATTTTAACACTCTATTTTTGCATTTGTCAAAATTTTTCTTGTATTTGACTGATTATTAGAGGTTTTTACCGTATTTTTTATTGATTTTTATATAAAATTACCATATAATTAGAATCGTGGTTACTGGCTCAGCCAGAAGCAATCACATAAGAACAGGGGGAATGCGTTATGGAGTTTAAAAAGCTGTGTGCGCCTACATTAAAAGAATTGTTTATAAAGGAACTGGAATCCCAGATACTGTCCGGCCGGCTTCCAATCGGGACCAGGCTGCCGCCTGAACGGGAGCTGGCGGCCTCCATGCAGATCAGCAGATCCGTTGTCAATGAGGGCGTTATGGCTCTGGCGGAAAAAGGATTTCTTGACATTCGCCAGAGACAGGGGATTTTTATCGCAGACTATAGAAAAGATGGCACACTGGATACCTTTCTGTCTATTGTCAATTACAATGGAGGTGTCCTTCGAAAAGATGAAGTACGGTCTATTCTGGAGCTTAGAATTGCACTTGATACTCTGGCGGTTGATCTTGGATCCAAAGAGATCACAGATTCAGAACTTTCACAGCTGAGGGGATTTACGGAAGCCATCGGCCGGGCTTCCTGCGCTCATGATGCAGCAGAATCTGCCTTTGCTTTCCATCATCATCTGGCACTGTTTTCCGGAAATACACTTCTTCCTTTGATTTTCCGCTCATTCAAAGTTCTGACTTATTCTCTTTGGATTCGTTTCTGTGATTTATATGGTATACCGGCTCTGTATGAAAACACAAATGAGCTGTGCACCATGATTGAAGAACGGGATTTTAAAGGAGCTGAGGGTTATCTGAAACGGTCTCTGTCAGAAAGCATTGACGGTCACCGGGAAATATATTATTAAACAAAGTCAGAAAAAGCCGGTTATATCAGCTTAAGCAAACACTAATATAACCGGCTTCTCATGAAAATCCTTTCACCTTTCATCCATATAGATCTTTAAAAATTCTGCCATGAGCAGGACATAACTGAACATGAATACAAAACCCGCTGCTGCAAGAGGCCATTTCCTCTTTTTCTCCGGGATGGAAAGCCCGATTATCATGCCCACTGCACAAAGACAAATCTTTAATAATGCAAAATCCCTGATCCTGCACTGCCTGATATACTGGTCTGCACAGTCAATTAACTGTCTCATCTGTATGCCTCCTTCTTTCTTAATCTTTCGTGCTTAGTATATACCTATTGATTTTTTTTATTTAGGCGGATTACAAAAGGTTAAAATCTGCTTTACATCAACACCCATGTCCCGGAAACCGGACCACAAAAATTCAATCCTGCATATCCTGATTCTGATCAAATGAAGTTCTGACGGAAGTTTCATCACATTCTCATATTTTAAATTTCTCATATCCAGAAATTCACGGTATTCCTGGCTCCCCGTTTCTATGATTTCAGCCGTACCTTTGATCTGCATTCCCCTTAACCGGTTCATTCCCTGGAAATCATTAAAAACAGCCAGGGAGACATTGGGATTGAGCAGAATATTTGCAAACTTCTCGCCCCCCTCGCTTAAAAGATATAAAAATCCATTCTTATACCGATATTCGATAGGGGTAGCGCGGATTCGGTTCCCATACCCGGTTGATAACGAACAGGTGTCGTGGTTTAACAGAAATTCTTCACAGATGTCAAGAATTTTTTTTTCATCCATTGCTGTAACGGGTGTATCCTTCCACTCCTTAATTCCAAGCAGCGTCTCAATATACCATTCCTGATCAAAACAAAGGTAATCCTGATCCTTTAAGCCTGCCGATTGAAAAAATGCCGCTGTCTGCTTTCTGTCTTCCTTATTCAGCCGGCTTAAAACCAGATTTCCTGCGACTGCGTCCTGAAATACCACGCAGCTTCCAAGAAGTTCACTCACCGGCTGCAGATACCTCTTTGCGTTTTCTTTGGCCAGACAGGTACAAAAGAGTACTATTTTTTTTGTTTTCAGCCAGTCCAGATTATTTTTAATGCTTAAAACGGCCTCCTGTTCCAGCTGTTCACAATAAACAGGCACCAGCAAAACGACAAGATCCCATTGCTGTCCGTTATCCTGAAACTCTGATAAACGCATGCACTTTCCGGGTCCCAATACAAGTGCCGCCTGCATAGCAGCCATTTTTGTAAACCCATACCTGCTTTCATATAAAACCAGAGTATTCTTCACACTTCCACCTCCCCTGTTTCATTCATATGCCCATACTTAAAATTTTAGAATTTCAGAACGTTTTAATAAGTATACATCCTGTTGCTTTTTATAATAAAACATATTAGAATTGGTTTAATTAAATTCGATTGGAGGCAGCAGCTATGGTTCTGGATATTCCCACTATTTCTATAATATATTTTTATATCAGTTTCATACACGTTCTTATTATGCTGTTTGTTTTCCGTATTATTAAAAACTATCCAGGTATGAATTACATACTTTTCAGCTGTGTTTCTTCCTCTTTAAGTGGATTTCTTTATGCACTCAAGTATGCTTCTGATTATGGAAACGTATTGATATTCGTTTCCAATGTTTTCTTTTATTTTTCTATATTGGGCTTAAACATCGGCTTTTCCAAATTTCTTGACCTGCCTGTGGCTAAAAAGAAACTGCTGGCATTGACGATTCTTTTTTTTGCTGGTAATTTCTGGTTTTCTTTTGTATATGAAAACAAAAGTTACCGAATCATTGTATTTTGCCTGATTTTCGGCATTGTTTCATTTCTCAATGCGGAAAATTTAAACAATCATACCATTGATTCTATACGACCGGCTACCCGGCTCATCGCCGCCGCCTGTATTCCTTACGGAACCTTTTACATCATTCAGGCTTTGTTCACTTTCTATAAAGAGACGCAAAACTATAACATCAGTACCTTATTTTATCTTATGAGCTATTTTCTCTCCATTGCCAGCATCCTTTTATGGACCTATTGTTTCATTATCATGACTGTCCAGCGGGAGCATGCGGATAAAACGCTTGCAGAAGAACGGTTTCGTCTCATATTTGAAACAATTCCCGATACCGTATTTATTTCTGAGTTTCCTACAGGAAAAATAATAGATGTAAATGAGACCTATACAATAATAACCGGCTATACAAAAGAGGAATCTCTGGGTAAAACTACTCTTGATTTAAAGTTCTGGAAAAACACCGGTGACAGAGACCGCTTTTTTAAGATCATTGAGAAGGAGGGGGTCTGCAAAAACCTGGAAATTACCATTCTGACCAAAGAAAGAAAGGAATTAAATGCCCTGATATCAGCACAGACCACTCAGGTTGAGAACAGTACATACATCATCAGTGTAATCCGGGATATTACAACAAATAAGGCGTTGACGCTGAAGCTGAAAAAAAGCGAGGATACCTTTCAGGCAATTATGGAACAAAGTCCTATGTCTTTTATTCTTACCAATACCTCAGGAGAGATTGAATATGCAAATCCAACCTTTTTAAAGCTTATGGGATATGAATTGCAGGAAGTATTGGGGAAGAATCCAAGAATCTTAAAATCCGGCTATCACAACAGGGAATTTTATTATAATTTATGGAGTACAATTCTTTCAGGAAAACAATGGAGCAGTGAAATTGTAAATAAGAAAAAGAACGGCGATTTAATCTGGGAAAATATAATTCTTACTCCGATTCTGAACGAAGAAGGCAGAATCATTCAGTTTCTATCCACTCTGGAAGATATTTCAGATCGGAAAAAGACGGAGCAGGAGCTTAAAATCCAGGCAAGAACCGATATGCTTACCGGCATCATGAACAGAAGAAGCTTTATGGAAACAGCACAAAAAAGACTGTTGGATATAAAAGAGCACAGTCAGACAATCGCGTTTTTTATGATTGATATCGACCGGTTTAAAACCATCAACGATACTTACGGTCATAACATGGGAGACCGGGCGATCTGCCTGGTGACAGAAGAATGCCAGAAACTCATCAAAGGGCAGGATTTACTGGGACGAATCGGCGGGGAGGAATTTGCAGCACTGGTTCTGGATTTTGATGAATCGCGAATTGTACGGAAAGCTGAAATCTTATGCAGAAGAGTTGAGGAGTTAGAATTTTATACGGAAAATCAGGAAAGAATTCCCCTTCATATCAGCATTGGCGTCACCTTTTTTCACCTTGAGTCAGATACGCTGGAGAGTTTAATGGAACGTTCCGACATCGCTCTTTATCAGGCGAAGAATGCAGGACGAAACAGAATATCCGTGATTTACTGAATAAAAAATCATGCCTGGGTTAAATTACTGCCCAGGCACAGTTTTTTTATTCCAGAGAAGCTCCGTTCGTCTCAATCACCTTCTGATACCAGTAAAATGATTTCTTTCTGCTTCGTTTTAAGGTTCCATTTCCCTCATTATCCTTATCCACATAGATAAAACCATATCGCTTTTTCATCTCTCCCGTAGAAGCACTTACCAGATCGATGCAGCCCCATGGAGTATATCCAAGTAAATCCACACCATCAATATCCACCGCATCAATCATGGCTTTTATATGTTCTCTTAAATAATCAATGCGGTAATCATCGGATACAGTCCCGTTCTCCTCCATCACATCAGCGGCTCCCAGCCCGTTCTCCACAATGAAAAGCGGCTTCTGGTAACGGTCGTACAGCGTATTAAGCGTAATGCGGAGTCCCAGAGGATCAATCTGCCATCCCCAGTCAGAAGACTTCAGATATGGATTTTTAATGCTCTTCATCACATTTCCTGCTGTAGACTTCTTTAAGACATCCGGATCTGCGGATGCGCAGCGGGAGGAATAGTAGCTGAATGAGATATAATCAACGGTATTCTCTCTTAATATGCGGTAATCTTCCTCTTCTGCATTCAGGGTAATTCCTTCCCTTTCAAAGAATTTCTTTGCATAGGCAGGATACTGGCCTCTGGCCTGAACGTCGATAAAGAAATAGTTATCCCGGTCCTTCTCCATCGCCTTCCACACATCATCAGGGTTGCAGCTGTAGGGATAAAAATTCCCGGCTGCAAGCATACAGCCAACTCTGTATTCCGGATCAGTCTCATGGGCAAGTCTGGTTGCCATGGCTGATGCCACCAGTTCGTTATGTGCGGCCTGATATTTTACCTGGACTGGGTTCTCCCCTTCCTCAAAGAGTATTCCAGCTCCCATAAATGGCAGATGCAAAAGCATATTGATCTCATTGAAGGTAATCCAGTACCTGACTTTTCCTTTAAATCTGCGGAAAATGGCATCGCAGTAACGGACAAAACAGTCAATCAGCTTACGGTTCTTCCAGGAACCATACTTTTCTGCCAGAGCTAACGGCACATCAAAATGGCAGATGGTGATGACCGGTTCGATGTTATATTTTAAAAGCTCATCAATGACTTCTTCATAAAATCTTAGACCTTCCTCATTGGGTACTTCCTCTTCCCCTGTGGGAAAAATCCTGGACCAGGAAAGGGAAAAACGATAACATTTAAAGCCCATCTCTGCAAAAAGGGCAATGTCCTCCTTATAGTGATGATACATGTCAATGGCTTCTCTTGATGGGTAATAGGAGTCATCAGGCAGATTTTTATAATCCATCTCTCCAAGCATAACAGGGAAACGGTTTTCACCCCATGGCACTACATCCACAGTTCCCATGCCTTTGCCGCCTTCTAAATAGCCTCCCTCACACTGGTTGGCTGCTGTTGCGCCCCCCCATAAAAAATCTTTTCTCATCGTTTTTACCATTCCTTTCTTATTATCAAATGACTGTAATCAATGTTTCTCCAGGATTTACATGAACTGCATCAGCGGGGATTACATCTTCTTTGTTTCCTCATCCCGGTAAATGATAAAGCAGGCTGCAAAAGCAATCAGGGAGGCAACGACCACACCTGCTGTCACCCAGGGAATGCTGGAGGCATCGTTGTTTGCAGGGTTAATAAAGGTAGGGAACCCAAAAATTCCCAGTGCGCCTGACATATACTTCTTAACATTACCTGCTCCAATGATAGCACCGCCAATGGAGGCAGCCACACAGGAAATAATAAAAGGCTTTTTCTTTGGCAGTGATATACCATAAATGGCCGGCTCCGTCACACCAAAGAGACCAGAGATCGTTGCCGGAATACAAAGACTCCTTAAGTTCTTATCCTTTGTTTTAAGCATAACCGCCGCAACGACTGCAGTCTGTGCAAAGGAAGCTGCAAAATAGGGCTGCATGAAGCTGTCGTATCCCTGCATATTAAGGTTCATGATATAGACCGGAACCAATCCCCAATGGAGACCGAAAATTACAAGAACCTGCCAGAACGCACCAACAATTGCACCTTCTAATACAGGGCTTGCATTATAGGCAGCCTGGGTAAGGTAGCCAATGACTGCAGCAATGGAATTTGCAAGCGGACCAACCACAACAAAAGTTAAAGGCGCGGCAATCATCAGGGTCAGAGTTGGAACCAGGAAGTTCTTTATTACATCCGGTATCACCCGTTTCCAGAACTTCTCGATCTTGGATGCCACATATACGGCAAGAATGATCGGTACTACGGAAGACGGATAGCCGCTTTTTGGCATAATAACAGGAATCTTCATGAATGTAGCATAAATATTGGATTCAAACATGGTTCCTGCAAATAATACTTCCATAACATCCTTAGAAGTAAGGGCCACTACTTTAGGATAAACCAGAGCGCAGCCAAGTGCAATACCTGTAAATGGATTTAGACCAAACTTTTTTGAAGCGGTATATCCCAGAATTACCGGAAGGTAGTAAAAGAAGCCGTCCGCCACCGCATACAGAAGCTGATACGTTCCGCTTTCCGCAGTAAGAACTCCGGTAAACGTAAGAATCGCCAGTATACCTTTAATAAGTCCGGTTGCACAAAATACACCTAATATGGGCTGGAATACCCCGGATATGGTATCAATCAGGGCTGAGAAGAGTTTCTGGTGCTTTTCCGGCTTTTCTCCATCTGTTTCATGGCGTTCTTCCCCAAATCCACCAATTTTACAGACCACCTCATAAACATCCGGTACATGGTTGCCGATGACTACCTGATACTGCCCCCCGCTTTTCATGACTGTCACAATCCCATCGGTATTTTTTAAGATCTCAGTATTTGCCTTTGACTCATCCCTTAATTTGAAACGCAGTCTGGTAATGCAATGGGTCAGACTGATAACATTAGATTTTCCTCCAACGTTCTGAATAATGATTCTTGCTAATCCATCGTACTTGCTTGCCATATGTTTTCTTCTCCTTTTTTATATTTCAGCAAGGTTTCATCCTTACTGTTTTTTCTGACTGTAAACCCAGTCCATGATTTCTCTGCTTTGGAATGCAGGAACCCAGGAACTATGGTATATCATCTGCCCCGCCTGTTTCATTTCTTCATCGCTATACATTGTGATTTTATTATTTTTTGCCCCCTGATCCTTTAAAACCTGATATAAAATCCTGGAAGTATAGCTGGTACATACCGGGTCATTCTCCGCCTGGACAAACCACATGGGTACACCGGTTATATTATAATGTTTCATTAAATCAGAGATGTCCTGGTAACATTTCTGATAATCCTGATCGTTCAGTGCCAGACTGCCGTTAAATTTATAGGCGAGTCCATAGGGCTGGGAAATGGGAATTAATGTGTCCTTCGCGCAGATGGGAAGGGCGGCTGCGAAGAAATCAGGATACTGCATGACAAATCGCAGCACTGCTCCACCTCCAGACGATGCTCCGCTGATATAAACCCTCTTTGAGTCGATCTTTCCTTTATTAATCAGATCCTGAATAAATTCATGAATTACCTCATTATACTCCTGCATCTTCTTGAGCTGGTCCGGCTTTTCTGATATTCCAAAGCTGTAGTTTTCCGGGAACTGAAAAGAAAGAACTGCGGTCTGATATCCGTCTTCTATCCATGAAACTGCTCCCCTGTTATTTAAAATATTGGCTCCTTCAAAGGATGTTGCAAGAACTTCTCCGCCCCCGTGCTCCCACAGCATAAGAGGTACTTTTGATGAACCGGACGGCAGATAAAGCCAATACGGTAATTCAATACCGTTGCTTCCTGTAAATGTACCTCTTACAAAATCGCCAGCAGTTCTTGTCATTACCCGGCAGGAATCCCCTTTTTTTAAATCCAGTGCATCTACCGTGCAGTCAACTGCAAAGTCATAATGTGTGGACTGCATTTTTTCATTGTAAACCGTTTTTCCAAGATATCGAAAAGCATCTACATACAGCTTTACATTGTTCCCCATGATTTTTATGTCATTTACTTTATAGCTGTCATTTCCGATTGTTATTTTGAAATCCTCTGGTGTGATGGTTCCAAGTTCTTTTATATCCTTCAGCAGATAGGTAATGGACTCTGCCTCCTGACCATCATCTCCTACGTATGTATGAAGAGTGACGTTCTCTACAGTAACCCCCTGACCGCGGCCTGTACTGGCTTCTGTCACAGTTTCTGCCTTTGCCTGAGCGGTGAATGCTGTATTGCCAAGCAGCAGCGCCATAGACAGAAGCAGACATCTTTTGGTACATTTAACCTTTTTCATCTTTTTCCTCCTTAAGTATAAAAGCATATATATTCATTACAGGATTGGCCTTCTCCTGAATGGTTCGCCTTTTAACCCCATAAAAACAAAAAGACTGATCATACCTACACGTTGCTTAAGCAAACATGCAAATATCACCAGTCATGCCTGTATCTGCTGATACAGTAACACCCAGTTATTCATTTTTTATCTAATAAAACAATCACCCTTTAAACATTAAGTAAATATTACCATATTTATCCAAACGTGTAAAGACTTTTTGTATATTTTTATTAATTAAATAGTAAGTTCTTTACTCCTTCCACAGGCATCTCCTGTCCTGTATAGAGCTTAAAGGCTGCAGCTCCCTGCCAGACAAGCATGCCCTGCCCGTTAATACAGATACATCCCGCATCTTTGGCTTCTCTCAGCATCTTTGTCTCCTTGGGATTATAAACCGCATCTGTCACAACCAGACCTGGGCGGAACATGGTTACATCTTTTACCACACTCTCGTTATCCATTGGTTTCATGCCTACGATGGTTGCATTGGCGAAAATGTCACTGGTTTTCATTTCTTCTCTCATCGTTTCCATATCTGTAATATCAAATACATTCACGATACACCTCGGTTTTTCCTGTCTGATCTTCTCAGCCGTCTCCAGTGTTCTCTCAAAAAATGCATCCTTGATATTGAAAATGGAAATTTCTCCTGCTCCTTCCAACGCGCACTGAACCTGTATTGCTGTCGCTGCGCCGCCTCCCCCGCATATGGTGATCTTTTTATCCTTAATTTCAACGCCATGATCCCTTAAGTTATCCACGAATCCCTGCCCATCCGTCATATGTCCGATGAGCTTTCCGTTTTCATTAACAATGGTGTTGACCGCACCTGTAATGCGCGCCGCATCTGACAGTTCATCCATGTATTTGAGCGCCTCTGTCTTGCAGGGCATGGTCACGTTGCATCCTCTCATACGCAGGGTTTTTACTGCTTCAATTGCCTTTCCCACCTCATCTACAGTGACATCAAAAGCGAGATATGCATAATCCAGTCCCAGCTTTTCAAAGCTGTAATTATACATGGCGGGGGAACCGGAATGTCCTACCGGTGATCCAATCAGTGCCATTAAACCTGTTCTTCCAGAAATCCTCTTTTCCATATTTGTTCTCCTCATTATCAGATCGTTTAAGCTTCTTTAACCGATAACATAACATTTCTTTTACCAGATTGTCAACATAAAAAACGCAGTCTCCCCCGGAATTTCCCGACAGTGACTGCGTTAAATTTATAACCTTAATATATTTTATAATCTTCTAACTTCCCGCTGCTCCATTTGATATCTACAGTTTTTCCATTCTTGATTCTTAAGCCTCTTACATAACCATTTTCAAACTCGGACGGAAGCGCAGGCAATATTTTCACCTTGCCGTTTCGCTCCTGTACCAGCATGTTGGCAATTCCGGCAGTTCCTCCAAAATTGCCGTCAATCTGGAATGGCGGATGGGCACACCAGAGATTATCATAGGTAGATCTGGTCAGCAGAGTTTTTAAATATTCGTAGGCATGATCAGAATCTTCCAGTGCAGCAAAGAGATTGATGATCCATGCACAGCTCCATCCTGTATATCCGCCTCCATTTGCCAGACGTAAAAGCAGAGAAGTCCTGCATGCCTCCGTCAAATCTTCGTCCCCTTCAAACAGCTCTGATGGGAATAATCCATATAAGTGGGAAACATGGCGGTGACCGGGCTCAACCTCATCAAATTCCTTATGCCATTCCAAAAGCTGACCCTTAGTTCCGATTTTGAAAGGAGTGAGTTTACTCAGTCTTTCTGATATTTCCTGTAAAACCTCATCATCTATCTCTAAGATTTCACATGTTTTCTGAAAGTTTCCAAATACTTCGCGGATAATTGCCAGATCCATTGCCGTTGACATTGCAACTGCAGCTGCGCTGTCTTTGCTGCCCGGAATTTTATACTTATTCTCCGGAGATGTGGAAGGACAGGTCACATACCGGTCCTTATACAGATAAAGCCAGTCAACAAGGAACAGAGCTGCTTCTTTCAGGATTGGATACACGGTTTCCTCAAGGAATTTCCGGTCCGGATTATACTCATAATGCCTAAACAGTTCGCTGGTCATCCATGCACCGCCCATGGGCCACATAGACCAGGTAACGCTTTCCGGTTCCCCTTTTTCTTCCCCGTAGATCATTCCAACCGGATTGGTGTTGCACCAGTAATCCGCATTATGGTGGTGGACAAAGCCTCTGCACTGATAATGAACCTCTGCAGTTTTCTTACCTTCCTCACAAATCCGCTTTACAAATTCGAAGTAAGGCTGCAGACACTCTTTTAAATTGCAGCTTTGAGCAAGCCAGTAATTCATCTGTGCATTGATATTGGTGGTCCAGTTACAGCTCCACGGTGCTCTCAGCTGCCAGCTCCATATTCCCTGTAAGTTAGCAGGAAGACTGCCCTCTCTGGAAGAACTGATGAGTAAATATCTTCCGTATTGAAAATAAAGTGCATAAAGTGCGTTGTCCTTTTCGCCATCCCGGAGCTTTTGAAGTCTGACATTGGTAGGAGTATCCGGCTGCTCACCGAGATACAGTTCCGCCTTATCATAGATGGATTTATAATCACTGATGTGCTGCTCCCTGATCTTTTCATACGCCTGAGAATGATCAAAAACCGGTTCCCTCACTGCATGAAATGCCATGATCACATTGGACGCACCCGTAATGCGAAGCCCGTCTTTCTCAGCGGATACTTCTCCATCGCAGGAAAGAATCTGCAAGCCGGCTTGGAACTCCATTCCTTTCTCTCCCTGGATGATGGGATTTACTCTGCCATCCACATAGGAAGGATCCACATGTTCCGGGCATTTTCCGCTTATCTTAATTCCATCTTTTTCATACTCCGCTTTGTATGGTACCTGGGATTCAAAGGAAATCACGGCATTGATCGCATTTTTATCACAATCCAGCTTTATAAATACGGCTCTGGCCGGATAGCTTGCAAAATATTCCCTGCTGTAATTAACACCGTTTACCCGGTAGCTCACATTGCTGACTGACTGATCTAAATACAGAGCACGGTTGTAATCCGTAATGTCCTCAGCATGATCAAAGTCTATGTATAGATTTCCCAGGGGGAGATAGGACTCATTATATTCTCCCAGCATATGATTCCGGATTAATTCCTCCGCCTGCTCGTACTTCTCCTGTTCCACAAGCCTGCGGCACTGTTCCAGGTAAGGAAATGCTTCATGGTTGTTTTTGTCATGGCGGAAGCCTGACCACAGACTTTCCTCATTGAGACCCAGACACTCTCTTTTCCCATTTCCCCATATCATGGCACCCAGACTTCCATTGCCGATTGGGAGGGTTTCTTCCCATTTACACGCCGATTCGGTGTAGAATAGCTTCATATTAAATTCCCCCTTTTCAGTTTATCCCTGCTGCTTCACCGTCAATGCCGGAATATAGACAGAATTTTCACTCTTATTATCGGCAAGTCTGATATCTGCCATAAGTCCGATGGCGCTGTTTGTACAATCTTCCCCCAAAGATACGGTTACATCAAACATCCCTGTGCTGGAATCACTTGATCAATATCCAACGTAAAAAGATCAAGGTGCAGGCTTAACTTGTCAGGAAAAATATGGTATGATCGAAACGAAACAGAAGATATGCAATTTACTGATGAAAAAAGGAGGTCGTGTTTTGACCCTGATGAAGCGAATGATCCGTTATTTTTTTCTCATGCTTTTATTTAATTTTACTCTGATTTCTCCCATGATGTCAAACACACAGGTCCGTGTTTTATCCTGTACCGGCCTGATGCTTTTTTATCTCTGCTATCATTTTGTGCCCGTAAAAGTCAATTGCAAAGGGCGAAGGCTTAAAATTCTGCAGGGGGGCTGTGAACTGATGAATGCTGCCATCGTCTGCTTCTTTCTTGAACTGGCAGTTTACGGATACCTCTTAATCTTTTACAAAATGGTGCCGCCCCTGCTCCTTGTTATTAATGGCATTGCCTGCGCCATATTCCTTTATTTTCTCCTTATAAACGGTATTATCCGGATCTTCACCTGTTCGGGTCAGCTCGGGCTGTTTAACCGAATGGCCCTTTTGCTTTTCTGGTGGGTTCCGGGAGTTAATCTCGTACTGCTTCACAGGTTTATTGAAGTATCACATAAAGAGTATAACTTCACTATGGAGAAACAGCAGTACTATGAGAAACGAAAAGAGGAAGAATTATGCAAAACCAGGTATCCCATATTGATGGTGCACGGGATATTTTTCCGGGACTGGAAAAGCTTTAACTACTGGGGGCGGATTCCAGATGAACTCATCCGGCACGGAGCCGCCATCTTTTACAGCAACCACCAGTCCTCTGCTTCTGTGGAACAATGCGGGGAAGAGATCAAAGCGTGTATTCTTGACATCGTTAATAAGACCGGCTGTGAGAAAGTTAACATCATTGCTCATTCCAAAGGCGGCCTTGACAGCCGTTACGCAGTCAGCTGCCTTGGCATGGACCAGTATGTGGCCTCCATTACCACCATTAATACTCCTCATGCAGGCTGCCATTATGTATGCCGTATTTTAGACCGCATTTCTCCGGGATTTGCCGGTTTTATCGGTAAAAAATATGAATCCCTGTTTACTCTTCTTGGAGATGACAATCCTGACTTTTTAAGCGGATTAAAGGATTTAACAGACAGGGAATGTGCCCGGCTTAATAAACTCATGAAGGATGCTCCCGGTGTTCTCTGCCAAAGTGCGGGATCACAAATGAAATCTCCGGGAAGTGCCATATTCCCTTTAAATCTTGGTTACATTATAATCAGGATTCTTGGAGAAGGAAGTAACGATGGTCTGGTATCCACAGACTCCATGGTCTGGGGAAATGATCTTGGCATCTTAAAGCCAAAAGGAAAGCAGGGAATCTCTCATGGAGATGTGATTGATCTGACCCGGAAAAATATAGAAGGCTTTGATGTCATGGGTTTTTATACAGATCTTGTACATAAACTGAAAGAACAGGGATATTAACGGGAATAACCGGAAAGGAGAAACCATGAATAAGGATACAGTTATAAAAAGTTTAAAAATTGCTGTCGCCGCCGTGCTCTCCATCGCAATTGCCGGAGAACTGGGACTTCGCTATTCCGCTACTGCCGGAATCATTACAGTACTCAGCATTCAGAATACGAAAAAAGAAACCATAAAAAGCGCACGGAACCGGACGCTGGCTTTTGTTTGTGCGCTCTTAATCGCAAGACTGTTTTTTGGAATCCTTGGCTTCACCCTTCCGGCATTTGCGGGATATTTATTTCTCTTTGCACTCCTGTGCTTCTATGCTGACTGGGGAGAAGCCATTGCCATGGATTCTGTTCTCATCACCCATTTTCTCACCGAACATTCCATGGAGGCAGCTCTGATTATCAATGAGGCAGCTCTCTTTTTCATCGGCACAACAGTTGGAATTTTAGTAAATCTGCATTTGCGTCGAAGGAAAAATGAATTTAAAAGACTTTCTGATGAAGTGGATACACGGATAAAAGATACCATAAGCCAAATGTCCTGTTTCCTTCATTCTGAAGACAAAAGCAGCTGCAGACCGGCGGATCTTCTGTCCTTACAAAAGGCGCTCAGGGCCGCCAAAGCCTGTGCTTTAACTAATTACAACAATGCACTGTTTCAAAAAGACACCTACGAAGTTGACTACATTGAAATGCGCAGGCAGCAAAGCCTCCTGCTTTTTGAGATTTATGAAAATATAAAATCCATTTCCTGTCTGCCTAAAGAGGCTATGGAGGTTTCTGCGCTGTTAATGAGAATTGAGCAGGGTTATCACAGAAACAACACGGTAGAGGAGCTGTTAGTGGATTTAAATCTCCTGTTGCTGGAGTTAAAGGACCATGAGCTTCCATTAAGCAGAGAAGAATTTGAAGCAAGAGCCATACTTTTTTATATTTTAAAACAGCTGTACAGACTCCTTTTAATCAAGCGGGAATTTATTTTAAATCACAGCAGCTGATGCTACCGGTTATCCACACGTTCCGGATAAAGATCGTGGGCCGAAAGCCGCTCCCATGCCACATGCTCCCATCTGGTTTCCGGCTTCCCATAGTTGCAGTAGGGATCGATGGAGATGCCGCCTCTTGGAGTGAATTTCCCCCAGACTTCAATATATTTGGGGTCCATGAGGGCAATTAAATCTTTCATGATCACATTCATGCAGTCCTCATGGAAATCACCGTGATTTCTGAAGCTGTATAAATAAAGCTTTAATGACTTGCTTTCTACCATACGTTCACCTGGAACGTAGGAAATCGTAATAAACGCAAAATCCGGCTGCCCGGTAATCGGACAAAGACTGGTAAATTCCGGGCAGTTGAATTTTACAAAATAATCATGATCCGGATGCTTGTTTAAAAAAGTCTCCAGTACTCCCGGGTTATAGTCTGTTTCATAAACGGTGCCCTGGCTTCCCAGATGAGTCAGCCCCTCTGTTTCTTTCAACGTTCTTCCTGCCATGTCTATTCCCCTTTCTTTAGTGCCGGATCTGTAACCCCGTTTTTAGCGAAGGCATCTGCGCGGTCAATACAGGTGCCGCATTTGCCGCAGGGTTCCTTCCCGCCCTCATAGCAGCTCCAGGTCAGTTCATAAGGTACATGAAGCATCAGCCCGCGTTCCACAACCTCTGCTTTGGTCCATAACACAAAGGGAGCCTTTATGGTAAGCTGATTGCCGCTTCCGATATAAACAGCCCGGCTCATTGCTTCCTGAAAAGAATTACTGCAGTCCGGGTAGGCATTTCCCGCCGCATCATCGCTGTGAGCACCGTAATAGATCACACTGCAGCCTTTTGACAGCGCAATACTGGCTGCGGAAGAGAGGAACAGTCCGTTACGGAACGGAACATAGGTGGATACGGGTTTTCCTTCGCTGCTCTCAAGCTGCTTCGCATAGCTTTCCCTGGGAATCTCCTGATTGGACTGGGTTAATAAGGAACAGTCACTGTAAGCAAATATTCTGCTTAAATCAAGGCTCATAAATTCAACCTCATAGTAATCTGCGATTTTTTTTGCAGCCTCCAGCTCCTTCTCATGCTTTTGTCCATAGGAAATGGACAGTGCACAGACATTCCTGTATCCATATTCTTCTATCGCCATTCCAAGGCATGTGGCGCTGTCTACGCCTCCGCTTAATAATACCAGTGCTCTCATTTTTCTCTCCGTTTCTTTTTCTTATATAAAGTTTAAATACGCAATTCCGGCTCCGACCGGAAACGGCCCCTTAAGGTTACCGTCTTGGTCCTGGCCGAAGAACTTTTGATTCCTCTGGCCGTCATGCAGCTGTGGCTGCCCTCAATAATCACTTCTATGTCCTCTGAACCGGTAACTTCTGCCATAATTTCTGCAATATCAGAACCAATTTTCTCCTGAAGCGTTAGCCGTCTGGCTGCCATATCCGCAATCCTGGCTATTTTGCTCAGCCCGATCACTTTCCCGTTTGGAATATAAGCGACTGCGACTTTCATATCGTACATCAGTGCCATATGATGTTCGCAGTAACTGAACACTTCCATATCCCTTACTACCACCATGTCCTCTCCCATGCCGGTTGTATCCATATCCTCTTCAAATGTTTTTCCGAACATCAGCGCGATCTCATGATTGGTATATTGAATCCCTTCAAAAACTTCCCCGAACATTTTAGCAACCCGCGCCGGCGTATCCTTTAAACCTTCCCTGTGCGGATCTTCTCCCAGCGCCTTTAATATGCCCCTCACATGTGTCTTTATTGCATCTGTATCAATTGCCATAACACGTTCCTCCCTTCCGGCTAAACGCCCACTGCATCGGATCCCCAGATGATCTTATGCATCTGAAGCTGAAGAGTCACATCATTTAACCGGTTCTGTTTCATAAATTCCACAGTATCAGACAGTGAAAGTCTGCCAAATACCGTACTAAAATAGATATGGCACCGGCCGGAAAGCTTATAACTGTCTATAATTTCCACCGCCCGCTCCAGATCCTTTCTGCTTCCGGCAACGAATTTAACTGTATCCTTCTGCTTTAAATAATCAAAATTGGACAGCCTCATTGCATCCTCCATACCGCTGCCTGGAAGCTTATAATCCATGGTAAAGGTCAGCGTATCTATTTCACGCTGGTAAACGGAAAGATCTGCACTTCCATTTGTTTCAACCTCTACCCGGAGCTCATCATCTAATAAAAGAAGGGAAAGAAGATCTCCGATGCCTGGTTGAATAAGCGGCTCGCCCCCGGTGAGAGTCACATTTTTTATACCCAGTTCTTTTATGTATTCATAAATATCAAGTTCACTCATCGTTCTTCCGTGTGCCAGGGCATCCTTCGCCCAGGCAGTATCGCAATAAGAGCAGGAAAGGTTGCAGCCATAAAAACGGATAAACACAGCCAGCTGGCCTGCGCATATCCCCTCCCCGTTGATACTTACAAACGTTTCCGCTACATTATATTCTGCCATGGCTATCCTCCCCATAAGAAGCGCCGTTTGCAGGAGTCTCATACACCCTGGCGGATTTCACGTTATATCCCTTTTGACACATTTTTTGATAGAAGTATCTGGAAAACTCTTCTGCTGTCGGGCGGAAATTTAATTCAACCAGTAAAAACCCCTCCTCCTTCAAAGCATGTAAGGTTTCAGGCTTCAGCGAGTTTTCTTCCATGATCAGAGAATGATCTAAATAATCTGTTTCTTCTTTTAAATCCTCTTTCAGCCTGGAAAAATCAACGATCATTCCCTGTGTCTGCCCTGCTTTTTGCAGTAACGGACTTTGAATTTCGATCACGACTCTCCACCTGTGGCCATGGATATTTTTGCATTTTCCTTCATAGCCCTTTAAAAAATGTGCTGAATCAAAGCTTTGTTCTGTTTCCAGGTAATACATGGGTCCCTTTGTCCTTTCGAATTTCGAAGGCCGGATTTTAACTTTGCCGTATAATCGCAAAAAAGCAGACATATGACTATGCCTGCTTTCTCTATCTGCACGAAAAAAAAGCTATAAAACTCTGATAACTTTTCATTCCAACAATATTAAAATCAGCCCTAGTTTTGTTTATAGACAGGATGGTACTAATGAACTGTCTTCTATGCGGTTAAAAGTATAACACCGTTTTTGCTGTGCGTCAAGATACGGGGTGGCGGTGGAAGATTTAACTGCTTTACTATATTTACCGGACTGCCTGTGGAAAACTGAATACATGGATAGGATCATACCGACTCTCTGTCTGCTTTAATCTGCATACATTCCCGCCGTAATACTCCTTCTCATAAACAGGCAGCCTGTTATAAGGAAAATTAATGTAGGAACCTTCTGTCAGTCCTTTTAAATACTGAAATCTGGGATAGAGCCACCGCCTGTTGCTCTCCTCATAGCAATCGTCTTCCCATACTGACTGGATCCCCATAATATAAGATGCGTTCCTGTAAAAATAAGCGGTGCTTACAGGACTTATCTCCCGGACCTTTCCGCCAAGTGCATAAACACTTACTGCGGCATACACAGAGCCTTCCGCTCTCTTTTTAATCAGCGTAACAATCTTTCTTCTCTCTTCTGCCCCATACATTCTGTGGACAAACCGGCCAGCAGACTGAAACTTTTCATATTCCGGATACGTAGACTGTATTATTTCCATAGCCTGAAAAAAAGACAGTTCCCTATAATTTAAAACCGCCCCATCCCTCTCAAATGGCTTTAATATAACTGCGGCCTCTTGTGCTGATCCGTAGAACAAACCTCTGCCAAAAATTCCAAGCCCCTCCTCCGGTGAATTGTACATGCTGGCATTGATGGTAATCCTGGGATCTAAATTCACCAGCCATTTCTGCCATACCTCTAAAAATCCCGCCATCTCCTCCAGTCCGGGTTTGGTATACTCAAGTACCACCAGTGTCACCGCAGTTATCGGGGGCGGCAGTTTAAATGTCAGGGAGGTAACAACACCAAAATTTCCTCCACCGGCTCCTCTCAAAGCCCAGAACAGGTCCGGATTACAGTTTTCATCGGCATTTAAAACCTTACCTTCATAATTAACCATCTCCAAAGCCTTTAAGCTGTCACAACCCAGTCCCAGGAAGCGGCTTGAATATCCCCAGCCTCCGCCCAGTGTATATCCCGCCGCACCAACGGTAGGACAGGTCCCGCCTGGGAACGGATATCCTTTTTCCCCCAGATAATTGTACACCTCCCGGTTGCGGACACCGCCCTCCATGACAACATACTTTTCTGAGTCAGACAGGTGGATATCTTTCATTGGACTTACATCAATCACCAGTACCCCGTTTCCTGTGGAATAGCCCTGATAATGATGACCTCCCGACCGGATTCGTATCCCCAGCCCATGCCGCCTTGCAAAACGCACTGCATTTTGTATATCGGATGTCTGGCTGCAAAAAACGATTATAACAGGAAATTTCTGAACAGCCCGGTTCCACTCCTGCCTCGCTTCCTCATATTCCTTCTGGCAGGGAGTAATAATTACCCCCGTCAGACCTTCTTTATTAATCCCCAACTAAATCACCAGCATTTCTCTGTATTAGATTTATACTGTATGATATGAGTTTGTCTATCAGCAGGGAACGATGACCGCCGGGGGTTATCTGCTCTCTGCCTCCAGCTGCGCGATCTTTTCCTGAAACTGCGGCAGATGCTTCTTATGAGCCACTAAAAGTTCATCAAGGATCGTCCGCGCGATCTTTCCGCTTGGCACCAGCGGATTTAATGTAAATGCCTGCTGTGCAGTTCCGTAATCACCGGTAACTGCAGCTTTAATGGTAGTCAGTTCCATATCCTTCATCAGCTGCAGAAGCCCTCTGGTGGAAGAATCAAAGCTGCCCCATGAGATGGGAACAGGACCGCCTGCCGTAATAATACTGCTGACTTCAACCACCACATCATCCGGCAGATCTGAGATTGCACCGTTATTTCTGGTGCTCACAACCATGGTGGTCTTCTTGTCATTATAAATGGATGCAATCAGCTCACAGGCCGCATCGGAATAGAAGGCACCGCCGCGCTTTTCAAGCTGAACCGGCTTTCTATTTAAATCAGGGTCCTTATAAAGTTCAAAAAGCTCTGCTTCTGTCTTCTTTACAAGCTCTGCTCTGGTTTCCCCTTTTGCAAACGCCTCCAGCTCTTCCTTCAGCATATCATCCGTAATATAGTAATACCGGTGATACATACATGGAATGATTCCCAGATCCCTGATCTGATCTGCTAAAAAAGCAATATTGGGTATGTTTTGAACACCGGAACTTTTCAGCCCCTGCATGGCATTTTTAAGACCATCCGGCTTTGTATAGACCGCTTCAAGAACCTCTCCTGTCTTTTCCACACCCTCATGATTCCATACTCTGTGCCAGTGGAAATGGTTTAAACCGCCGAAACGGAAAAACAAATCCTCTTCCTTTTCCTGCAGAGCCCCTGCTGCAATCTTTCTGCACATGATGGGAACGTTGCAAAGTCCCACTACCTTATCCCATTTGCCATAACGCATCACTGCTTCGGTCACCATGCCGGAAGGATTTGTAAAGTTCACAAGCCATGCATCCGGACAGAGTTCCTTCATATCCTCCACAATCTCCAGAATGACTGGAACTGTACGAAATGCCTTAAACATACCGCCTGCGCCGTTGGTCTCCTGACCGATTACTCCGTGCGACAGAGGAATCCGTTCATCCTTAATCCGTGCATCCAAAAGTCCTACCCGAAACTGGGTGGAAACAAAATCTGCATCCTTTAAAGCGGCTCTCCGGTCCAGAGTTAAATGAACTTCCCAGTCAAGGCCTGCCGCCTTCACCATGCGCTTTGCAAGATTGCCTACAATTTCCAGCTTTTCTTTTCCTTCTTCAATATCCACCAGCCAGATTTCTCCGATGGGAAGTTCCCCTTTTCGTTTGATAAAGCCTTCTATCAGTTCGGGGGTATAACTGGACCCGCCTCCAATGGTTACTATTTTAATTTTCCCTTTCATCTGCTTACCTCCTGGTATTTGATAAAAAAAGCATACTCCAAAAATCTCTGAAAGGGAACGGATTTGCCTTCTTTGGGAACAAGCATGGGTGTTTTGGCATTTGTTCCACAAAAAAAACAGGGTGTTTCATCCCTGCTTTTTCTCCATGGTCAGCCTTGCTAAAGCTTCCACAATATAAACTGCCGGAATCTGAGAAGTGATATCCACCTTCATCTCTTCCATTTCTTTTCTCTCTTTTTGAATGTAATAGGAAATATTGTAATCTGAGATTCTTGCCAGAGTGCTGTTCCTGCTGTTGGTAATGGATACCAGAGTACTGCTGCTTTCCTTCAAAATAGAAGAATTCT
The DNA here is from genome assembly GCF_049890855.1 of Lacrimispora sp. 38-1. Classification (NCBI taxonomy): domain Bacteria; kingdom Bacillati; phylum Bacillota; class Clostridia; order Lachnospirales; family Lachnospiraceae; genus Lacrimispora; species Lacrimispora sp. 38-1. The sequence goes on along the minus strand of NZ_JBANEW010000043.1, from coordinate 329,084 downwards.
CTATGATTATATTGGTCTCCCCTTCCACAGACAAAACAATAATAATGCTTTCCTCCGGAAATTCCAGATTAATGGGAAACATGGGACCGTTAATCCCCGTGGAAAAGATTCCGATATTGCAGAAATAGCGGCTTGCGTACTCAGCCATTATTCCTGAATTACCGGTACCAATGAATATAATCTGACGTTTACCTGCAATCACTCCGGCGATTGTATCCAGCTGTTTTTGAAAGGCATCCGTATTGACCCGTTCAAAAAAATCCGTGATGGAAGATAAATCAAACCGTTTCTTCACAGATCCTTTCTTTTCCTTCTCCAGCTTAAACCGTACCTTAAATTCAGAAAAACCGCTGCACATGGCCTTTCTGCAGAACCGGGTGATGGTAGTGGTGGACACATGTGCTTCCTTCGCCACCTCCCGGATTGTCATATATGGTATCTTCTCACTGTTTTTTAATATATAGTTGTAAACCTCGTAGTCCAGTTCCCCAAATTGTTCCATCACCTGACGGGAAAACAATGTCATTGCCATTCACCTCATACGAATCCTGTTTTATCTGTTTTTCTGGTACCAGGTAAAAATCTCTTGAATATCCTCCGGCGTGGTGCGGCAGCACCCGCCGATTAAGCCTGCACCAGCCTCATACCAGCTGGCGGCCCACTGACCATACAGCCCCGGTTCCTTCACTCCATGCCATTTCTTACAGCAGGCATCATAAGTTTCCCCGCTGTTGGGATAAGCAACAATGGGAAGGCTTGTATGCGTTTTGTATGTTTTTATTATATCCGTCACCAGATGGGGCTGGGTGCAGTTTACACCAATTGCCTTTAAATGTTTCAAACCTGCCAGGGCCTTTACACACGCTTCAATGGTATCTCCTCCATTAATCTGGCTGCTGTTCTTAAATGAAAAGCTGATATAATAATCAGCGCTTAACTGTTCCATCACTCTGGCACAGACAACAGCCTCATATAGACAGGGAAATGTCTCCAGCGCAAACATTTCCGCCCCTGCTTCTTTTAAAATCTCCATCCTGTCTCTGTGAAATTCTTCCAGCTCCTTCTCTGTTACCTGGTAATTGCCGGTGTATTCAGAGCCATCAGCCAGATAAGCGCCGTAAGGTCCGATCGAGCCGACAGCAAGAGGCAGACATCTGCCGGTGCTTTTCCCCTCTTCCTCCCACCATCTGCTTCTGGTTTCAAGAAGAAGTTCCATGGAACGGGCGATGAAATCCCTTGCTTCCTGTCTGGAATAACCTTTCTTTAAAAATCCGGCAATGCTGGCCTGATAGCTGGCAGAGGTTCCTGCATCTGCTCCGTTTTTAAAATAGTCATAATGGACATCACTAATTGCCTGTGGCTGGCTCTCCAGCACTTTCGCGCTCCAAAGCTCATCGTTTAAATCAAGCCCTTTCTTTTCAAGCTCCGTAGCCATGGCTCCGTCCAGAATAATTAAATCCTTCTCTTTTCTCATTTCATCAAAACTTGTTCTCATCTATTCTTCTCCTCCCTTTAAAACCACCGGCGGCGGATTTTCTCCCCTGTTTTTAGCCGGTAAAAACCGATACCAGAAATCATCAAACAGCCTGAAAATTTCTTTCTGCTTTGCATAAATAAAGATCAGTGTAATAACCACATAAGATGCCGTTAATATATCGGTAAATGCCCATAAAACATCGGCTTTTATATTATAAAAGATCAGACATGGAATCAGATAGTAAACCATATAAACCGGCATGGCAAGTTTATTAAGCCTTGTATCTCCCAGTGCGTAGTTTACCGACTTTTCACAGGCATAATACATTCCGATTATGGTTGTCCAGGCAAAAACAGCGATTGCAAGAGAAATCATCACCCCTCCGCTGCTGCCGTACGCCTGCTTAAAAGCGATGGTGGTAAGGGCTCCGGAGGTGGCATCTGCCGTAATATAGGCATCTGTGGAAAGAATGGAAAATGCGGTGATGCTACAGATCACAATGGTATCTAAAAAGATCTCTCCCCAGCCCCAGGAAGACTGCCTCACCGGATGGTCGGTCTTTGCAGAGGCATGAGCGATAATCCCGTAACCGGTTCCTGCATCATTGGAATAAAGCCCTCTCGCCACACCGAACTGAATGGCATCCCTGACAGTCGCTCCTGCAAATCCCCCTGCTGCTGCAGTGGGAGTAAAAGCTGACCGAAAGATCAGCAGGATGATTTCAGGAACTCTCTGGTAATTTAAAATAATAATACCAATACCAGCCATGACATAGAAAACAGCCATAACAGGAATTACCTTTTCCATAAATAGAGAGATTCTCTTTAAACCTCCGGCAATCGTGACAAAGCAGGTGATGCCAATGAGTAAAACAGTGATCCAGGGGGCGATTCCCAGCCCTTCCTTTATGGAGCTTGTGACTGCTTCCGTCTGGACACAGCAGGTCCATGGCCCGAATACCAGGCAGAACACGGCTAATATGACAGCCCCCTTATTCCAGCCAAAAGCATTCTTCATAACGAAGGAACGGTCGCAGACATATTCATCCATGGATTTCTCATATTTCTGGCGGTACCGCTGACCGATCATGATTTCACTGGCCTTTATGGACATTCCAAAAAAGGCAGAAACCCACATCCAGAACAGCGCTCCCGGTCCGCCGCTGACAATGGCAGTCGCCACACCGCTGATATTGCCTGTACCAATGGTATTGGCAAGTGCCGTACATGCGGCCGCAAAGCCGGAAACCGTTCCCTCACCCTCTGATTTGTGAAACATCTTTCCGTAAGTGTTTTTAAAATGGAAAAGCACTTTTCTCTGGTAAATGAAACGGAAACGAACCGTTAAATAGATCCCGGTGCCTACCAGGATAATAATCATTGGCAGTCCCCAGATCAGATCATCCAGCCAGTATAAAATATCTGACAGTGACTTCATGCTGATGGATCCTCTCTTTTCTTTTGTTTATTTATCTGTTGCTACTAGGTATTATAAGACACAGGCCGCAGATTGAGCAACCTGTTTTGTATTTTCTCAGGAATTTGCACGCAAAAAATGCTTTCTTTGAAGTTTTTACCTCAAAGAAAGCACTAATCATCGGCAGTTTTAACGTTAAGCAAACCCAAAGTACCGGAGAAGTCCCAGATAAATTCCGTAAGCGAATCCATACTGGTCATTACGCAGTTTTTCCGCATCGGAATAATTGCTTAAATATCCCAGTTCTACCAGGTTGGCAGGCATATCCGCATTCCTGAGCACATACAGGGAAGGATTTTCCCGGATTCCATTGTTTTTGGTTCCAACCATATCATTAATTCCGCCCATGATCTGTTCCGCCAGCCACTGAGCCTGGGTAAAATACTGATAGATGTACACTTCCGTTCCGTTAATTTCGGGATTAGGATTTAAATTACAGTGAATGCTGATAAAATAGTCTGCCGGCCACTGATTCGCCATGGCAACTCTGGCAGCCAGGCTGGTGGTATTGTTTGTACCCAGCACCGTATCCGGCTCTGGTCTTGAAACCCTCGCTTCAAACCGCGGATCACTGTTTAAGAGGTTCTGAAGATAAAGTCCTACCTGAAAATTAATTTCTGATTCATTTAATCCATTCGCCTCTGCACCGCTGTTAAAATATCCGCTGGGATTATGACCCTGATCAATAAATATTTTAATTGCCATCTCGCATTTCCTTTCCTACTTCACTATAATAAATATATTCCGTATTCGGGCAAATGCTACATTTTTTAGACTATTTTGTATATTTTTGAACGTATTTACTGAGCTTGGCGTGAATAAAGCACCCTTTCTCCATGTCTTCCCAGCCAGTATGGCAGACCGGGATATTTAACAGTTATATAATCCTCAAAATGGTCAGGATCTTCCTGATTACTGGAAAACATCTCATAATGGCCGGGAACTGCAAGGCCCGGCTTTATTGCACCGGCCAGATCCACCGCCTCCTGATAAGTCATGTTCCCAATGATATTGGAGCGGTAGCGTTCCCCATCCCTTCCATTAATTGGAAGAAACATCATATCCATATCTCCAAAACTTCTTAATTTGCTTTGAAGTCCCTCATAAATGCAGGTGTCACCTGAATGGTAAAGCCTGCATCCCATTCCTTCCAGAACCACTCCTGTGTAAGGGTATTGGCCGGTAACCGGATCCCGATCCAGAAACTCATGGGCAGAGGCAACCCCTGTTACCTGCATACCATTTTTAAGAATCAGGGTTTTACCGTCATCCAGCCCCAGAAAGCGGCTCTCATCAATCTGCAGTCCCGTACTGAGGGAAGGAATCAACTTCTCAGGCACAAGAAACGTGGCTTCCGGCGAGCTGAGGGAAAGCTGATGCCAGACGCTCCGGTCAATGTGATCCCAATGATCATGAGTTCCGATTATGTAATCTGCGTTGGTTATTTCTCCAGGATCAAGCAGAGGCGCTATTCGTCTGTCAGGGCGTTCTGAGAGAAATGCATCGATATAGAATGTGACAGTACCCAGCTTCACCGCATATCCCAGCTGCCCAAGCCACCAGAATGCTGCCTGTCCCTCCACTGGTATTGTCTCATCAATTTCTGCTATTAAGTCCTTCCCGCTTTTCGCGGTTTCCATGTACTGCTGTTTCATATTAAATCCGCCTTTCCGGTTAAATTTTTACTTACAGGATGTATCATACCATAGATTTTTCCAGATGCAATCAGGAATAATGAAAATAGGGATTGTCTCATTCTTAACCGGAAAATGCCGGGCTGCTTAAAACAGCCCGGCAGTGCTATGTGCATGCTGGAGGAAAATTCCGGCTTCCTTATAAAAGCCTTTGACAGCATATTCTTAAACTTTACTATATTAATAGTTCTGAAATACCTCTCTTATTTTATCCTATGTATGACAGCTTTTCCCCGTGATGAAAAAAATAGTTTTTTCATACTCTTTTTTCATTATTCTTATTAAGAATGGCATATCTGACGACTATCTAAACAGAAATAATTAAAGGAGACGATATATGATAACCTATAATAATCTTTACGACAACGGGAATATGCTTAAAATTGGCGAACGCGGCTGTGTGAAAGTGTTTGAACATCAAAAAGATTTAAGTGTCAATTCTGCTTCTGCCATAACTTCCTACTACGCATCAAAGATGAATATACGCAAAAGACAAGTTCTGATTGAACTCAATGGCAATTCCTTCACTGTCCAGGCTGGTGCCATGCAGTGGACCTCCGGTTCCGTTTCCATGACTTCCGGAATAAAGGGAGTGGGCGATTTTCTCGGTAAGGCACTTGCTTCCAAGGTGACAAAAGAATCCTCCGCAAAACCGGAATTTAAGGGCAGCGGCCTTCTGATGCTGGAGCCAACCTACAAGCATATTCTGCTGGAAGAGATTTCCGACTGGGGAAGTATGGTGCTGGAAGACGGATTATTCCTCGCCTGTGATTCCAACATCAAGCAGAATGTAGTTGCCAGAACCACACTGACCTCTGCAGTCGCCGGAAAAGAAGGTTTATTCAATTTATGCCTGACCGGACAGGGACTCGCAGTGCTGGAAAGCCCGGTACCAAGAGAAGAACTGATTGAGTTTGACTTAAAGGACGATGAAGTTAAAATAGACGGAAACATGGCGATTGCCTGGTCCAACTCTTTAAAATTTACTGTAGAGCGTTCCTCCAAATCCCTGATCGGTTCCGCAGTTTCAGGGGAAGGTCTGGTAAATGTATACCGGGGTACCGGCAAAATACTTATGGCACCGGTGGAGTAATATTCCGTATTTTTATAATAATTAATCAGAAACCGGACATGCCCTGTGATGAATGGCATATCCGGTTTTTTTATCTTTTTTAAATCTAAAAATATTCAAACATAATTACGGAAATAATGTCTCACTATTTCTTAATAATTCTTAATTCAGCCTACATTGCCTTGTTATTGCGTCTATAAGTGCTATAATTCACATGAACAAATCAATCAAGGAGGCATCTGTCCATGAGTTCCATGCAACAGATATTAGTGGTGGATGATGACGCAGATATCCGGGAAGTTATCCGCATACAGCTGGAGAACAAAGGGTATGTCGTTTTGGAGGCCGCTAACGGAAACGATGCGGTGAATACAGTCAGAAAAAATCCCGATATCGACCTGATTATACTGGATGTCATGATGCCAGGAATATCCGGGATTGAGGCATGTGCACAAATCAGAGCTTTTCATTCCGCTCCGGTTTTATTTTTAACTGCAAAGTCAAAAGAAACAGACAAAAAAGATGCCTATGAAAACGGCGGTGATGATTATCTGGTGAAACCATTTTCCCAGGCAGAGCTTTTTATGAAAATACAGTCCCTTTTAAGAAGATATGTTGTCTATAAGGGAAAGGCAGAATCTGCCGTCAATCTTTCGGAAGTTCATGTTCAGGACATCGTTATTGATACCGTAAACCACTGGGTATACCGGGAAAATCAGAAAATAGAGCTGACAGATACGGAATATCTGGTTTTGATGTATCTTGTTAAAAATAAGGGAAACGCAAAAGATGCACAGGCTATTTACGAGGGAGTATGGAATGAAAAATTTCTTCCTTCCTCTACCAATACAATTATGGTTCATATTTTAAAGCTGAGAAAGAAACTGGAACTGGATTTTAACAATCCTTTAATCATCCGCACTGTCTGGGGAAAGGGATATCAGATTGATGAAGGGTAAAATATTTTCATCACTGCGTTATAAGCAGGTATTTGTACTTCTGTTCGGAGCATTCATAAGCTTCGCCATGTATCTGATTGTAGGAACCGTGGGAGAATACCTGGTTTCAAAAAAACACATGGATGAAGACTCGGTGCGATACCGGTTAAACAGCTACCAGAATTCCTTTGAAAATTATGTACGGAAATATAAGATTTCCGTGAAGGATGTACGGGCCATATCAAGATGGGTCAAGAGCCATAAATATGTGTATCTCACCATATATAACGGAGACGAAATTCTTTATGAATCGGGGTTCTGGAATGATTCCTACTCTTCCTATGAAACGGCTGCAACCATTGTGGACAGCTGTACCCAGCAGGAACGCGATATTACCTTTTCAGACGGCACGTTCTCCGTATCCATCATTGATTCTTCCCAGATCAAATGGCTTGACGTAGTGCTGTACTGTTCCTGGATTATATTCTTTATTATATTTTTCATTATTATAATCCTTTATAACCGAAGGATCATTGACCGGATTGTTCTTCTTTCAAAAGAAGTGTCACTCATTGAGAAAGGGGACTTAGAGCAGCCCATTTACCATAAAGGAAACGATGAAATCTCACTTCTGGCTAAAAACGCGGACAATATGAGACATTCCATAATTACCAGATATAAAAGCGAAAAAGATGCATGGGAAGCAAACAGCGAGCTCATCACCTCCATGTCCCACGATATCCGTACACCATTAACTTCCTTAATCGGATATCTGGAAATTCTGGATTCCAAAGACTACCGTTCAGAGGAACAGATGGAGAAATACATTAAAAGCTGCAGGGAAAAGTCCATTCAGCTGAAGGATTTATCTGATAAGCTGTTTCAGTACTTTCTTGTATTCGGTAAGGATACCATCTTAATGGAGATGGAAACCTATGATGCAAGAATCCTGCTTCAGCAGCTTTTAAGTGAACATGTATTTAATTTAAACAGCCTTGGTTTTGAAGTGCAGACGGAATTCATGAATGAACCCTGCACCATTAAGATTGATATCCAGTATTTGAAACGTCTCTTTGACAACCTGTTTTCCAATGTAAGAAAATACGCCGGTCACGGCTCCCCCGTTATCGTCAGGGGTTCCAGGGAAGAGGACTTTTTAATCATCAGCATTACCAATGAAATCCGTACCGATCTGGTCTTTCAGGAAAGCACCAATATCGGACTGAAAACATGCCGGAAGATTGCCGAGCAGATGGACGGGAGTTTTGAAATTCTCACGACGGAAACTCTTTTTACCGCCCGCGCCACATTTCCTATAACATCGGCAGGAAAGGAATCATAATTATGAATAATATCTTAGAATATCTGGAGTATTCTGCAAAAGAATTTCCTGATAAAACGGCGATTATTGACCCGGATAAAAGCTGCACCTATAAAGAGCTGTATGACCGTTCCAGACAAATCGGAAGCTTTTTAACAGAGCATACAAAAGCAGGAAGGCCCGTTGTGGTATTCATGGATAAGTGTGTGGAAGCACTGACCTCATTTATGGGAATTGTCTATGCAGGCTGTTTTTATACATTTATAAATCCGGACCAGCCCGCTGCCAGAATCAGCCAGATACTTGATGTCTTAAAAACAGACTGTATCGTCTCTCTTGGAGATTCAGACGAAAAGCTGAAGGAGCTTTCTTTTAAAGGAACCATCTTTGACTACAGGAATCTTCTTTCTTCTCCCATAAACACAGACCGTCTGAACGCTGTCCGGGAAAAGTCCCTGGATATCCAGCCATTATATTGTAATTTTACTTCCGGTTCTACCGGAGTTCCCAAAGGGGTGCTGGTGAGCCATCGGTCCGTTATCGACTTTATGGAATATTTCCCGGCCATGTTTGAGATAACGAAGGATGATGTCCTGGGCAATCAGGCTCCTCTGGATTTTGATGTATCGGTAAAAGACATCTATTCTGCCTTTAAAACCGGCGCTTCCATTGTTCTCATACCAAAAAAATATTTTTCCATTCCCACCATGCTTTTGGACTGCCTGTGTGACTATCAGGTAACTACTCTGATCTGGGCCGTTTCGGCGCTGTGCATGGTCACTCAGCTGAAGGGTTTTACTTACAAAGTACCAGTGCGTGTCAATAAGGTTTTATTCAGCGGTGAAGCCATGCCGGCAAGCCATCTGGCGCTCTGGCAGAAGAACCTTCCCCGTGCGAAGTTTGTAAATCTTTACGGTCCCACGGAGATCACCTGCAACTGTACGTATTACCCGGTTTTAAAAGTATTCGAACCGGAAGAAAAAATTCCCATTGGAAAACCATTTCCCAATGAAAACGTATTTCTTCTTGGGTCCGGTGACAAACTCATCTCAGACGAAGGGGAAACCGGAGAAATCTGCGTATCAGGAACCGCTCTCGCCCTCGGATATTATAACAATCCGGAGCAGACAAAAAAGGCGTTTGTTCAAAATCCTGTCAATGATCTCTATCCTGAGACCATTTACCGGACCGGAGACCTTGCTTTTTATAACAGCCAGGGAGAACTGTGTTTCGCGGGGCGCAGGGATTTTCAGATTAAACACATGGGACACCGGATTGAGCTGGAAGAGATCGAGCTGATCTTAAACAGTTATCCGGAAATTGAACGGGCCTGCTGTGCCTTTGACAGTGTAAAAAACCGCCTTGCTGCATTTTACAGCGGGGATTTAGATAAAAAGGAATTGCTTAAGCGTATGCGGGAAACGCTGCCGGCTTACATGATTCCCAGCCTTTGCATTCCTGTACTTCACATCCCCGTTACTGCAAACGGTAAGATGGACAGAAAAAAATTATTGGAGATGTGTCTATGAAACAAGAAATGAACGATTCAAAAATAAAAACTGCATTTGAAACATATCAAACACCATTTTATCTTTTTGATACAGACATTCTTACCAGCCGGATAGCGGACATTCGGGCAGCGCTTCCGCCGAAAACACAATTATGCTTTGCCATGAAAGCCAATCCCTTTTTAGTAAAGGACATGGAAAAGCATGTGGATTATTTTGAGGTATGCTCTCCTGGAGAATTTCACATCTGTGAAAGAGCCGGAATTGATGAAAAACGGATTGTGATGTCAGGCGTACATAAGAAGCGGGAAGATATGGAGTACGCCATTACCAGATATTCAGACAGCATTATTTTTACCGTGGAATCTTTAGAGCACTGGAAGATCCTGACCTCCTGCGCTCTTAAAGAGAAAAGAAATATCCGGGTTCTTTTGCGCCTTACCAGCGGAAACCAGTTTGGAATGGATGAGCTTTCCATACGCAGGATCATTTCCGGAGGTCCTTATGAATATGTAGAAATCTCAGGCATCCAGTACTTTTCCGGCACACAGAAAAAATCTGGAGCGAAACTGGAGGGCGAACTTAAGATGCTGGACCAGCTTTGCGCTGATTTACAAAAGCAGTATCAGTTTACAGTACAAAAGCTGGAATACGGTCCCGGACTTCCGGTGTGCTATTTTGAAGGAGAAAAAGATGAGGAAGAAGCTATGCTTCTTGCCCTGTCGAGTGCCATTGAAAATCTATCCTTTAAAGGACAGGTAACACTTGAGATGGGACGCTTTATCGCTGCATCCTGCGGGTTTTATGCAACCAGCGTGGCAGACTTAAAAACCAACAATGACCAGTCTTACTGTATCGTTGACGGAGGCATACACCAGCTGAACTACTACGGTCAGATGCTGGCTATGAAAAAACCCTTTATTACCCATTACGGCAGACAGGAAGGGGAAGTGGCAGAATGGACCGTATGCGGATCTCTCTGCACTTCCAGCGATGTTCTTGTAAGGCAGTATCCGTTTCATGCTTTGGAACCGGGCGACCGGCTTGTTTTTCAGAAGACAGGTGCTTACTCTGTCACTGAGGGGATGGCGATGTTTTTAAGCCGCGATCTTCCTTTGGTACTTCTTTATTCAGAAAATGAGCAGTACCGGGTTGCAAGACCAGCTCTTGCAACAGACCAGTTTAATTTTTTCACTCAGAAAGGAGATAAATAAATGAACGAATTATTAGCGATTTTAAACGAAATTAACCCGGGGATTGATTATGAAAAAGAGACAGGGCTGATCGACGACGCTCTTTTAGATTCCTTTTCCATTCTCTCACTGATCCCTGAGCTGGAGGATGCCTTTGATATTACCATTACACCGGCAGATATGGTTCCTGTTAACTTTAATTCAGCAGATGCGATATGGAGCATGATCAACCGGCTGAAAGAGGAATAAGCTATGACCTATACGTCTATCCTTTACCTCATCATCTTTCTTCCCGGTGTCATACTGCTTTATCAGCTGACACCGGTGCGCCACCGGTATAAGGTTTTACTGGGGGCCAGCTGGCTTTTTTTTCTTTCCCTCAGCGGAAAGCTTATTGTGTACCTGCTGATCTCCACGCTTTCCGTTCATCATATCGGGCTGTGGCTTTCTTCCTGTAAGAAAGAACTTGATTTAACAGGCACTTCTGCGGAAGAGAAAAAGGCTTTAAAAGCAGCCTGCGCCGGCAAAAGGCGGAGAATCCTGTGGTTTGGTATGGGAATCCAGCTTGGCATGCTGATAATACTGAAATATTCCGGATTTTTCAGCGATAATATCAATCATATATTAAAGGCAGTATCCTATCCAAACCTGCTGCCTGCAATGAGATTTGCCCTTCCCATCGGGATATCGTTTTATACCCTGCAGGCTGTTTCTTATCTGGCTGACGTGTATTTTGAAAAAATTCCAGCTGACGACCACCTAGGCAGACTGGCTCTGTATCTGACCTTCTTTCCCATATTGATGGAAGGCCCCATATGCCGCTACTCTCAGACAGCCGGCGCTCTCACAGAGGGAAAACCTCTGGAATATAAAAATGTGACCTACGGGTTTCAGAGAATTTTATGGGGACTGTTTAAGAAGCTTGTCATTGCAGACCGACTGAATCTCCTTGTTGAAACAGTCTTTGGATCTTATAACCAGTACGGAGGCATTATCGTAATTGCCGGTGCCATCCTCTATACCTTTCAGCTATACGCGGATTTCTCCGGCTGCATTGACATGACAATCGGAACCGGTGAAATCTTTGGAATCTCCATTCCGGAAAACTTCCGGCAGCCATTTTTTTCAAAAAGCCCTTCCGAATTCTGGAGACGGTGGCATATTACTCTTGGTACATGGCTGAAGGACTATATCTTTTACCCCATTTCCCTGACTGCTCCGGTAAAGAAATTCGGGAAAAATTCCAGAACAAAATTAGGAAAGCACCTTGGACAGGTAGTTGCCACTTCTCCCGCACTATTTGGAGTATGGATCTGCAACGGCTTCTGGCATGGCACCGGCTGGCATTATCTTTTTTTCGGCATGTATTACTTTGTCCTCATTTTACTGGAGAATGTTACGGAACCTTACGTTGTAAAGGCAGCCGAAAAACTGAAGATCAACCGCAGCAGCCTGATATACCGCAGCTTTCAGTCCGTAAAGCTTCTTATCATTGTCTTTACGGGTGAATTATTTTTCCGGGCTGAAACACTGACAGCGGGTTTTTCTATGTTCCGGTCCATATTTACAGGCTTTCAGCTCTCCTCCCTGACTGACGGTTCTCTTTTACAGCTGGGGCTTGCTTTACCTGATTATACAGCCGTATCTTTAGGTTTTCTGGCAGTACTGGCAGTTGGTGTGATCCACGAACGCGGAATTTCCATAAGAGATAAATTATCCGGTTATAAACTTCCGGTTCGATGGAGTCTTTATTATGGAGCGATTTTACTTGTAATCGTCCTCGGTGCATACGGCGACGGATATTTACCGGCAAAGCTTATCTATGCCGGATTTTAAGAGGTGACGGAATGCATGCAGGAAACAAATTAAGAACATTATCCTTTATTACGGGACTTATCATTCTTTTATATATCATGTCCTTTCTTTTCCTGCCGGTAAACACCGGGGCAGAGGGACTTTACAAAAAAGCCGGAGGAATCTATAAGGAACCTAAAAATACCATCGGTTACTTATCCATCGGTGACAGTGAATGCAGCACCAGCATCTCTCCCATGGAGATCTGGAATGACTACGGGTACACAGGCTTTAACTGCGGTGTACCCGGTCAGAGGCTACAGGATACCTATTATCTTTTAGAAAAGGTATTAAATAAGCAGTCTCCAAAAGTAGTACTGCTTGAGACCAACGCCTGTTTCCGGGATTTCAAATACATCAATGCCCTGGAAAATACAATTGATGAAAAAACAAAGAAACTATTTCCTGTTTACCAGTACCACAACAACTGGAGATATTTTCATTTCTATATGCTGAAAAATATCCGTGCCGGTATAGCAGAAAAACCGTCACCTGTATATAAAGGCTATCAGTATAATATCATCAACAAACCTTATACCGGAGGACCTTATACGATGGAAACAGATGAGGTTTTCGATATACAGGAACAGCCCTTACTGTATCTGACGAAAGTCAATGAACTGTGTAAGGAAAAGGGAATTACTCTGATTTTATACAGCTCTCCCTCCCCCAAATGCTGGAACTACGCAAAACACAATGCAGTGAAGCAGTTTGCTGATAAAAATAACCTTGATTATATCGATTTAAACCTGTCTTTAGACCAGTTATCCATCGACTGGACCACTGATTCCAGAGACGGAGGAGATCATATCAACTATTACGGGGCAAAAAAAGTATCTGCATATATGGGCAGTTACTTATCCGGTTTAAATCTCCTGACAGATCACAGAGAGGATCCCCGGTTTACTTCCTGGAATACTGAGCTTAAAAGCTACCAGACACAGACAAATCAATAGTTAAATAAAAACCCGGCCCTGCAGACGAACCCGCTGCAGGGCCGTTTATTATTCCTGTCTGTAGTAAGACAGAAAATCTTCCAGCCGGCCGCAGGCAGATTTAAGCATACCCATTTCCGGTAAATAAACCACCCGGAAATGATCTGGTTTTTCCCAGTGGAAACCTCCGCCATGGGTAAGAAGAATCTTTTTATCTCTTAGAAAATCCAGAACAAACTTTTCATCGTCATAAATTCCGAATCGTTTCGTATCAATTTTAGGAAATACATAAAAAGCAGCTTTGGGCTTAGTTGCAGAAATTCCCGGGATCTGGTTTAACGCCTGGTATATGTATTCTCTCTGTTCATAGATCCTGCCGCCCGGAACCAGCAGTTTTTTTGTCTCCTCTTCCATCTCAAGGGCAGTTCCAATCACAGACTGGGCAGGAACGTTGGAACACAGTCTCATGGAAGACAGCAGATTGATCCCCTCCACATACCCCTTTGCAAAGGATTTATCCCCGCAAAGACTCATCCAGCCGCAGCGGTATCCTGCGATTAAATGGGATTTGGACAGCCCGTTAAATGTGATCGTAAGCAGGTCCGGTGCAAGAGACGCAATGGAGGTATGGGTCAGTCCGTCAAGCACCAGCCTGTCATAGATCTCATCTGCAAAAATAATGAGACCGTTTTCCCGGCAGAGCTTAACAATTTCTTCTAACAGCTCTTTGGAATAGAGAGTTCCTGTGGGATTATTGGGATTAATAACAACAATTCCCTTCGTCCTGTCTGTAATCCTGCTCTTAATATCATTGATATCCGGATACCAGTCTGCAACTTCATCACAGATATAGTGAACTGCCGTACCGCCCGCCAGAGTCACAGACGCAGTCCAAAGAGGGTAATCCGGAGAGGGAACCAGAATTTCATCACCGGAATCCAAAAGGCCCTGCATGGACAGAGTAATTAATTCACTGACTCCGTTTCCTGTATAGACATCCTCTGTTCCCACCTCATGAATTCCTTTTTTCCGGCAATACTTCACAATTGCTTCCCTTGCGGATAATAAGCCCCTGGAATCGGAGTAGCCCTCTGTATTGACTAAATTATCATTCATTTTCTTTAAGAGCGCTTCCGGTGCGCGAAAGCCAAACGGAGCCGGATTGCCGATATTCAGTTTTAAAATTTCCACTCCCTGGGCGATCATTCGGTTTGCTTCGTCCATAACCGGTCCTCTGATGTCGTAGCATACATAATCCAGTTTTTTTGATTTTTCAAATTTTCTCATAATACATTCCCTCTTTCTTAATTTTGCATAAAAAAAGGCCCCAAGCGTTAAAACGCTTAGGGCGAATATACAATCCGTGTTACCACCTAAATTCAGAGAATTCTCTGCACTCCATACGGTACTGACATACCGCGTCCCTGTAACGTGGGAATCCGTTGAAGCCTACTTGGGAATCTTCCCGTTGGGTTCAAAGCTCCGAGACTGCTTCCATATACTTCAATAAAGGTTCACACCAGCCACCTTCTCTCTGAAATTCTCCGTATACGTACTATTCCTCTTCATTGCCTTTTCACTATTTCGGAAATGATACCACAGCCGCATAGAATTGTCAATAGTTTTTCTTAATGGGCGCATCAGCCTTTCTCATTCCCGGTATCTTCTTTGCTGTAACCAATGCATTCATCGATCCAGGCTATGATATTCTCCTGCCTCATAATCGCACCGCGAAGCACAATAAAATCCCCGAACCGGTCTGAAGCACGGGGCGGGACTTTTGAATACTGTTCAAATGTCTTTTTTAATGAGTTTAAACGCTTAAAATGCTGCATCCGCTGATTTTCCAAAAGATGGATTCTCGTTTCAGTATCCAGATTGCCCGAAAAATACATCCTAAGACGAAACACGTCTTTGGGCGTCTTCTGTATCTTCTCATCCTTATGAAGCCACTTCATGAAATCTTTTTGCCCGTCTTCAGTAATGGTATAACGTTTTGCTTCCAGAATCTCTCCGCTGATTTCAATGTCGTAATTAACCAGTCCTTCTTCGTTTAGTTTTTTCAGTTCCGGATAGATCTGGCTATGATTGGCATACCAGAATTCAGCCAGTTCATAATTAAATTCCTTGGCAATTTCATAGCCTGTCATGGGATGTCGGCATAACAGCCCCAATATTGCATATTTCAAACTTTTCATATTATTTTCCTCAATTTTTTTCTTTCTGTTATAACTATAGCAAATATGGAAAATATGTCAATATAACTGTGTTAACTGAATATGTTAAAAATAAAACATGTTTATATTGACATGTATTATCAATCATGATATAACATTGTTATAATAATAACAATTAGGAGGGTTCATATGAATTACAACAAAAAAAGATGGCTGATCCTTATCGCCAGCTGCTTCATTAACTTATGCATCGGTTCTCTTTATGCATGGAGCGTTCTTTCCACACCAATGGCAGAATATTTAAGCCAGTTAACCGGAGTTACACTGACAGCCAGAGATTTATCCATTGTATTTGTAATCGCCAACTCAGTAGGTCCGATTACCATGATTACCGGAGGTACGATTAATGACACTCTGGGGCCGAAGCTGGTCATCTTAATCGGGGGAATTATGTTCGGCGGCGGTATGTTTCTGTCTGGCTATGCAAAAAGCGTCAGCTTTTTAATCGGAACCTACAGTCTTTTACTGGGGTTAGGTCTTGGAATGGTATATGGTGCAACCATCAGCACATCCATCAAGTTCTTCCCTGACAAAAGAGGTCTTGTAGGAGGGCTTACCACTGCAACCTTTGGAATCAGTTCCGTCATTATTCCGCCGGTTGCTGCCATGATTATTTCAACTGCAGGAGTCACTTCCGCATTTAAAATCATCGGTATTGTCTTTGCAGTTATTATCTGTATCAGTTCTCTGATTATGGAGAAGTGCCCTGCTGATTTTGTACCGGAAGGATATACACCTCCAGCTGCAGGCAAACAGGCTGCAATCAATAAAAACTGGAAAGAAATGTTAAAAACACCTGTGTTCTACGTTATGATTCTGCTGCTCACCTGCGGCGCATTTTCAGCTTTGATGTTTATTCCCATGGCTTCTCCTCTGGCTCAGAACATTGTAGGAATGTCCACAGTTTCAGCTACTGCTGCTGTTTCCACTCTGGCACTATTCAACGTTCTGGGAAGAGTACTTGCCGGATCTGTCTCTGACAAAATCGGACGGATCAACACGCTTGCTCTTGCCTGTGTGCTGTCTGTTATCGGTCTGCTCATGCTTTATTTCTGCGGTAAGGGAGATGTTGTTTTATTCTATGTAGCGATCTCCATTATTGGAATATGTTTCGGAGCTTTCATGGGTGTATTCCCAGGCTTTACTGCCGACCAGTTCGGACCGAAAAACAACAGTGTCAATTATGGAATCATGTTTATCGGATTTGCTCTTGCGGGCTACGTAGGACCAACCATTTTAAACAACATCTATGCTGCTGCCGGTAACTATAAAAATGCATTCTTAACAGCCATAGCTATCTCACTGGCAGGACTTATGCTGTCATTTATCTATACACAAATTAATAAAACAGAAAAAAAATAATTCATCGGAGGCAGAGACATCATGGAAAGAAAATTTCCTAATTTAAGCAAACCAATTCAAATCGGCAATGTATATTTTCGTAACCGTATGTTCGGAGCACCTATGGGCGGTACTGATATAACAAAAGACTGTACCATCGGTCCGAAAACGAAGGCATTCTACGAAAACAGGGCAAAAGGCGGCGCTGCTACTGTAACAGTCAGCGAGCTGGTTGTTCATCCCAAAACAGAGGCATCCCATATGTTTCATCTGGATTTACAGACAGTGGATTCCCTTGCAAGCTTTACCTATACTGCAGACGCCATAAGAAGACATGGTGCCATACCAAGTGTGGAGTTATCTCATTCCGGTCAGTATGCAGGAACGTATCTGGTAGATAAGGACAAGAAAGAAAGCATCTCTCAGTGGGGCCCAAGCCCCGGCACCAGACCGGACGGACGGGAGGTAAAGGAACTGACCCATGATCTGATTCAGGAAATCGTAGAGTCCTACGGCGAAAAAGCTGCTCTTGCGAAAAAAGCAGGATTTGAAATGGTTATGGTCCATGGCGGACACGGCTGGCTCATCAATCAGTTCTTATCTCCTTACTTTAACCAAAGAACCGATGAATACGGAGGTTCTTTGGAAAACAGGGTCCGTTTCGCAAAGGAAGTACTTGAGTGCATCAGAAAGTCCGTCGGACCAGGATTCCCAATTGAATTCCGCATGAGCGGTTCTGAGCTGTTTGAAGGCGGATACGATCTGGCAGAGGGCGTTAAGATTGCACAGCTTTTAGAGGATAAAATCGACTTGCTTCATGTATCAGCAGGTACATACCAGAGAGGCTTTGGAATCACCCATCCTTCCATGTTCCTGCCCCACGGTCCCAATGTTTATCTGGCAGAAGAGATTAAAAAGCATGTCAGCATACCGGTTGCTACGGTAGGCGCTTTAAATGACCCTGCCATGATGGAAGAAATCATTGCTTCTGGAAAAGCTGATGTAGTGGAAATGGCCCGTGCACTTTTAGCCGATCCGGAGCTTCCGAAAAAAGTAATGACAAACCAGGATGACAAGATCATTCACTGTTTACGCTGTTTTGTATGCATGGCAGAACGTGCCGTTACCTCCACAAGACGGTGTACAGTCAATCCTGTAATTGGACGCGAGATGGATGGTATGGAAATACAGCCTGCCTTAAAGAAGAAAAAGGTACTGATTGCAGGTGCCGGTCCCGGAGGTCTTCAAGCGGCCATCACCGCTGCAAAGAGAGGCCACGAAGTAATCCTGTGTGAAAAGAATGATGAAGTTGGCGGTATCCTCATTGGGGAACAGGCAATTCCATTCAAATACGAGATGTATCAGCTGGGTGTAACCCTGGGAAAACTGGCGGTTGAAGAAGGCGTTGACATTCGCTTAAATACAGCGGTAGATAAAGCATATGCCGAGAAGGAGCAGGCTGATGTGATTATTGTTGCAGCCGGTTCATCTCCCATTGTTCCTCCAATCAAGGGGTTAAACGGCGGCAATGTTATCATTGTCAATGATTACCACCATAAAAAAGACCAGGTAAAGGAATCTGTTGCTGTATTAGGCGGCGGTCTGGCAGGCTGCGAAATCGCGATTCATTTTGCCCGGGAGGGAAAGGAAGTTTCCTTAATCGAAATGAACGGAGAGCTTGCTCCTGATGCCAATATCCGTCATCGTCCTCTCATGCTGCAGGAAATAGAAAAATGCGGCATTCAGGTATATAAAAACCATAAGGGTATGGAAGTGACAAACGATGGTGTTATATGTCAGAATGAAGAGGGCAAAGAGGTGTTGATTAAAGGCAGAACAGTCGTATGTGCTCTTGGTCAGAAACCTCGCAGAGATGTTGTTGACGAGCTGGTTGACTGCGCTCCGATTGTTAAGACCATCGGAGACTGTATAAAAGCTTCCACTATTACAACAGCTGTTTATCAGGGACATCATGCTGCTCTTGATATATAATTCTAACGTTTAAATACAAGAACGCGTCCTGACCGGGCAATTGAACCCCGGCAGGACGCGTATTTTATTGAACCAGATCATTGCACTTCTTCCACCTCTGGGGGAAACACAATCCCCGCCATTCTCCTTGCTTCTGTCTGAATTCTGCATACACACAGACTGTGATCCAGGTAGCTATAGCAGGTATCCAGATCTCCGGAAAGAATCATTTTTTCAAACTCCAGAAACTCACTGATCATTCGATGACTGTACGAATGATCCACTACGGTCTCTTCCGATCCGTCATTTAAAATCATACGGACTCCCTTACAGATATTCGCCGGACTGTTCTGTATCAGATATCCCTTGTCCCCCTGAATAATACAGGAATTTGGAGCACTGCAGTCCTTTGCTCCGGTCAGACTGCAAAGAAAGCTTCCGTAATCCAGCAACAGCACTCCGGATGTATCAATTCCTTTTTCTATATTTGCAAAATAATGAACCGATTCAGGCATTCCAAAAAGTCCCGCAGTATAATGGACATTATAGATATTAATATCCATGAGTGCACCTCCGGCGCACGCAGGATCAAAGGCCGGAAGTACCTCCCCGTTCTTAAACCGGTCATACCGTCTGGAATACTGGGAATAGCTGCACTGGACAAGCCTGATGCTGCCGAGAGCCGGAAGCATCTCCTTTACACTCCTGTAATCGGGCTGGTAAAGGGTGGTCACTGCCTCAAACAGAAATAAATGATTCTTCCTGGCTGTCCGGCTTAAAACCAAAGCCTGCTCTATGGACGGAGTAAATGGTTTTTCCACAATCACATTTTTTCCTGCCATCAGTGCCCGGTATGCATAGGAAAAATGAAGATGATTGGGCAGGCCGAGATATACCGTATCAGCTTCACTTCTTAGAAACTCCTCATAATCTGTAAAAATCTGCCCGATTAAATATTCCTTCGCAAGCGCCCTGGCTTCGGCCTCACTCCTTTTTGTGCAGCAGAGAGACAAAATCATGGTATGCTTCAGATGGTGGGAAATGGAAAGAAACTCCTTTGCGATAATTCCCGAACCAACGATTCCAAGCTTCATAAAACCTTCTCCTCTTCCTGTATAAAAACGGTTTAAACTACTTTACTTAACTCACCTGTGACAGAATCAATCACCAGTCCATAGACCCGGATTTCTTCCGGAACCAGTGGATGGTTTCGGATCAGTTCAACTGATTTTTTAATGGACTGGTCTAAATCCTTAAAACCACCCAGCCAGGAATCAAAATCGATTCCATAGTACTTGATTAAATCGATGTCCTTCTGTCTGATTCCCCGTTCCTTCATCATCTCAATCATTTTGCCGCTGTCCGTATATCTGGCCCCGCAGTCCGTGTGGCCAATCACTAAAATTTCCCTGACATCCAGTTCATAGATCCCGATTAAAAGACTTCTCATAACACTGCCGAACGGATGGGAAATGACCCCTCCTGCATTTTTTATAATTTTTGCATCGCCGTTTTTAAATCCAAGTGCGGCGGGAAGCAGCTCTGTCAGTCTTGTGTCCATACAGGATACGATTGCAGTTTTCTTTTCCGGATATTTATTTGTAATAAATTTTTCATAGCCTTTGTTCTTAACAAATTCTTTGTTATATTCCAGTATCTCTTCCAGCATATTCTCAATCTCCTTATTTGTATATTAATCATTGGTGCGAAATACTCTCCAGACCACTCCTGTTCCTGGAATAAAAATATTAGGATCTCTATCAACATTTAAACCCATGTCAACGATATACAGGGATTCATTGGGTCCAAATACCAGATGGCTTGGTCTCTCAAGTCCGCCTCCCTTTGAAATGGAGGCAGGGAATCCGCTTTTGTTGATGGCAAAAGTGCTGATGGTTCTTGCCCTCATATCTATCTTTGATATCCGGTGTCCCGAACCGGCATAGGACAGCCCGTCTCCCATCTTAGCCGTTATCGTGCTGCCGTATTCCGCCATGTAAACGTCTCCGTAAGGGCCAAACCTCTGATTGTAATTAAAATCAAAGCTCATCAGAGTGGAATTGGGCGGGAAACTGACATAGGGTCTCGGGGGGATGCTGGGCGGATTTTTAAAAATCAACGTAGGCTGATAACCCCCGGTTGGTGTAAATCTTGGAGAATTGACCGGTTCCCCTGCTGAATAATCCGGCCAGCCATACCATAGATCCGGAGTTATGTAATAGAAATCATCCGTCGCATTTTCAATGGGCCTGCTGCCTACCGGATTAAACCCGTTATTGATAGCATATAGCTGACCACTGTTATTAAACTTTAAAAAAAGGGGATTGCGAAATCCCCAGGCAACCTGCTCTAAATTGGAGCCGTCAAGGTTTGCCCTTATGATACTGCCGGAGGCTTTGACATGTCTTTTTCTAATTTCAAACTCAATATTAGGAATTCCATAAGGAGAAAAGGCACCAGTAAATGCAAGATCATCTGTCAATGCTTCTGTGAGAATATTATCCGTTGCAAAATTCTGACCGCTCAGCATAACATAATCTCCCGTATAATCGCATAGCAATGGAGATACCGGCACCCATTCGTTGTCATTGCCCACAACGCCGCTGTTGGTAACAGTCCCCTGTCCAAAATAGATCTTATAATCAGGTGAAAATGCAACCGGACCATTGTAATGATCGCCGTTGCTTGGCAGTCCCATAATTATATTCTGTCTTGTACCATCCTTAAATATACAGGTGACAAAACCTCTGTGTGACACATAAAGAACGCCATTTAAATAATTGATTCCCGAAATGGGGATCACAAAATTCTCGGCTATTAATTCCATCTCGCCGTTCACCAGTTTCAGCACCTGTGGATTACCGGTTGACAGACCGGAATCAGCGATATAAAGACTTCCTTCCTCATCAAAAACGATGCCTGCCGGTGAATTTAGATTTTCTAAAAAAACTTCTATCCCATACCCTTTAACAATATAAATATCAGCAGGGTTTAAATATCTTTGGGGGGCAGGATCTACGTCATTACAGGAATGAATCTTACTGCCGTTGTTCTCACCAAACATTCACTTCACCTGGTTTTTTTACTATTATATTCATCATACCAGAAAATATCAATCCTGTTTGGAGGCATCTGCATTCAGTAATGCCAGATAGGCTTCGTAACCTTCCGTTTTCATCTCCTCTTTGGGAATAAATCTCAAAGCTGCACTGTTAATGCAATAACGCAGTCCACCCATCTCCTCAGGACCGTCTGTAAAAACATGGCCAAGATGAGCATCTCCCAGGCTGCTTCGCACTTCCGTGCGCAGTCTGCCAAAACTCTTATCTTCCAGCTCCCGGATTAAATCGGCAGTCAGCGGTCTGGAAAAGCTTGGCCAGCCGCATCCGGACTCAAATTTATCGCAGGATAAGAAAAGCGGCTCTCCGGTTGTCACATCAACATAGATTCCCTCCCTGAATTCGTCATAGTACGCATTCTGAAAAGGAGGCTCTGTTGCGCTGTTCTGGGTTACCTCAAACTGGGTTTCCGTCAGATTTCTGCGCAGCTCATCTTTAGATTTAGGCGGAAATTTTTTACTTTTATCCACTGCAAGCTTTGCCTTTTCGAATTTGTCCCCGGATATGTGGCAGTAGCCCTCCGGATTCTTATCCAGATGCTTCTGATGGTATTCTTCCGCTTTGTAATAATTAAGAAGAGGCACACGTTCAATTGCAATCTTTTCTTTGTATTTCTTTTGAAGCTCTTCCACTGACTTTTCAATGACCGGCTTATCCCCATCATCGGTATAATAAATACCGGTTCTGTACTGTGTACCGGTATCACCGCCCTGTCGGTTTACGCTGACCGGGTTGATGACATCATAATAAAGCTCCAGAATATAAGGAAGTCCCACCAAGGAATCCTCATATTCCACTTTGACGGTTTCCGCATGTCCGGTATTATTATGGCATACCTCTTCGTAGGAAGGATTCTTGGTTGTTCCATTGGCATACCCCACTTCTGTACTTAAAATTCCCGGAATATTTTCCAGATATTTCTCTGTTCCCCAAAAGCAGCCGCCTGCCAGATATATCTCTTTTTTCATATTATCACCTTTCTCTATTCATAGAATCAAACAGATTATACTGCTCCATCAGTTCCAGACAGGACTTTAATATCTGTGCCGTCATTCCCCAGATGACCCATGACTCATACCGGTAAAACAATATATCCCTGGTTCCTTTCGTCCACGTATATTGATTGCCTCCCGGAATCCATTCATAGGGAAAATCTTCAGGGGGTTCTGTAACCAGCATACTTTTAAATGTTTCCGGTTTTATGCTTCTTAAATAATCAAGAGGCACTTCGATGATTTCCTCTACTTCGTCGGTGCTGAATGTGTCTTTATAGTCTTTCAGCTCTCCGATAAACGAATGGATGATGAGATGAAAGGGAGAAATGTAGATATCTCCCGGTCCAAGCACCTCAATCTGCCGGGAAGTCACGTTTAACTCCTCCATGGTTTCCCTGACAGCGCATTTTTTAAGTGTTTCACCAGGCTCCAGCTTACCTCCCGGGAAACAGATCTCACCAGAATGATGCTTTAATTTGCTGGAACGTTTTTCAAACAACAGATACTTAGCCCCGTTAATCGTAAGAACCGGTATGAAAACCGCATACTTCCTGTATTTTTCTTCCTCAATCATACCGGGCTTTCTGCGGGAAAATGTCTGCCTGTCCAAAACGGCCACCTCCTTTATGCTATGAGAATTATAGCATCTTTTTCTATTTCTCACAATATGATGAAGCTATCCGGACGAATAGTTCTTAACCGGCAGGCATAGAATGCAGTAATTCAATAATCATGGAGCAACCCCTATGACCTCAAAAGAATCTTATATACAATGCTCACTCCAGTATCATCTCTTCTGGATCCGGATCTTAAAGGAGCATGCCATATTTATTGAGGCTACTATGCCCCCGCCCGGAAAAGAATATGCAGATCAGGCAGATACTTACAAACAGCAATACGACCAGCTGTTGGAAGCAGCCATTAAACTGTCGGACGGTGTCATCCCTTTAAGTGTTCTTGAATCCGGGCAGTTTTATACCCAGTATACGGAAGAGGCGGAACGGCTGGCACAGCTTAACACCGGTATCACAATCAATTCCCAGCTGACCCGCATGACCTATGACATTAAGCCCTTCACCGGAGACTATACGGCCACCAACAAAAATGAACAGGATGTTTTCATGCTGAACCAGAATCTTTTAAACCTGACCACGTCCTTTGTCCAGTTTCAGGCGGATCTCTTAAACAGACGTGTATCCTGCGGCCTCTTCACCATGATGTACACAGCCGATATCTTACATATTCTCCTGGAAGCCAAACGATATCTTGAAATCCTGAAACGGCTTCAGAACAGAGACGAAACTCTCCTGTGTGATTATAAATCGTTCTGGACCCAGAATATGGCCGATCATGCAAAGGTTATGCGCGGACAGCTGGACCCAACGGAAACAGCATATTTCAACACAGCCAACCAGTTATCAGATACTTTTGATTTACTGGGGCGGGCCGAAATGCGGCCGGAAACCTTCCCTTCTGACCGGGAAATTCTATCCGATGCCATTGCAATCAGTGATTTTAAGTCCGACACCACAAACGGGCTGATTACCTGTAAAATTCAGGCGATCATGCTTTCTCTTTATACCGATCACCTTTTAAGAGAAGCAAATCATTTTATCTATCTGATGTATACAGGAAACTGACTTAAATGATATAAAAATGCGTCTTGGTTTCAAGGCGCATTTTTATATTCACTGCCAGTTTTAATCCATTTTAGTCGATGGGAAATATTTTTCTGCAATCTTTTCTGCAGTCCTTACAGCAAGAGCCTGGGTGGTAAGGGTGGGATTGGGGCCGCCCAGTCCGTTGCATAAGACACTGTTATCTGCGATAAACAGGCGTTTTACCTGATATGCTTCACAATTGGAATCTGTTACAAATCCAATCCTCATGGTACTCATAATGTGGATACCGACATCCGGCGGCCAATTGGCCCTGCTGACTGTCTTTGCCCCAGCTTTTTTTAAAAGCTCAGCGGCAAGTCCTACCAGCTGGTCTCTTCTCTCTCTGTCAGCCTCACTCATTTCATAACTGATAATGGGAATATAGCCATTTTCGTCCATGCGCTCCGGGTCCAGCGTCACTCCGTTTTTCTGGTTCACATCGTCATCTGGAAATACCAAAATGCTGAGCGTTCTGTTATAATCGCGCATAAACTCTTTTAAAAGATCTCCTGCAATAATGCCCTCTCTGTCCCATGGCTCCTCTTCGTTTGTCTGATTCTGAAAATAGTACCCCTTCTGGCTCGTTCCGTATATCAAGGAAGCATAGATACCGGGACTTGTTCCAAAGGGTTCAAACACTCCCAGTCCGGGGTAATCCAGTCTGGCTGCGGAATTCTGTCCTTTGTAAGGCTTTACGTCGGACATTCCGAGGATGTTCATCAGATCCTTTTCTTCAAAAATACCAGAGACGCAGTCAAATATATGAGTGGTCATCCCTCTTCCCACCCATTCATTCTCAGGGAGACGGGAATTCAGCCAAAGTCTGGGGGATTCAATGGCGCCTGCAGATAAAACGATCACTTTTGCCTTTAATTCACTGACTTCGCCGGTCCAGGTATTCCTGACGGATACGCTGGCTGCATACAGCCCCTCCTCCTGATTTTCGCCGGTATGTATGGCTGTGACAAATGAGTTGGGCATAATATCCACATTTCCCGTTGCCAGGGCATATGGAATATAGCTGACCAGAGTAGAACGCTTGGAAACACTTCCCACATTTGGACCGATGCAGCAGCCATTGACACAATGCCCCCGAAGAGTGCAGCCGACTGCCTGATTATTTTCCAGATCAAAATCCGGATTATTTAACATGGGATTGATACCCAGAATGCCGTTTTGCTGAAGACGGTATCCTGGTTTGGTTATATTTATTTCACGGGTATACTCAAACCCCAGCTTTCTGGCTCCGTAGAAAAACAAATTCTCTTTGGATGTTGCTGTAGCTTCGCGCACGGGAAGGGTCTGCTCCACTTCTTCATAATAGGGAATTAATTCTTCGTATCTAAAGGGCCAGTCACGTTCAAATGCTGCGGGAAAAGCACGGGGACAGTTGGCAAAATACAATTGCGTGGTACCCCCCACTCCTGCGCTCTGCCAGACAAAGCCTCCCTTTTCATTGATTCTCTGCCACGGACTTAAATTTCTGTCTGCCGGACCCCATCTGAATTTTCCTGTTATGGCATCATTCATGTCGTCCTCTAAATCTGTAAAGGTACTTTTAAGCAGCTGTATATCCAGATCATCGTTGCTTGAGCTTCCCGCTGCACCTGCATTTGTATTCGGATTCGGCCATTTCCGGTTCCCGTACCATGGACCTGCCTCTAAAACCAGCACTTTTAATCCCTTTTCTCCCAGCTCTTTCGCTGCAACCGCGCCTCCTCCGCCTGCACCAATCACAATTACATCTGCATCATAGCCGTTATCCATACGCACCTCCAATCAAATTCCCAGCCTCACTGTTTCTGTGCAAAATCAAAGGCTCCTGCAACCCGGTATCCCATAGAAGGTCCCGGATACCCCACCTGCTTCCAGCCAATCGGCACATATTCCAGTATACGCTTATCCGGAGGCATAAACCTTGTGGAACCGTAGCCGGACCACTCGGAATAATATCCCATCATAGTGAGCCGGTTGAGTGCCGGCAGTACAGGTGCTATATCTCCCTGCTTCATAGTGAGGCCTGCAGGAATATAGATGATGCCTTCAGGGCTGGTGATCCGGTCAATGATTTTCAGCCGGTCTTCCTGAGATAACTTAGTAAAATAAAGTCCGCCCGAACCTTTTTCTAAATCCGGATCCCCTCCCTTTTCCATAAGGTACTGTTTTGCTGCCAGATTTAATATTTCTGCCGCTGCTATTGCAAACGGTGTGGGGTAGCTGTCAAGAGACATAATTAAATACTCTGCCGTATAGGACTCCAATGCTCCATAAAACTGAATCTTTCCATACTGCTCTGCCAGATCCGGTGAATGGGGTACCATGGCATCGGCATAAGCCTTAAATGTATTAACTACATAATCGTAGACTGCATTTTCATCCCATAATCCACCCTTTCGATAATCTTTGTTCTCTTCCAATGATCTACCTGCTTCCTGTTAAAAATGCATGTTCATAAAATACTATGAAAATCAATGGAAAAGTATCACATTTACTTCCAGCCTTTTGACCACAAAAAAACGGCCTATGCCGGTTTTCATTGTCTGCTTACAGCTATTTCTTCTGCATTACAGCTTCAGCCATAAAGCGGGACGAACGCTGTTGGCCCAGTTGGACCAGTTATTGAAAAAACTTCTTTATTCTCTGGAAAACCAGTAAGACCGGCAATGTCAGCTTATGAATTTTGCCGGTCATATTTCTGATGAATCCGAATGCAGTCATTGAGCAGTTCAAGAAGTATATAAAGCTGGGACAGTTTCTTTCTCCCTTCGGAGAAGCCCTTTGTATCGTCTGCTGTCCTTAATGTTTTTTTGTTTTCTGCACTTAACCTGTAAATCGCAGATCTTACCCTGTCAGCAGCAAGCAGGGATACCTCTTTAAATACACCGAAGATCTGAATGGCTGTTTTTTGAACAGCCTCCATATAGGTATTGACCTCTTTTTCACTGGCAGACAGTGTTTTTTTTCTTGTAAGCAGCGCTTTGCCTTTTTCAGATAGTTGAGCAGAAAGCTTAAAATCGGCTGCTTCATCCATTTTTTTCAGCTCTTCCACATTTCTTTGGAAATGTCCAATATCTTCTTCCAGCTTAAGTTTCTTATCTTTTATATTCCTTATCTCAGGCATCATGGTCAGGAACGTCTGCTCTAAATTAAATATGCTTTTTTGCAGAATCCCTAACTGAAGGACAAGCTGCGATTCCAGCTGCAGCCTGTTCTTTTCTTCAAGTAGTTGTGAAATGGCATGATGCATTCTGGGGATCTCTTCCACTGCTTTGGATTGGATAAATGTTTCTGTGTCTGTCACCTCGTCCTGATATGGATATTGTCTGGTCAACTCACTTAGAATTTCATTCCATAATGCAAGATTTGACTGAACTCTTTTGGCTTTTTCTGAAGTAACGACAAATGATTCCACATCAGCCTTTAAATAATCGATTTCTATTCTCACTGAGACAGCCAGCTCTGCAATATCCTTCAACTTAAGATTGTCTTTGTCTGCCAGACTTATAAGCTCTTGTGCATATGGAGGCATCTCACCGGCAGGGACATATTCCTCCACAATTTTTTCCAATGCAAAGTGAAGCGGTTTTTTCAATCTGCCTTTTTCAAGCAGCATATTCAGAAATCCCATTTAATCACCCCTCAGGATTTATGCACACAGTGGCATCATACCTTACTTTATGCATCCGGAGTGTTTTTGTTGCAGATTATACATTAGTATTTAGCCATTCAGTATTCACTGGGGGTTAACCAAATGTAGATGGTGCTTTGGTTATTACCAGATTCATATGCCGCCACTTTACCATTTTTATAAGTCACCTGACTTCCGCTGTGTACAAATCCATAAAGCGTTTCATCTGCACCTCCATCTAATAAATCACCGGTGAGCTGCCATAATGAATTACCCATCTCATCTCCACAAAAGAATGTAAAAGTTGTCAATATAGCGTCCATATATTTACTTTCATCTGTTTCTGAATCATAATTAAATTTCCATGTGGAGGTATCAATTCCAACTTTATTATCTTTCAAAATCAATGTCCAGTCAGCTCTTCCAGCTGTTTCATAGTCTTCTTCCCCAGTGACTTTGAGTCTTCTTCCATATTTCGTTTCTAACATTTTATTTAAAATATCAACATTCTCTTCTAATGTTTTTGTTTTGGCATAAGATGACTCTTTGACATTGGTTGTTTCATTTTCAGTTGTTTTTTCCAAATTATTGATTACTAATATTTGGGTATCATCTGTATTATCTTTCATATCTGTATTTGACACCTCCGCATTATTAAGCATATTATTGCATGCGAGTGTATTAAAAAACATCACCGCTAATATCATTGCTGCCAAACTCTTTTTCAAATATTTTATCATTTCGTCTCCTTCGATATCACCTGCAATCGACTGGTTTTGTCCCAGTAAATTCCCATCTGACTGCAATGTATCTTGTTTTTTTATTCTTTTATGATAAAATATTTCTATTCCATTGAAAATATAAAATTATAATGGTTTAAGTTCATTAAAAATGAACATTAGGAGAATACATGGAATTAAAACAGCTTCAAACAATTAAAAATATACTGACTGAGGGAAGTTACTTAAAAGCAGCTGAAAAGATGGGATATGTGCCCTCTACTGTTACACTTCATATACAGCAGCTGGAAGAAGAGCTGGGAATTAAATTATTTGAAAAAGAAGGCCGAAGAATGGTTCTATCAAAAGAAGGCGATTTTTTCTGGACCAACGCCAAATCACTTCTTGAACATGCAGATTCATTTAGACAGATCATGAATAACTTTGTTACCGGTCAAATGGGGCATATCCGATTAGGAACAATTAGTACGATTGGAAGATCGTTGTTAATTCCTAAAGTAATAGCTTTTTGTAGAAAATATTCCGGCATTAAGCTCACATTTGAACTTAACAGTTCGGAAATCATTACACAAAAAATAGTCGATAACCAGCTGGATATTGCAATAGGATTTGCTCCTCCAGCTAATCTTAACCTTTTGTTTGAACCCATCTGTCTGGAGCCGATGGATTTGTTACTGCCCGTTGGACATCCACTTGCCGAAAAGGAAGAGATCACCCTTAAGGATTTAAGCGATGTAAATTTACTCCTTACTGAATCTTACTGTTCTTATCGAAATGAAGTTGATAAACATTTCAGTGCTTTTGGAATACCGCTTAAATCCATGATACAAATTAACGATGGAAAAACCATTATTCAGTTCGTCCAGGCCGGCCTTGGCTGTTCTATCTTACCTGTTGCCGCTATAGATCCTGCCCCCGATCTGACAATAAGACGAAAACTGTCAAATATAGAATTTGGCTTAATGATTGGTATTATTCGCAGAAAGGAGCAGCTGGAAAAGGCCTCTGAAAGGTTATATAATGAGCTTCTTTATGATTTAAAAAAACAGGGAACATCAAAGAACCCGGACACTTTATAGATTTGGTGAAGTGTCAAATGCCCACAGTTCGATATTTTATGACTTAAGCAATAAAATTTTCTCAGTTTGCAGACTTCCATCCGCACTTTTCCGTTCCATTAATGCATTTAGATGACGAAAAAATTCTCTTGCATCCTGAAAATCATCGTGACACATACGAAGCATTACACGTCCGTGACATGTTAAGCGTTTTTGGTCATTAAACTCATAGCGCGTTTTAGCAAGGCAGTGCGAACCGTAACATCCGACACAATCGTTTAAAGCATAAAAG
This sequence comes from Lacrimispora sp. 38-1, assembly GCF_049890855.1. Classification (NCBI taxonomy): domain Bacteria; kingdom Bacillati; phylum Bacillota; class Clostridia; order Lachnospirales; family Lachnospiraceae; genus Lacrimispora; species Lacrimispora sp. 38-1. The sequence continues at coordinate 298,574 of NZ_JBANEW010000043.1, read as the reverse complement.
ATACGATTTGCAAATTGTATATCTGTTTTTGCTATTTCTGAAAGCACTTCCTCCATATAATCAGCTTTGCGGTGCCACGTTTCCGGTTTTCCACTGCTTACAATATACCAACTGAAATTGTGGGAAAGCTGATCTTCAGATACGTGTAATGCATATGAAATACCGAAATCTGAAGCAACGTATGTAATTTTCCCACCTCTTTTATCAAGCGTACGTTTGAATTTCAATGGTTTTAAAGTTTTTAAAAAATCATCCATTTTCAGTAATTCATTTTTATATTCCTGCGGTAAATCCGATATAATGGTCTCAAAAGCAGGTTTTGAGCTTTCGGCTATCACCTCCTGAAGAGGTATTTCTTTTAAAACATCGCGAATAACAGGAACTTTGTCGTCAAACTCCGTTACAGTTATTGTTTTTATGCTGAGCGTGGATCGTTTGGACAGAGTTAATCCAATCCCAAAGCCTTCCAGATTTAACTTCTTTAAATTCTTTATTTTCATATATGGTAATTTACATGAATAAAAACGTTCTTTACCACCAATAAGTATTTGCATTTCATTAAAATTCCATATTACAGAAATATCGACGAACTCACCAAACGGCAGCCTGTTATCAAATAGACAATTATCCTGATTTGACTTACCGGTGGGTTTAGCGATATCTTCGATTTTATGGTTATCGGAGGCTGCAAAGGCTATATGTCCGTCTCCGACAAGTAATATAAGTGCTGGAAAGTCAAGCTTGATGGTCATATCTAAGCGAAATGGTATATGGTATTTATCAGGTAATCTTAGAACATGTCTTTTATAACTGTCACCGACCAGATTAAATGCTACAGAAGTAATTGAATTTGTTGTCCATACATTGACTGTTTCTCCGGTAAATTTTGTTTCAACTTTGCCATGCGCAATTAATGTAGTCAAATCTATATTGCTTACCTTTTTTTCCATATCTCTCTCTTTTCTTTTCAAGGACTTTAATTAGTAACCACCTAAATCTGCACATATCTCAAATATTCCAGCACGTCAGTTATATTCATATGCAATTTCTCCGGTATTTCCTTTCTGCCCGGCAGCACTGCCTGAAAACACTTCCTGGAACTCACTTCTTTCTGGAAAACAGGTTCTTTTAATTCCAGAATTCTGGAAAGCTCTGATTGAAAACGCATATAATTACAGGTATCCTTTGTTCCAATGTGAAATATTCCACTGAGATTTTCTTTGATAATATACGCAATCCATTCTGCAATTTGAACATCTGTTGTATAATTCATATGCAAATTGGGATAGGTGATTATTGGCGTATTATTTTCTGTATCCTCAGCCAACTTTAATATCCTGGGACAATTTTTCCCGAAAATCTGGGGTATGCGGATAATAACACATCTTTCTTTTAATTTATCCTGAAGAATATGTTCACATACAATTTTAAATTTTCCATAATCCGATTGCGAATTCGTTTTATCTGACTCATAATGTGGTTCTTCCATTGCTGCATCAAATGCATTGGATGACGACATGAAAATTATTTTACCTGTTTTATTTATTAATAAATAATCAGCAATAATGCAATGTACCTCCATCTGTAATCGGAAATCTCCTCTTATACTGGAAATGATAATTTGCGGCTGTATCTGATCCAATACTCTTTTTATGGAATCAAAATTGTCAAGCTGTATCTGAAACATTTTATTTGCAGCCAGACAGCTGCTTTTCTGTGTGTGATAGGTTCCATATACATCATGGTCCTCCATAAGCCTTTTGGCAATTGTCTGACCGGCATAACCGCTTGCTCCTAAAATAAGTATTCTCATTGAGTAGCTCCTTTGGTTAACTGCTTCCTCATAATAATCCCCTGTTCCGCCTCAAGCAGCACATGGAATCCGGCTTTTTTATACATTTCAAAATGGCCGCCATAATCTGATGACTGATAACTTGATTCTTTGTACGGATATGCCTCCACAAAGTCAAATCCATCGTAAGCTGCATCCTTACACACACGTTCCAGCAGGCGGGTGGCAATGCCCTGTCTTTTCATCTCCGGGGCAATTACGAAACAAAATATGGATTTTACCTTTATGGCGGAATTGGATTCCTCCAGTGGTACGTAAGACATGAATCTCTGCCAGCTGACGCATTTCAGACAGTCTGATTTCGTATTGGCGTTACACCAGCCAACGATTTTATCATCACTATAAGCGAGATAACCCTGAATGTTATTACCCTTCACATATTGATAAGCATATTTTCTTCTGTTTTCTGCGATTGAAAAATCTTTGCCTGCATAGTCATCATTACACCAACACGAACAATAGCACTTATTATCACCCACATTATCGTCGTGAGGTGTAATATCAAAAAAATGTATATAATCTTCTGCAAGGGCTGGTGTCAGCCTGCGTATTTCAATAGCCATTCAATTCCTGCCTTTCTTTCATTGCAGCATACAATTCTTCATCTGTCATATGGTTTTCTTCATTTAATAAAAGAAGAATTTTTCTGTCCTTCTCCGGATAAATAACCAGCCGCTGCCACTGATAAAAATAAGGTCCGTCTCCCACATTTCTCACATATCCCATGAGCTGCCTTAAAAGATAAGCCGTCTCTTTAATATCGGTCTGGCAGTCATTATCATAAAATCCCTCCCATTTATCGTGGCAACAGCTCTTCATTGCTTCATCTGCAGACGCAAACCAATCGGCTGCCTGTCCCAGCTCATAAAAGGCCTTCAGATAATTTTCTTCTGAAAAAGCATCATAAGCATCAGTAAAGTGGATGACACCGGACAGGCACCATGTGTGGATCTTTACCTGAAGCAACATAGAATCCGCCCACAACTGCCCTGCATTTCCGCCTATTCTGATACAAGACTCCAGAAGTTCTTTAAAACCCGGGTATGCTTTTTTGCATTTCTCCTGATACCATTTCATCTGAGCAGAAAAATGTTTTGCTGGTATACACCAGTCTAACTCCTTACAGGGCTTTGTACCTCCGTCTTTCATGAAACCATGCATCAGGACTCTGGTAACATAGTTGTAAAACTGTTCACCGGCATGTTCATCTTCCAATATTCCATAAGGGAGCATGGAATGAAAATACTCCTGAAAGCAATCCTTCATTTCTTTTAACAACGGTTTTCCGGTGTCATTCAAGCTATTTTCAGTCAGATAATAAGCGGTCAGATATTTGTCCAGATGTTTGTCCGAAGAGTCCATGTTTCCATTCCAGAGAGAGGAAATAAAGTCCAGAGGATATACATGAGGCTTAATATTGGAGCAGTTAATCAGCCACATGTTTTTTACTCCGCAGCAGTAAGCCTCTTTTAATTCCCTTTCGACAAATTCCATGGAATTTGGAATCATGGTAAGTACATTGGCAGCCTGCAGATCATAAAAAGAAACGTGATAATAAAGACCGTGACTCTGATCCTTTAACTTCTCACCGGGAAGTGCCGGCACTCTTGGATTGTGATTTCCCTGTCTTCTGGATACCATCTTCCCATATCCATTATCTGCCCAGATCATGATCACATCAGCCGGCAGGGTTAAAAATCCCTGCTGATATAATTCCATGGTTTCTCCATACAGGTTGGTGCAGAAAACCGGTTCTTCCACACATTCCTTCACAAGCCGGATCTGTTCCTGTATAATGCTGCTAATTAAATCCCCTCTTTTTTGGGGAGTATCGTAGAAAGGATCCTGTTCCCAGAATGGAGTATCTCCCTGTCCCCGAAATCCCAGATTCCAGATAATCCGTTCCTTTTTCTGCCTTTCAATCCCCTCTTTCCAGAGATGACGGAACAGATCCGGATGCTCTTTAAAAGAGGGATTTTTATCTGGATAGGCTCGCAGGAACATTTCTGCACCCAGAGGTTCTGCATGATGGTGGGTGATCCAAAGCCCCATATCTGATGCTAAAGACGCATATCGTTTCGAATTCGAATCCGTACCGGGGATTACAACATTGCCTCCACAGCGAAGGAGTGCTTCAAATGCCATTTCCCAGGGATATTCTTTATTCTTGCCTCCAGCCCAGTGGCTGATCAGAACTTCATCATTGATAAACCAGCCTCGGAAATCCACGCATTTGGAGGTAGAACAATACTCGGAAACCGGAATGACAACTTCCTGTCTTTTTACAAATTTCTGGTCATTCCAAAACCAGAACGGCTGTATTCCCAGATAACACTCGCTGATGTAGAATAGAGCATAAACAAAACCCAAATCATCGGCAGCCTCAATTACAATTTCATGGCAGCTTTTCACCCGTATGAAATATTTTTCAGCCTCAAGCGGATTCTTTTCCAAAACTATTTTTCCTGATAAAATTTCCGCACCTTTCTGAAGGGGCGTAAAAATCATATTCAAATCCCGGTAAAAACGTTCTATCCCACGCTTCACAGGTTCACTATCATAGTTTGAGTGTATCGTTGTTCCCTGATTCAATATAAATCCAGCCATCACAATACAGTTCCTTTCCGGCATTTGCCTGTTATACCTTAATTATATACGCAATTATAAAATAAGGAAATGTAATTATCCTATATTTGTGATGAAAAAAAACGACTTTTTGGATATTATGATGTCTTCCACCACCATTTTTAAATCAGTTTCAAAGGCAGAACTATATGGTCTTTCGTAATCACGTGTACCATTGCTTGATATACCAGTACCAACTGAGATATATCCTTTTTCAAGGTTTCTTCTAGCATGCCAAGACGCATACCACTCGTACCACCCATCAATGCACCATCAGCCTCAAAGGTATCTTGCAAATTATTAGCAAGATCATTTTCAACCAATTTATCGCGTTATTGAGTTGGAAATGAACGGTAATAAACAGGTGCTACATATTACTTGCCGGGCATTGAGGTAATAAATTATTTCATAGTCTCCAATATCGGAATTATCTCTTGAAGCAAGAATAAAATAATTCTTTACTTATCGTTCTCAAAATGTTACTATTACTATTAGAAGGAGGTCAAATAATGGGACGAAGTAAAGAATTTGAGGAACGTGTAGTTCTACAGAAAGCTATGGAACTGTTTTGGGAACAAGGCTATGAAAAGACATCTTTGAATGACTTAGTAAAGCATATGGCAATCCATCGCAGAAGTTTATATGATACCTTCGGTGATAAACATACATTATTTTTAAAAGCGATAGATTGCTTCGGAGACCTTATAAAAACCAGATTAGAATCTGAAATTTTATACACAGAAACGGCAAAACAAGCTATACAATGCATCTTTGACTTTATGATTGACGAAAACGGGGATAGACCATTGGGCTGCCTATTTATAAACTCAGCAACTGAGATGGCTCCCAGAGATAAAGAAATAGAAGAAAAGGTGCTGGAAGCATTTAAGCAAACAGAGCGTCTTCTTGCAGATCTAATTCGCAAAGGACAGCAAACAGGCGAATTCCGATGTGAATATGATGCTGAAGTTTTGGCTGAAAACTTACATAATACTTTAATTGGGATTCGGGTACTTGCAAGAACCTCAGCTAACAAAGAAAAGTTACGTCATATAACGGATTTTTCCTTAGCAATATTAAACAAATGAATTTTTTTGTTTAAATTAGAATGAACGTTCTCAAATATGTGCTTATTATTAAAACCATTACTTGGCAAACAAAAAAGGAGAACCACATGAAGGATACAAATATCCACCCCTCAATAAAACGCTATAATGAAAGAAAGGCATTAGCTGTACCTCATACGAGTATCTCAAGGCTCAGCGCCATGGAGTTGCGCGAAATGTGCCTTGAATTAGGCGTTGATGATGTGGGTTTTGTCGAAATTTCACATCCATTATTAGCTGATCAAAAAACGGACATTCTGAATGTATTTCCATGGACTAAGGTATTAATCAGTTTTGTCGGACGGCTAGGCAGGGAAAGTCTGAGAAGTCCCGCACGTTCTGTTGCCAGTCATGAACTGCATCAGGTGGAAGAACGGCTCAACCATGCTGCCCACGCATTGGTAGCAGCGCTCGAACGTAAAGGAGTTCGTGCAGCAAACCCAGCAGCTAGTTTTCCCATGGAAACGGACGAATGGCCCGGCAAGATGCAGGTCGTATCGCACAAACCCATAGCCGAAGCGGCGGGTCTCGGAAAGATGGGTCTCCACCGCAATGTTATTCATCCAGTATTCGGGAGCTTTATTCTGCTAAATACCGTGCTTATTGATACCGAGGTGGACGAGTACGGTAGTCCTCTGGATTATAACCCCTGTCTGAATTGTAAACTCTGTGCAGCTGCCTGTCCAACAGGTGCTATCGGTCCGGATGGTGTCTTCAATTCTATCAACTGCCTCACCCATACCTATCGTGAGCTTCTAGGTGGATTCTCGGACTGGGTTGATAATATCGCCCAAAGCAAAAATTCCGTTGAATACCGATCCAGGGTAGGCGATACTGAAACCGTTTCAAGATGGCAGAGCCTGGCGTTCGGACCGTGCTACAAATCGGTTTATTGTATCGCTGTCTGTCCGGCGGGCGACGATGTGATTCATGAATATCTTGATGACAAAAAGAAATTTATTGAGACTGTGGTCAAACCGCTGCAACAAAAGACAGAGACTGTCTATGTCCTCCCGGGATCGGACGCAGAAAACCATGTCCTGAGCAAGTTTCCGAATAAAAAGATTAAGCTCGTGGGTAATGGCGTCAGACCGCCGTCCATAGCCGCCTTTGTTTCATCCATGCCGATTGCCTTCCAGCGTCACAAGTCCGAAGGACTGTGTGCAACCTATCATTTTACATTCACAGGAAATGAGCAGATCAAGGCAACCGTAATTATAAAAGACAAAACGCTTCAAGTAGAACAAGGACATGTGGGTGTCCCTGACGTGCAAATCAGTGCAGATTCAGAAACCTGGTTGCGCGTACTTCACAAAGAAACCCCCATAGTGAAGGAAATAATCTTCAGAAGGATACGCGTCAAAGGACCATTGAAGTTATTTACGGCATTTGGCGATTGCTTTGCCTAGGTATGATAGAAATGATATCTGTTGTCTCCTTGCTTTTTTGAAATAAGCATGGAGGATTATGCAGAAAAAATCAATGGAATGATAAAACTATGCCGATATTTTTCTGAGGATCCGCACAAATACGGAATATCCCCAAAATATCGGCATGTTTTTTTTATCAACCACTTCTATAAAAATGCATTTATAAGATAATATAAAATATTACATATTCCACCCTATATAATTAAACAGGTACACATTCTGAAACACTGATTTTATGTTTCACTATGTTCGCTACCAATTCACCATTCACATCAAAAAGAATGTCCTGTGCCTCAAGCGGTGTATAAAACACATTGCTCATCACCTGTCTTCCTCCATTTATAAATATTTCAGCAGAATATTTGTCTAATAAAATTCGGATGGTAATACTTTCAGACCTCTCCGGAATTCTCATGGTTCTGATACAGGAAACATCTCTATTAAGCCCTGAATAAGTTCTGTCAAAAGTAAATGTTCCATCTTTTGGTATGTAACTGCACTTTGTTGTGTAAATATCATTATGTGCGAGCTGCATCTCAAACTTTTGGTATTGACCCTCTATAATTTCAATCTGAATATCCAATGCTCTTCCAGAAATTCCTTCTAATTGTGTTGTACCAGATAACACATGATTGTGAAATTCGACGCTGTCACTGTAATATTTTTCAATCTCCTTTACCGGTTTTTGTATCAATTCCGTTCCTTGTAATTCTAATTCTCTTGGAAAGGTCATCATACCATTCCACTTCAAATGACCTGGATTGATGTTCACATCCCATGACTGCATCCATGCAATCATAATACGTCTTCCATCCTGGCTTTCCATTGTCTGCGGCGCATAGAAATCCAGCCCATAATCAATACTTCTTATATATTCCTGTGTAAATTCACAAGTCTTATAATCAAATACACCACTCATATAAATTACATTATTTCCATTGTGAAATTCCATTCCCCTGGCCATCATTTCCTGAGGTGATGTTATCAGTATGTACTTGTCCTGCAGGACAAAGAAATCAGGACATTCCCACATCTTTCCATATTGATTATTACTCCTTGCAAGAATCTTTATAAACTTCCACTCTCTTAAATCCTTTGATTTATACAAGACAATCTGTCCGCTTTCATCTTCACTTCTGCTTGCCACCACCAGATAAAATATATCCTCATGCTTCCAGATTTTCGGGTCTCTGAAGTCTTGTCCATAAACGCCCTCCGGTAATGAATTTGCTGTAATAATAGGGTTACAATTCCACTTTTTATATTCTTTTCCATCACCTGACGCAATACACTGTACCTGCTGCACTCTTTTCTTGCCTGTCTCGTCTTTTTCTTCTATAACTCCAGTGTACACCAAAATATGTTCACCTTTATATTCCAATGCACTTCCCGAAAAACACCCTGCTGAATCAAAGATTTCATCCGGTGCTAATGCGATTGGCATTCTTTCCCATTTTACAAAATCTGTAGTCTTAAAATGCCCCCAATGCATCGGCCCCCATTCTGTGGTATAAGGATGATATTGATAAAAAAGATGGCACTCTTTATTAAAAACTGAAAACCCATTAGGGTCATTCATCCAGCCTACCGGGACCGCTGCATGAAATTCCGGTCTCAGAGTTTCATCAACTTCCTTAATTTTTTCTTGCTCATAAGCTCTGGCTTCTATTAATTTTTTACTGTTCATAAATTACCTTTTTTTCTGTCAAATTAGTTTTTCGCTCCTGTAGATGCAATTCCCTGTACATAATATTTCTGCATACATAGAAATATTATCAAAACCGGAATAGTTATAAATGTAAGTCCTGCCATAACATTTCCATAATTAACAGGCTTAATGGCAAATAAGCTGTTAAGTGACATTTGGACTGTATATTTCCTGGTGTCCGTAATAACCATAACCGGCCAAATAAAATCATTCCAATACTGTATAAATGTTAAAATAGCTACTGTTCCGTATACTGGTTTTGCAAGCGGCACAACTAATTGGAAGAATATACGTATTCTGCTGGCTCCGTCAATTTGGGCCGCCTCTTCAATCGTTTCCGGTAACCCAAGAAAATTCTGCCGAAATAAAAAAATATATAATGGATTCGCTAATGCTGGTACAATCAGACCCATATAGGAATTCGTCCAGCCCAATCTGTATATAATAGAAAACTGAGGCAGCATAATCGTTTGCACTGGTATAATCATAAGTGTTAATATAATATTAAAAATAAGATCTCTCTTCGCAAATTTTATTCTTGCAAATGCATAGCCTGCCATAGAATTAATCGTCATTCCCAAAACAATAATAATTGTTATATAAAAAAATGAATTAAGTGCTGCTCTAATGAGGGGTATTTTCCCTAATACTTCCTGATAATTGAAAAAAGGATTTTCATGAAATGATGTAATAGTAAATGCACTTAGTCCATTAATATCTTTAAAAATTTGTGCATCATTTTTAAACGAAGACATAACCATCCATATTAAAGGGAACACAAAGAATAGTGCCAGTACTGTCATAAATAAAACAAATATCACTTTTTTGATAGTAATGCTATTTTTCTTCATGATGCCCTCCTAGTCTTCATTACTTTTAGCTGTTAAACTACGTTGTATCATAATAATAAGCAATACCAGCACAGTGAATACAACTGCCATTGCGGAACCATAACCTACATTTCTAAATTTATATCCAGTTTGATAAATTTGATAAACAATCGTTGATGTTGAATTTTGCGGTCCGCCTTGTGTAAGCATCATTGGTTGAACTATTAATTGGAATGCACTGATAACAATCGATAATGTAATAAATACAGTAATGTTCTTAAGACCCGGCAGCGTAATATTTTTAAATTGCTGGTACTTATTGGCTCCATCTACCTTGGCTGCCTCGTACAAATAATCCGGAATATCCTGTAACCCCGCCAAAAATATCATCATCTGGAAACCACAGCCCTGCCAGGCTGACATTATGACAATACAGGCCATGGCCTGCTTCGTACTTGTCAAAAACGGCTGGGCACTGATTCCTAACATACCTAACATGGCATTCAGCAAACCATTATTGGGATTATAGATATACGACCAAAGGATAGACACAACTACCAGTGACAATACGGTCGGTGCGAAGAATGCTAATCTAAAAACAGATATACCTTTCATTTTTCTATTAATTAAAAGTGCTAATCCTAAAGCGGAGCAAACCTGTAACGGGACAACGGAAATTTCAAATACAAAAGTATTTATAATACTTTTTATAAAAACTTTGTCATGAAACAATTTAATAAAGTTTGCAACTCCAACAAATGTTTTTTTATCCGGTTTCAGGATATTATAATCCATAAAACTATAGGATAATGATAAAACAAATGGGATAATTAAGAATACAAATAAAAGAATGAGGGCAGGTGCCACAAAGATAATCCCTGTGGCACTCTCCTTATTTATTCTTCTTTTTGCTATCCGGTTATTCATAAATCAGCCCTCCATTCTGTCTGAAGCTTATTTCCCGACTTGAAAATTATACTGTTCTACTGCATCATCTAATGCTTGCTGGACATCCATCCCACTTGCCACATTTGCAACTGCCTTTGCGAATTTATCAGAAAGAATAGGATAGTTAACCACGATCGGTCTTGCAATTGCCGTATTTGCCATCTGATAACTAAATACATCTAATGGTGCTTCCTGGTATGCAGTGATTTTTGAAAAAGATGATTGTCTTGCCGGTGGCATTGAAATTGCTTCATACATTTTTACACAGCTTTCTGTATCAGTGAGCCATTTAATAACTTCTACTGCAGCTGCCCGTTTGTCTTCAGGACAATCCTTTGAAACTCCATAGGTCCAGGAACCGCATGGTGATGCACTTACTGCTCCTTCTGTTTTTATCGGATATGGCATAGTACCCCATTTAATTTCCGGAAAGTCTTTTAATGTAGCAATTTCCCAAGGGCCGGAAAATGTCATCGCTGATGAACCTTTTTCAAAAGTATAATCTTCCGGTGTCGCACTTACCAAACCGTCATCTACTAAATTTTTAATAAATGTTAACGCATCTGCTGTTGCCTGACCATTTAAATATCCGTCTACTGTTTCTTCTCCGTCGTCTGATACAATACTTCCATCCCCTGATTGAATTAATGGCAGATATGCATAGGTGAGCCATTCGCCTATATCACTTAAACCAAGATTTGCACCAAATACACTCTCTGTTTTTAATTTCTTACATGCCTCAGTGAATTCTTCCCATGTCCAGGGGTCTTGTGCTGTAGCCGGAGTAATACCTGCTGCTGCAAACATATCTGAGTTATAATAAATACATACTGAAGAATCAAAAGTTCCTAATGTATACAGCTCATTGTTATATGTACCCTGCTGTATAATATCTTTGTTGAAATCCGCCAGATCCGCTTCGTCAAAATATTCTCCAATTGGTACGATGACTCCTGCATCAGCATTTGCTGCCACCGTAGGACCATCAATCGTAAATACATCCGGCATACTGGAGTTGGTTATAGCTGCATTAATTTTATCATCATAACCACCTGCATCTCCAGTTCTTGCAATACCCGTTAACTGTACTTCAATTTCGCCTTTGTGCTGATCATTAAATTCTTTTACCAGTTCTTCATAAGCTTTTCCTTCCGGTGTTTCATTTGTATGATGTACCCACACCTGTATTACAGCTGCCCCTTTTTCATTTGTTGCCGCTTTTTTTTCTTTGGAACCACATCCTATGACTAATGTTCCTATCATACCCACCGCCAATACTGTTACCATTACTCTTTTAAACCTCATAATTCTTCTCCCTTTCCTTGTTGTGAATATTGTGTATATTATTGCATACGTATTCACGTTGTTTATAAATGAAGGTACTTTATAATAGTACCTTTATTTCTATTGTATTTATGATATCTTCTTTTTCGTCTTTATCGTACTTGCCCGGGTAATGAGACGGGTATCTAATTGATACCTTACACATTGCTCCTGATTTTCTTTTCGTATTAATTCAACAATACGTTCCACTGCTAATCTTCCTATCTCTTCAATTGGCTGTGCTACACTGGTAAGTGCCGGTGTGGCGATCTTACAAATAAATGTATTATCAAACCCTACTAATGCAACATCTTGCGGAATATCTATCTTAAGCTCCTTTAAAACCTCCAACACTTTTAATGCTCGCACATCATTATTTGCAAAAATACCAATTCCACCTGATTGTTCTTCTTCCTTTAGACGCCTAATCAAAATCTCCTTATAATCCGCACCCGGTTTGTCTAAAATTGTGAAATGATGTTTTTCAATATCAATGCCGCTTTTCCGTAACTCAAAAATAAATCCTTTTTCTTTTTCATCTTCTCCGCTACCTACAAAGATAAAACTATCAAAACCCATACCTAACAAATGATTTGCAACTTTTGCTCCTGCATCATAATGGGATATATAAACCGAATCAATAATTTTTAAATCCAACGTTACGGAGACCATAGGAATGTCAATATGTTTCAGTTCTTCTACATAAGATTCTTCATCTGACACCGGAACTAAAAGTACTCCATCAGCACGGTATCTTTTTAAAATATCCAAATATTTCTTTTCTCTTTCTCTATCATAGTCTGTATTAAACAACATTAAAGTATACCCTTTTGCAGCTGCTTCTGATTCAATTGCTTTTACAAGTTCGGCAAAAAACGGGTTACTGATGTCTGTCACTACCATTCCCAGAAGAAAAGTCTGATTTCCTACAAGGCTCTGTGCCATGATATTTGGTTGGTAGTTATGTTTTTTTGCACAATCTAATACTTTTTTCTTTACTTCCGTATTGACTGATGTATTGCCGTTTAACACTCTGGAAACGGTTGCCTGTGAAACTCCTGTGAGCTTTGCAATTTCTGTCATTGTAATCATATGGAATCTCCTTGTAGAATCCGTGAATACGTATTCATATTCTTGAATACAGAATATCACCTAAATAGTGATACGTCAACAGGCAATTATACTTTTGTATGTTTTTTACTGTTTTAGTCTTCCTTTTTTGTGCATTTTTCCTCTGTAATGGCAACCATTGCCATCTCCTTTAAATAATCCTGCGGAAAATGGAGAAGATCAACTTATTGAGAAAGAAAACCCGAGAATAAGAGCAAAGGTAACAATAGCACAAGAAGGCACAGGATATCTATCGCATTCTGCATCAGATTCATTTATCCTGTACCTTTTTAATTTGACTTAAATCATATAATTTAAAAATTTGTAATGTTAAGATTAATAAAAAACTTACTCCCACTGCTTACAGCCAGATTATCGCCTTAAACTGGTCATTCCCAGTGATCGCAACTATATTCCTGGAATTGGAGTCGCTCTGAATGCATTTACAGTCTTGTCCATAACGACCTGTACGTCACTTCCCGAATCAAGAATCGTATTTTGAAATGATTCTCTTTCTACCAGCACTGTTGTCACGGCAAGTGCCTCCAATTTATCCGCAGTAAGCAAAGCTCCTACTTGCGTAGTGAAACAAGAACCGGTTGCCGCGGCTTGCGCCTCCGATGCTTCGGTAGTGGCAACAATATGATTAGCAGAAATATAATTTCCCTTACCCGAAACAACATGTATTATTACAGGTGCTGCACCAGACGGCGTAATATACTGGGTATCTATTGTCTCCGAAATGTGATTAGCAATTACAGAATTATTATTACCGCTAATATACAGGAGTCCATACAAATCATCTAAACCATTGTTGTATGCCTGCATAGGAGGCCAGGGTTCATGGTCACGTAAAAAATGATTAGAAGAAACCAAATTCTCCGAGCAGTTTTCCTGGAATACAAGCATTCCCGGATAAAATGAATGAAATCTATTACTTGTAATAGTGGAACGAACCACTCCTGCAAAATGGACACTGCTTGCACCTCGCGGAAAAATATTGTTTGCCGTAATCAAAAGTCCGCCAAAGTTTTGAGCATAAATTGAATATCCTTTATAACCGGCTCCTATCAAGTTATCGGTTATTTTTGAAGCTTGTCCCGACCCCCGCAGTTCTATACAGCTGCCACATTCAGCTATGAAATTATCATGTATAGACAGCGCATCTGCATTATAAATAGTAATTCCATGCTCTAAATACACGATCCCCATGCCTGTAATCCGGAATGAGTCCCCCGCACTTGCGATATAAATACCCGTTTTCCCGTTAGTATAAGTATTTTCCGGATCTGATTTTCCTGAACCATCGTCCAAAAAATGTAAACCATCAATACAAAAGTCAGCAAACTCTACCGAACTTATTCGTGGATCCCCGCTACGCTTAACATAAAACGCTGCTCCTGCATATTCCTCAGCGTCAGGCTCAGGGGAAATATCCACAAGTATACGGCTTCCTCCCGGCCACACTTCGTGCCAATCTGCCCATTCACTCTCCGGAGTGTTAAAACGGATGCTTGAAGATGTAAAGCCATGTCCAGAACCCACAATTTTCAGATAGCTGATGTCTATAACTACCTGAGTGACAAGATGATAATCACCTGCCGGGATATAAATAACTGCGCCTGGTTTTCCTCCTTCATTAATATCAGAGTCCGTTTGTCTGCTTTTAATATCCGTAATGATGCTATTGATTACCTCCCCAATATCCTCATACGGGTTACCAAAATTCCACTCTGTTATGTCATAATAATTTCTACTGAACATTAATAAATCCTCCTATAAGATTAACACTAAATTTTACGCTGCTGCATCGTTAAACTTAATGATACTGATTCTATCTCTTCTTTTTCCGGCATTACTCTCAAAGCTCCCCTCTTCGTCGTAATTAGGGACGCCCCGGCATTGGCAAACTGAAGCATTTGTCTGATATCTTCTTCAGTAAGCTGATCTAACCCCTTCTCTAGTACTGTATTGAGCATACACCCGGTAAATGTATCACCTGCACCCGTTGTTTCTATGGTATTTTCCTGTAAAAATGATTCCGCTGTAACCATCATACCTTTATAATACGCTCTGCTGCCATTTTTTCCAAGCGTTACACATACAAGCGGAATTTGATATTTGCCCTGAAGGAGAAGTGCTCCTTTGTCATAATCTGTTTCTCCTGTCATAAAGGTCAGTTCATTATCTGCTATTTTCAGGATATCACAACACTCCATACCATACTCGATGGCTTTTCTCGCATCCTCTAAGTCCTCCCATAACGGTTCCCGCAGATTCGGATCAAAGGAAATCAGTGTTCCCGCCTCTTTCGCACACTGAATGGCATATTCGGAAGCTTCTCTGACCCCCTCATGGGTAAAGGACAGAGTTCCAAAGTGAAATATTCTGGAAGCTCGAATCTTGTCAGAAGAAACTTCTTCCTTTCTCAGCATCATATCTGCTCCCGGATTACGGTAAAAAGAAAATGCTCTGTCACCATCCGGATAAGTATGCACGAACGCAAGCGTTGTATGAACCTCTTTATCTGTCAACAATCCCTCTGAATTGATTCCAACAGATTCTATCGTCTTCCTCAGCATATCACCAAACTGATCCTGCCCGACCTTTCCGATAAACGCTGTTTTTTTACCAAGTTTTCCAAGCATCGCCAATACATTACACGGTGCACCGCCCGGATTAGCTTCTAATAATACATTGCCCTGGCTGCTGATTCCATTCTCTGTAAAATCAATCAGAAGTTCTCCCAAAGCAGTTACGTCATACTCCTTATGTATCATCTGACTCTCCTCCTGCCAATTCAATATCATTCTTTCAATCCATATGTCTCAATATCCCTGATGATCACACTGCCTCCATATGCACGAATCTTCAACTGATTCTGCGAATCTCCGGCAAATATGTTGTTGGAATGGTTATTCTGATATTGGTCTGTAAAAATTTCAAGAGAACTCTGGTCAGATAAAATATGTACATCCAGTTCCTTTTTTCCTTTAAGATGCATCACGCTTCTCGAGATACCCTTGCTCCATCCGTCCGCTTCATTTCTGTCTACACTCATTTCCGCCTTCTTTAAGTCAAACAGGCATACTGTCTTCCTGCCCTCGCCACAGCGCAGATCTAATTCCAGCTTATCCGCATCTGTCTTCTCAAGATCTATCTTCAGCTTCAGTTCAAAGCATACTCCGTCTCCGGCTGTCAGCTCTGTCTCCTTTTCTGTCACAACAAGCGCATCTTTCTGTTTCGAATTTTCACGCATAGTTTCTACCTCTGCTATCGGAAGAAACTGCAATGTACCATCTTCCATCATGCGCACTTCTCTCGGAATATTGAAAGAACCACACCAGCCTTCCTTGTAGGTTGGTCCCCAGTCCTTCCATGATGGCATCCATTCCCATTCATTTGCCCAACCAATGATGATTCTTCTTCCGTCCGGCGCAAGGAAGGACTGCGGTGCATAATAATCAAAGCCCCAGTCAATCTCACCACTTACATGATAGTTAAACTTACCTGTCTCATAATCGAAATCACCAACCAGATACACTGCGGTATGTTCACCCGCACCCATCGGCGAAAACGTCAGGACATATTTATCACCCAGGGGATAAAAGTCCGGACATTCCCACATATAGCCCCATTCTCCACGGCTCTCAGCCAGCACATTGAAAAATGTCCAGTGAAACATATCTTTCGACCGATAAAGCAAAGCCTGTGCTTTATTATCACGGCTTGCACCACATACCATATAATAAGTATCCTCGTGCTTCCATACCTTTGGATCCCGGAACTGGTCAGCCGGAATACCTTCTGGTGCAGTCAGTACCGGATTTCCTTCATATTTTTCAAAATGAATCCCATCTTCACTATATGCAATGCACTGTGTCTGCTCAAATCCTTTTCCTTCATTGGTTGTTCCTGTAAACATCAGAAACAGCTTACCATCATGTTCGATTGCACTTCCCGAAAAACATCCTCCACGCAGATGATTATCATATGTTTCACTAGGAGCCAGTGCTATCGGCAGATACTCCCAGTGCAGCATGTCATCGCTGACCGCATGTCCCCAATGCATGCTGTCCCAGAATCCATTATATGGATTGTGCTGGAAAAAGAAGTGATATTTTCCTCTGTAATAAATTAATCCATTCGGATCATTCAGCCATCCGGTCTGCGCCATAAAATGATAATGCTGACGCATCTTTCCATTTTTTACAATATTTTTTTTGTTATCTATCTCACACTGAGCTTTTTCAATATTCTGTTGCATTAATTCTTTAGACATAAAATTCCTCCATCAATTCTAACCCTTCACAGCCCCGGCAGTCATGCCTTGCACAATAAATCTCTGAGCTGCAAGTGAGATAATCATTACTGGGAAGCTAAATAAAAATGCACCTGCACACATTGGTCCCAGATCCAAATTGTATGCTGACAAAAATCCTGCCAATCCTACCGTAAATGTTTTAGCTCTTGTACTTGTAAGCAACAATGAAACAAGGAAATCATTCCAAGCCAGGAACAAAGTAAATATAAATGCTGTTGCGAGACCAGGCTTACATATTGGTAAGATTATTTTTCTAAATGTCTGAAGGCTTGTTGCCCCATCTACATATGCCGCTTCATCTAATGTAGTCGGTATCCCCTCATAGAAACTGAGCATCGTCCATATTACAAACGGCATATTGATAGCCGCATAAACAATAATTAATGCAATCTTAGTGTCGTATAGTCCAATATTACAGATTAACTCATAAATCGGAACAACAATACTTGATGTCGGAATCATCTTCAAACAAAGGACTAGAATCACCAAAAATACAGATAACTTTGCTCCCGATCTCTGAATTGCATATGCCGCCAGAGAACCAAGCACCAATGCAATAATCGTACTGCCCAGTGCTGTAATCAAACTGTTCATCAGGTAACTTACTGTATCCATTCTCTCAAACAGCCCGACAAAATTCTCTACGGAAAACGTTTTAGGGAAAAAAGCAGGTGGAACTGCTATTACTTCTGCTCCCGGCTTAAATGCACAGCAAATAACATAGATGTACGGAAAAAGCCAGCATATCGTAAGTACAATCGAAAGAGTAATTCCTATCTTTTTTCCGATTTTTTTATTTTTCTTCACTTTTTTTGCCTCCTTATCAGACCAGTTGCCAAGTCAGGCTTTTTTCTTTGGATTCCATAAGCTCTGCATAAACACTAAAGTAAAGATTACCAATACGGCAATAAATACAACAGCCATTGCACTTGCATATCCTGTGTCGTTGTATCTTGTCAGCGTTTTGTAAATAATAATACTGATTGTTTCCGAAGAACTGTCCGGACCGCCCTCTGTCATCGCCCAGATTATATCAAATGTTCTGGCTGCATCTATAATTCTCACAGATAATGCAGTCAATAAGACTGGTTTAATAACCGGAAATTTTATATAACAAATCTCTTGTAACAAGCTTGCTCCATCGATTCTTGCTGCTTCAATCATGCTGCTGTCTAAGCCTTGAAGCCCCGCCAGTAACATCAGCATCATAAATGGTGTTGTTAACCAAATATCTGCAATACAACATGCAAGCAGTGACCATCTTGAATCTGCCAGCCATAAAATATCACTGCTGCTTGAGAGAATTCCTACTCTGGTAAGAAGTTCATTAACAATACCAAAACTTGAGCTCATCATCAGTTTCCATGTAAGACCTGCAACCAACGGTGCTATCATTAAAGGTGCCATCATCAATGAACGGACGATTTTACTACCCTTATAATTCAATTCAAAAAACAGAGCGAATAATAAGCCAGCTGTTGTTTCAACACCAACTGCCACTACAATATAAATAAGTGTGTTCTTTAACTGTTTTAAAAAACCACCGGCTGTAAAAGCCTTGATATAATTAGACACTCCGATAAATGTCCTGTCTCCTGAAAGACCAACTTTATTAAAACTATCATATACCATTGTAAAAATAGGATAGATCAGAAAGGCACCCATAAATATTGCACCAGGCAGAAAGAACAATAATAATGTTTTTCTTGAAATTAACTTCATTCTGTTTACCACCTTTTTTAAAATAGAGGGGTATTCCTCCTGTTATTGATAACCATTCGGAACCCCCTCTGTTTAATCACATCATCTGTTTCTAAGAAATCTGATTAACTATTTGCCAATGGATTCAATTTTTGTTTTTGCTGATTCCAATGTCGATGTTACATCAGCTCCGCCTAAAGCAGATTCAACAACACCTGTAAGTACTTCTTCGACCTGTGACCATGTGCTCACCATTGGTCTTGGTTGTGACTGGGGAGCTGCCAATGTGTCAAGAACAGCTGTTGTATGCTCATTTCCTTCCACTTTTCCAGCCTCCTCATATACGGAAGTTCTTCCTGCAATCTTAAGAGTCAGATCCATGTAGTCAGCATTGTGATCATACATAAATTTTGTATATTTAAGTGCCATTTCTTTATTCTTGGAGTTTTTCATTACACATTCATACCATGGGCCTGTGGTTGCTCCAATACCGGCGCTTCCTCCGATCATAGGTGCGCATCCAACTTTATCTGCTCCTAAAGCTGCAACTGCTGCAGGATACTGATGACTCCAGTTAAGCTGCATTGCAACTTTTCCATTTGTAAATAATTCCTGAGATTCTGTTGATGCTGTTGATAATGAATCAGCCGGTGTATAGTCAGCATTTGCATTTTCCACCATAAAGTTCAATGCATCTGCATAAGCCTGGTCTGTTATATTTACATTTCCGTCTTTGTCATAAACAAGACCATCTGCGCCTGCCTGACATGCAAAATCAAGGAAAGAGCAGACAGCATCAGAACCACTTCCAAAGACGGTTGTCCCATACATATCTTCTGTTGTCAGTTCCTTCGCCAGTGCCTGGTATTCTTTCCAGGTAGCCGGCACTTTATCTTCAGGAATAAGGTCTTTTCTGTAAATCAGCACCTTTGCGTTTACCCACATTGGATATCCAAGCAGATTTCCATTAACCGTCCCGCTGTCCTGTAAAGTTGGAAGGAAATCACTTGTGTCTGCATCATTGATTGCTTCAATCGCATCTGCAAATGCTGTTAACCATACCACATCCATAGTCGCCACATCATGGGAAGCCTGCTTTGCCTTAATCTCTGTAGATAACTTGTCATACATTCCGGTATAAGCAACCGCATCAATAATAACCTTGCATCCAGTCTCTTCTTCAAAGGATGCTGCCGTTTTTTTCGCCAGTGCCTCTGCAGGTGAACCGCTTTCTACCAGAACTGTAATGCTGTTCTTATCACCCCCCGGCTCCGTTTTGCCTTCTATTGAGCCACATCCCGCAATCATTGTTCCTATCATTGCTGCTACAAGCATAATACTAAGAATTTTCTTCTTCATTCTTATCCTCCTCAATAAATTATTTACCTATTCCCTAGTCCATATTCCGGCCATCTCTCAGGCAGTCTTGCCTCCACCGGTGGTAATTCAGGCAATGGTTTGTGTGGCAGTTTTAGATACCAGTAAACTGCACTTTAATAATCCTTCCCCGGATCATTGACATGTTCATGTTCAACCGTTACCCAGACCGACTTTTCAAAATACCTATCAAAATTATCAATATTTAGGTCCCCGATACACACATAATTCCCCTCTCCTTACGTTTTTATTTTTATGTATTCATATTACTATTTGAAATTATTAATGTCAATCGTTTTCATTATTTTTTTCAAAAAAAATTCCAATGAAGTACACATGATTATGTGTTTTTTTGTGCATGATGAACCATATTACAAGCGTGAATCACTTTATATTTGGAGTTAAAAACATTTTTCGGTTTACCTTGTATTGAAATTATTTTCATTATCTATTGAAAATTTATCAATTTGTGTTATTATTAATATAAATAATAAATAATGGAGTTATATGTATGAACAAAACAAAAATAAAAGACATTGCTGATAAAAGCGGCGTATCCCTAACTACTGTTTCCCGCTATTTCAATAAACCTGAGTTACTATCCCTCAAAACAAAAAATAAGATTCAGACTGCCATAAAAGAACTGAATTACAGTCAGGACAGTGTAGCCCGCATATTAGTAACCGGGAAGTCCAATCTGGTAGGAGTAATTTTTCCTCATTTACATCTCAGTTTCTATACTGAATTACTGAATCAGCTTATAAACTTTGGGAAACAGAAGGATTATAGCTTTATCGTATATACCTCTCATGATTCCAAAGAAGAAGAACTTCAATTAATTGATAAGTTAAAATCATACAGAGTGAAAGGAATCATTTTGTTAAGCCATACACTCGATGGTAAAGAGATAGAACAATTGGGCATTCCTGTAGTTTCCATCGAACGTCCCGGAGGTAATTTCAGGCAGATTAATAATGATAACTTTATCGGCGGCAAGTTGGCAGGAGAACAATTTATACGAGACGGCTGTGAAGTATTTATTCATATAAATAATGGCTATCACGAGGATTGGCCGTCATTTAAAAGGATCGTCGGATTTGAGTTAGCTGTTAAGAACAATCCAAAAGAAATTTATATTGATGAAGATCTGACTGATCCATATTCGGAAAAGGCAACGAAAGCCATGCTTAACTTATTAAACGGAATATTGGAAAAATATAGAGGAAAAAAAACAGGAGTGTTTTGTTCAAATGATGACATTGCTAACCTTCTGGAGAGGGAGTGTATAAAGAAAGGGGTAAGTATACCTCATGAGATTGAAATTATCGGATACGATAATTCACCAGTATCTGATTATGCAGTCTATCCAATTACATCCATTGATCAGAATATTTCATTGATGGCCCAGATAGCTATAGAGTCTTTAGGCTCCTATATGCCGAATGAAAGTGTTGTGCCTGCAACACTAATTAGAAAAAACACCACCCTGACATAATAACGCCATGCAAATAATGGTATTTTGAAGAACCGAAAGAGCCCTGTTATGATATTCAAATCCTATCATAACAGGGCTCTGCATATAGAAAACCGTCTTAACTTTTCCACCATTTTCCTTGCTTAATAAATGGAGCCCAATACAGTTTTAACTTATAATAGGTTCTGTAATCAGCTTCTCAATTTCCGCCCTTTCCGGCATGACCTTTAAGGCACCCTTTCTTGTCGTTACAAGTGCTGCGGCCCCATTAGCGAAGTTTAGCATCTCTGCAATATTGGTTTTCGTCAGACCACCCAGACCGTGAAGCAGAACATAATGCAGAACGCACGCACAAAAGGTATCTCCCGCTCCTGTCGTCTCTATGGTATCCGGCATCAGATACGGTGCAGCCTCCACAATCATATCTTCATAGTAGGCTTTGCTTCCGCATTTCCCCATGGATACTAAAATAAGAGGGATATCGTACTGGCTTCTGATTTTTTCCACTCCCCGGTCGTAGTCCTCTTCTCCCGTCAGCCACTGAATTTCATCATCTGAAATTTTTAAAATCTGGCATTTTGACAGGCCATAGTTAACTTGCTCTCTGGCCTCATTCATGGAATTCCATAAGGGCGGCCGCAAATTAGGGTCAAAGGATATCATAGCTCCGTATCGGGCGGCCATTCCAACTGCGTATTTCGTGGCTTCCCTTACTTGTTCGTGGGTCATGGACAGCGTACCAAAATGGAAAATCCGCGTATTCTTTAAAATATCCGGCTGGATTTCCTCCCGTTTCAGCAGCATATCCGCTCCCGGATTGCGGTAAAAGGAAAATTCCCGGTCTCCATCTTCCAACGTGTGCACCAAAGCCAGGGTGGTATGCACCTCCGGATCCAAAATTAAGTTTCTGGCATCGATGCCCTGCTGTTCCAGCGTATCCTTCAATTTTAACCCAAAGAAATCCTTTCCCACCTTGCCGATGAACGCCGTTCTGTAACCCAGTTTATTCAGCATCGACAGCACATTACAGGGAGCGCCTCCCGGGTTTGCTTCAAAGAGCTGGTTTCCCTGTCCGCTCTGGCCATTTTCCGTAAAATCAATCAACAGCTCGCCAAGCGCTATCACATCATACTGCTCTTTCATGTCTTCCCTCCTTGTATACAAGCCTCCTCATTCAACGGATAGCCCGCTCCAGCCCATAGGAAATGATACTGGAAAAATACGCCTGTCCCCCTAAAGCTTGAACCGTGTTTTTGTTCTGGGCATCAGAAGCAAATACATTGCAGGAATGATTTGTCTGATACTGGCTGCCAAACACCTCGATGGAACTCTGATCTGAGAAGAGGTGGATATCAAGTAACTTTTTATCCATAAGCTTTAAGGGGCTTTTCGTCTGTCCACGACTCCAGCCGTCACTATGGTTCCTGTCAAATGTCATCTGTCCGTGCTTCAAATCAAGGTACACCACACTCTTTAAATCACCATCACTTCGAAGCTCCAGCACAACCTTTTCTGCCGTCGTCCTCTCCAAATCCAGTACAAGCCGGCTTTCATAAGCCACTCCGTCGCCAGCCGATATATCCACCGGCTCACTTTCTACCTCCACGCCATAACGGATTCTTTCATCCGTCCGAAGGCTTTTAAGCTCCTCCACCGGAATGAACTGCAGCGTGTTGTCCGGCATCAGGCGCACCTCTCTTGGAATGGCAAAGGAACCGCACCAGTTTTCCTTATATGTGGGACCCCAGTCCTTCCAAAACGGCATCCAGTCCCAAGCGTTGGCCCAGCCCACAATCAGGCGGCGTCCTTTTGCATCAAGAAACGACTGCGGGGCATAGTAATCAAAGCCCCAGTCAATTTCTCCCATCGTGGTATGATAGAATTTTCCGGTATTATAGTCCATATCTCCCACCAGGTACACACAGGTACGTTCGTGAAGTCCCATGGGAGAGAACATCAGTACACATTTATCTCCTATCTGAAAGAAATCAGGGCATTCAAACATATAGCCAAGCTCACCCCTGCTTTCTGCCATCACATTGACATACTCCCAGTCCAGCAGATTTTTAGAGCGGTACAGCAGTGCCTTTGCCAGATTATCCTTCTTGGCACCGCACACGAGATAGAACATTCCGTCATGCTCCCATACCTTTGGATCGCGGAAATTAGCCGGTTCATAGCCTTCAGGAGCAGTAATTACCGGATTCTTTTCGTATTTCTCAAAATGAATTCCATCCTCACTGTATGCCACGCACTGAGTCTGGACAAATCCATCTCCATAATTTGTAGTCCCCGTATAAATCAGGAACAGTTTGCCATCATGCTCAATGGCGCTGCCTGAAAAGCAGCCACCCTCTTTATGATCATCATAAGCTTCACTTGGAGCCAGCGCCACCGGCAGATATTCCCAGTGAAGCAAATCTTCACTTACGGCATGTCCCCAGTGCATGGCACCCCAAAAAGAATTATAAGGATTATGCTGGTAAAAGAAGTGGTATTTGCCGCGAAAAAAAATCAGGCCGTTAGGGTCGTTTAACCATCCCTCTTCCGCCATGAAATGATATCTCTGACGCATGACGGCATTCTTAATAAGAACTTTTTTAGAGTCTATTTCTTTCTGGACTTTTTTAATATTCTCAAGGTGAAGTGTCTTAGACATTTTTGCTCCTTCTCTATCAGCGGTAAATGTTCCGCAATTTCTTTGCAAACTCCGTATTTTCAGCAGAGTCCTTTCTGCACTTGCATTCTTTTATCCTGAACTGTTCTTCCCGTTTCGGAGCGTATTCCTCCCAGCGTTTTTCATAGGCCTCCCTGGCTGCCTTCATCTCGTCATTTAACTTCACCACCGGCTGCTCTATTTCAGGAATGGAGGCCGTGACCGGGATTCTCTTCTCCACAGGAAGAATGGTAAGGGATTTCCGGGTGGGCATGGTCTGATACCAGTACGCCGTGGTGCTCCAATCATCAGATAAGTGGTTGGCGTGCCCGTGTTCAATGGATACTTTAATGCTCTTTTCAAACCGCACCGGATCAGTGATATGGAAACGGTAAGCGGTATGGATTCCCTCCGTATTGTCCCCTTCATGAAGGATGGTTCCGAAGAATGGCGCATTGTTCCTCTGCATTCCCCAGGCGTGGTTGAAATAATCTTCGGTTCCGGTACCGTTGATGCTTGGCATTTCCTCTCCGTCAATAAAGAACATGTCGTCGCCTTCGCCCCACCAGCTTCCCTGGTAATGCTTCACGCTTAAATTACAGCCCACGTAATGGCCCGCCCCCTCTGCTTCCAACACCACATAGTTTCCCTCACCATCTAAGTTGGAAACGGAATTGACTTCCGGAGAATTGATCTGCAGATCAGGTCCCCATCCGTCACATGGACTTTCCCGGTGCCATGACGCATGGAAATAAGCAGTATCCTCAGCCATGGGCTCTTTATACATCTCATAATCTATATAAAAATATAAAATAAATGGGAGCTCATTTTCATTGACAATCTCAATCTTCGCCTTCTTATTAAATGGCATGGGGAAGTAACAGGAAACGGAACAGGGTGCGCCATATTTTCCAGCTTCTTCCGGCTTCAGGGAGACATTAAATGGCAGGGAGGTAAAATTTCCCGGATAACTGTTACCGATACAGAAGAAGTCTCCCAAAGGTGCAAGCACACTGGGCGTATCCTGATCGTCCCAGGTAATTTTAATCAGCGCTTTTCTGTAATAAAAGGGATCATACGCATCCCATATAACCCCCAGGGCCGGATGGATTTCCATAACAGGGGCAGCTTTCGCCTGCATCTCAGGATCCAGAAGTCCTGGCTCCTTTACCTTTCGGCAGGATGAAGTCATCCAGATATGGGTGATACAGGCCGGGCCTTCAATCTCCCCCAAAGTGATGCTCTCTCCTGCTGGAATTTCCCAATAATCCTGATTACGTCCACTGTGGTCCCAACTGGAAAGCCTTGCGCTCCTTGCTTGTTTTACCTTTGTTAAGTCTTTAAACATTCCTGATAAATGATTCATATTTTTTCCTCCTTATCCTTTCACGGCACCAGCCGTCATACCATCTACAATACTTTTTTGAAACAGGCCATAGAAAATCAGCTCTGGTATGATAATCATAATACTGGATGCGATTATCCCGCCGTAATCCACGGAATACTTTCCTTTGAAAAAGAACACTCCCATAGACAGGGTATAATCCTTTACATCCCGCAGCATAACTGACGCAAAGGGATATTCATTCCAGATATAAAGTACGTTGAAAATAACCACGGTGGCGATGACCGGTTTCGCCATGGGAATGATGATCTCTCCAATGAGCTGCCAGAGGTTCGTCCCATCCACAATGGCTGCTTCGTCGATTTCCTTCGGAAGAGCCTTCAAATATCCCACAAATAAAAGGGTGTTAAATGAAATGGAGGTCGCCACATACGGCATGATAAGCCCGGCTTTCCCCCTTAACCCTAAGAGCAGGTTTATTTTATATACTGGAAACAACAGTATGAAAGGGGAAATTGCAAGCCCCATAATCAGAAAACTGTAAAGCATTGTCTTTATCCTACTGTTGAACTCCATGCGCGCCAGCACAAACGCACTGAGAAACGTAATAGTAAGTTCTATCAAGATAGAAACGATACAGATAAAAAAGGTGTTGGAATACAATTCTCCATAATTTAGAATCTGCAGCGCATTCACAAAGTTCATCAGATTGAAGGAAGCCGGCATGGAAAGGGGGGTCAACATGATCTCCGAGTTTGTTTTCATGGAGAGTAAAAACATCCAGGCGAAAGGAAATACAACTATCACGGTAATAACAGCCATCAGAATATACATGACTGCCATTTTCTTTTTACTTACCACTCTTTCTTCACTCCTTTCTTTCCCTCACTGCAAGCTGATAGACGGCCACAACCAGCAGGCAGAAAATAAATGTCACAGTTGCCAGGGACATACCATAGCCGTATTCCGCATTTTTAAACGTGGTCGCATAGCTGTAGGTTACCAATGTCTCAGACAGATGGTTGGGACCTCCGTTAGTTGTCTGCTGTACGATTTCAAATATCTTGAAGACTCCGGTAATGACCAGAATTGCAACGGAAGATATGGTCGATCTCATCATGGGAATGATAACGTACAGGACCTTTTGTACCGCTGAAGCCCCATCAATCCTGGCAGCCTCCAAAACTTCCCCGGGTACCATCTTTAACCCGGCAATATAAATGGTTACGATATACCCTAACTGCTGCCAGAAATAGATGACTGCAACGGAAAACGGCGTTAAATGCGCTCCGCCGATCCATTTCTGTTTCAGGGTTCCCAGCCCAATGGCTTCCAGTAAGTTATTTAAAATTCCCACCTCCGGATCCAGGATATAGACCCAGATAATTCCCACGATGATAGGCGCTATAATCGCCGGTGAGAAAATCAGCGCCTTTGACAGTCCGTTAAATTTTAGATTATTATTTAACAGCAACGCTACCAGAAACGCCAGAATCAAAAGAACCAAAAAATCAACAGCCAGTATTATTACAGTATTTTTAAGGGAAAGCCAAAAGGTATCGTCCGCAAAGAGCCTTCTATAATTAGATAAGCCGATAAATTTCGCCCCGCCTATCCCGGAGTATTTTGTAAAGCTGTAGCCCATTGCAATAATGATGGGAGCAATGATATACAATATATAAACAAGGATTGTGGGGAGCATAAGCCCCGCCACATACCTTTTTTTACTTAACCAGTGCATGTATGGTTCCCCTTTCCTTTAAAGAGAAGTCCGCGGCATCAGATACCGGAATGCCGTTATTCGTAGGACAGTTGTCCATCCAGCTTATCAAGAGCCTCCGTTGGCGTATAGTTACCAAGCATGACGCCAAGCATAGAATCGTAGAGCTGAGTCTGTACGGCAGAAGAAAGGATCTGATCTGGCTGTGCCGCCGGGCTTTCCCAGTTATCCTGGAGTGCATTCATAACGGCCTTTAACGCATACTGGCCGTCAGCCGCTTCGATTCCCGTATAGTTCGTTGCAGGGAACGCAGAGCCTTCATAGGATATCTTTGCCGCGTCCTCGCTATAATAGAATTCCAGGAATGCATATACGGCCGCTTCGATTTTTTCATCATCCGCCACTTTTGCGCTCACACAAATCGGGGCGGATGGAACCTTCATAGCTCTCTTCTGTTCAAAGCTGCTGTCTGAGAAAACAGGTCCCCACCAGAAACCTACCTTATCTCCCATCTTCTCGTCGAGTTCCGCACAGTCCCATGCGCCCGTATTGAGCATAGCCGCCGTACCTGCCTCAAAATTTGTCTTTGCGTCAAAATAGCTTAATGTGGACATATTCGATGGGAAGGCTCCTTTTTTACCAAGCTCCTCCAGTTTTTCAAAACACTTTATCATGTTATCGTTAGAAAACATCTCTTTTCCATCCAGGATATCGTGGATATAATCGGAATATCCGTAGCGGTCCATGGCTGCCAAAAAACCCCAGACTGCATACGTATCGGTACTTCCCTGAGCCACAGGAGTAATGCCGGCTGCCTGAAATTTTGGAATCATCTCAAGCATTTCCTCATAAGTAGTTCCATTGACCGGTTCCTTTACTCCCGCCTTTTCAAAAGCTTCCTTATTGTAGAAAAAGCCTTCCACATTACACTGATATGGTAAGCCATACTGAATTTTATCCTTAAATGCTTCCTTTACGCTGACATCTAAGGCTTTGTCAACCTCCGGGTATTTGGACAGGAATCCTGATAAATCAAGCAGATAACCAGCTTCCGAATATTCCGGTCCGGCTGCGGAGTCCATCCAGAAAATTTCCGGAAGAGATCCGTCCGCTGCCTTCAGTTTCAGGTTGGTATCATGGGCTGATTTTTCAGCTGCCTCGAACTCTACCTTGTACTGTCCCTGGTATCTTTCATTAAATGCCTGCACAATTTTGTATGTGACCGACTCCTGATGCTCCGGATCCGCCACATGAATTCCGAATTTAATCGTCGTTTCTCCTCCTGTTTTGGAGTCTTCCGTTTCTTCAGAGCTTTCCGTTCCTTTAGAGCCTTCCGTTCCAGCTGCCTCTTTTGAGTCAGACGCGGCCGTTGTATCCCCCGCCTTTGTTACTGAGCTTCCACCACTGCAAGCTGCTAAGCAGGATGCGGTTACCACTGCCACCAGTCCGACTGCTAACCCCTTTAATCTCATAATACTTCTCCTTTCGTTTTCTCCGTATGGAACGCGTTCCATACGATTACTTTTTTAAGGATTTATCTTTTATAGATAAATCCCGTGTTTTATACCTCGTTTTTACCCACCATATGCTGCATAAATCTTACATTACTACTACTTTTTCGTGAGGACGATTCATTTTTGTCAAATTCTATCCTCTTGTTGTTAGTTTAAATCATAGTATTCAATTTGTCAATAGAATACGGCGCAAAAAAAATATACAAAATTCATTCATGGAATGCGTTCCATATGATATGTTTTTGTATATTATGCACAATTTCATTCAATGTAGTGTGCTGCTTTCAAGTGGTCCCACCCTCTCGCAGTAAAACATCTACCATTATTCTGATATCCTTCAGGCCTTCTTTTTCTCCATCTCCCCCTTCGATCTTCTTCACAATCAATTCCGTACACTTTTTTGACAGGGTCTCGATAGGCTGAACAATGGATGTAACTTCCGGATAAATATTAGTGGTAAGCAATGTTCCATCATAAGCAACAATCTTTAAGTCCTCCGGGATCCTCTTTCCATGGGTAAGCGCTGTCTTCAGGTAAGAAATTGCCATCAAATCGGCCCCAAAAGCCCCGTCTATTTCCGGATTTCCAAGAAATACTTCTTCCGCCACCTGTTTAAAATAATTTGCATCAAACCGATTCCATTCCAGTTCATAAGTAACGACGGGAATTTTTGCCTCCTCCATGCGCCGGGCAAAGGCCGTATGCCTGTCATGTGACGGTGAATTCACTGCCTTCGACCCCTGAAACTGTACCACATGGGTACAACCGGCTTCTATGAGACGCTCTGCCGCCATGGTTCCGCCCTTCCAGTGATTTACCCCGACAACAGGTATATTCTTTCCTAAATAGCGGTCAAAGGAAACGACAGGTTTGTCCGTCTTTAAGTAATCTTCTATATCGAGGGAATGGACGCCTGTGATGATACCGTCAACCATATATCGGTCCAACATGTCTATGTATTCCCTTTCATAATTCTGCGTCATAAAGGTACTGCATACCATTGTCTTAAAACCGTATTCATACAGGTCACTTTCGATTGCCCGTACAAGATCGGAAAAAAACGGATAAGCTATATCTGGCACAAGTACTGCGATAATCCCAGTCTTTTTATGATAGAGGTTTCTGGCCAGCTCATTAGGCGTGTAATGAAGCTCATCCATAGCCCGGTTTATTTTTTTCTTTGTTTCTTCAGATACATATCCTGTTTTGTTAAGGGCACGTGATACGGTGCCCACACCAACTCCTGCTAATTTTGCTACATCCTTGATACCTGCCATCTCATCATCTCCAACACTTTTTACTTTTTGTTGTTTTACCATTTCCACTGTATCATTCTTCCAGTAATAATTCAAGCTTCATTACCTGGAAATTAGCATTTGGATTTCTTTATCACGTAGACTGCAAATGTTCCACTATTTATCTTCTATGATTTCGCATCCGAGAAATGTAGGAGCCCACCGGCAATTTAAGTCCACCATGATTGCGTGATGCTTCGGAAGCGACAGTTACTATTCATGCGTTTTTTGAAGCTGTCAATGAATCTAATAGTGTATGTGTTAACAACCATGGCGCCAGATAGTTCACTGCAATCATTTCAGAAAATCCCTCTTTGGTTATTCGCTGTTCGAAGCCGTGCAGTCCTGCATTATTCACCAATATATCAATTTGGGGATATGCAGTTTTAATCTGATTCCCAATTCTTCTTATGTCCTCCATAAGTGACAGATTACCGAAATAAAAGTCTATTTTTGATTCAGGTACAGCATCCTTTATTAGGCTATGTTAAAAGTGAGACTCATCCGGAAGACCGCCGCGGAGTATTGTTATCTTTAACGGAACCAGGCCGTGAAAAAGCGTTAAAGGCTATTAAGGAGAAAGAAGAAGAGTTTTATAAGCGCATTTCAAAATGGGAAGATTCAGACCTTGAAACATTTGTTTACATGCTCAGGTGTTTCAACGGATATGACACCAAATAGATGATTGTTAATCCAAAAGCAGCAATCAAAGAATAAACCATCGTTTCATGATCTATTGCATTTCTCCATGATATAAATCGGAATGCCAATTTCATATAACTCGGCTGTAAAATATAATCATTAATTCAATTAATATCTGTATGGTGAAGACCCATATTTAATACAAAAAATAAATACTACGTCAAACCAACTATTCCCTTTGTATAAAAAAATAAGTGTAAACGTTTAAGCACTAATGATATGCTATAACAATTACACTTTTATGGTTCTAAATTTCACAGAGCTGTTGCTCCATAAATTATTTAACTACTTTTGCTCCAATCTATTCTGCTCTCCTTTGTTGATTATCCTTTGATCCCATCCGTAGCGATTCCATCTACCAGGTATCTCTGAAAAATAATGAAAAAAATAATAACCGGCAGTAATGATATCACTGACATTGCAAACAAGCCGCCATAATTATTATACGAATTAGGATCCAGATACATATTCAATGCCAAAGGTATGGTAAATTTGCGTGCGCTGTTCATAAATATCAGTGGCTGGAAGAAATCCTGCCAGATCCAGTAAAATGCAAAGATAGAAGCGTTTATAATAGCCGGCTTCACCACAGGCACCAGAATACGGAACAAAATTCCAATCCTCCCGCACCCATCAATTTCTGCTGCTTCATCAAGTTCTCTTGGTATTCCCCTGAAAAACTGTACCATAAGGAAGATAAAAAATGCACCTCCAAAAAGCCAAGGCAGAACAAGTGCCATCCAGGTATCAATCAGATTAAGCTTTTTTAAAATAATATACTGGGGTACCACCATTACCTGAGGAGGAATCATCATGGTGAGCATTACACAACCAAACCAGAATCCAGAAAATTTAAATTTTATTCTCGCCAAAGCGTAGGCAGCCAAAAGAGAAGTCAACACGCAGCCAGCAGTTCCTATTACCGTTACGAACAAAGAGTTTATGAAAAATGTAACAAACTCTACACCACCCACACCGGCAAATCCACTGCGGTAGTTGGTCACCGCATTCCATACTTTGGGAATAAGGGAATAAGTATCTAAAAACATTGTATCATTACTTTTAAAAGAACTGGCTAACAACCAAAACAGTGGATAAATCATAAAAAAACCAAGCAGGCATGCTCCAACATGAAACTTAATAGAATTTATTTTTTTCTTTGTATGCATTCCCATAGTTTATTCCCCCTCTGATTCGTAGTATACCCAATTCTTTTGTGTTCTGAAAAGGATCACTGTAAAGACTGCTATAATTGTCACAAGGATCCAGGCCAACGCACAACTGTATCCCATATCAAAAAATGTGAACGCCCTGCGGTACAAATAAAGAACATACGACAAGGTACTATCCAGAGGACCTCCATCCGTAATAACATAACTTTCCGTAAACACCCGGAAACCATTTATGATCTGTAAAATCAGGTTAAAGAAAATAGTAGGGGTAAGCATTGGCAATGTAATTCTTAAAAAAATATAATGCGGTTTTGCTCCATCCACCATTGCAGACTCATAAAGCGCATGAGGTATCTGCTTTAAGGCAGATAAAAAGATGAGCATGGAGGAACCAAACTGCCACACCCCCATTAAGATAATGACACTTAAGGCAGTCTTTGGATTTCCAAGGAAAGACATCCCCTGTTCAATGCCAAAAACAGATAATAATGTCATTACCACCCCTTTATTTCCGAAAATCTGTTTCCAGACAACGGATACCGCAATGCTTCCGCCTATAATAGACGGAACATAGTAAAGGGTACGGTAAAGTCCAAGGAATTTATGTTTTTTATTCAGCAGCATGGCGACAAAAAGAGCAAAGGCCAAGCGCAAAGGAACCAGAACAAGAACATAACTAAACGTGACCTTTAAAGCCTGTACAAACGTATCATCTTGAGTAAATGCCCGTGTATAATTAGTAAATCCAATAATTTTCGGGGTATTCAGCAGGTTAAAATCTGTAAATGAATAGTAAAGTGAAATAACTGCAGGAATCAGCCACATTCCAATAAATCCCAAAATCCATGGTCCTAACAGCAGATAAGCAACCAGATTATCCGAAAGGCTGTAAGCAGCTTTTTTCTTTTTTTGCCTCATAATATCTCCTTATTTAACATCAGAGAGGCACGCGTGGCGTGATCCTCTCTGTTTTAGCTTCATCAGTTACCTCTAGATAAGATTGCATCCGCATCTTTTCTAAATTTTGCAGCTGCTTCTTCTGGAGTAATCTGCCCATAAAATGCGCTGTATGCCGAATTCTTAAATGCCTCATTAACTTCTGACATTCCAACTGGGTCCGGATCGGGCGTCTCTCCGCAAAGCGCCAGTGCTTTTTCCAATTCTTCAAACATCGCTTTCTGCTGTACCGTAAGCTTACCGGAACGAATCATGTGTTCCCGGATATCAGAAGATACCGGAGTTCCTCTTTCAGCCATAATAAGATCATTTGCTTCTTCAGAATTTACAAACCAATCAATAAATTCTGCCGCTTCCTTCTTTACCTTGGAGGTTTCCGCTACAGAGAAAAACATCCCCGGCTTCAGCCAAAGCCCCTTGACCTGAGAGTCTGCCAGTAACGGAGGAGTAACCATCTTGATTTTGTCATTAACGCTGCTTACCTTTGATGCATAATTGTTCCATTCAGTCAACATGGCTCCATCGCCTGTCACTACAGGACCTGCTTCCTGCCCCAAAGCCTGGATTGCTGCATACTCATCAGGATTTGGAATAATGCCTTCTTTCATTTGATCAGCCCACATCTGAATATAATCAGAGAAGATCTTATCATCCGCATACCCTATTGATTTTTTGTCTTCACTAAACAGACTTTCTCCCCGTTGTCTAACCCAGTAGTTAAAGAAATTTGTATCATCCACTGGTCCATTGGACAATCCGTATTTTCCAGTCTTTTCTTTAATCGTTTTTGACATGGTAATAAAATCCTCCCAGGTCCAAGTGCTGTCTGGCTCAGCTACTCCGGCCGCTGCCAGCACATCTGGATTATATCCCATGGAAAGGTAGGAACTGGCAAGCACAAATCCTGTCATTTTTCCATCGATTTTACCAGTATTAAGAAGCTTTTCATCTACTTTTGAAATATTAATAGTTCCATCGTCAATGAACGGCTGTAAATCTGCCAGTGAATTGTTCTTTGAATATGTAGTTATATAAAGATAATCCATCTGGACCAAATCTGGCATGGAACCAGATGCCGCCTGGGTGGCCAGCTTGTCAAAATATCCATCCCATCCAGAGGGAATCGCCTCAAATTTCACATTTGGGTGAGACTTCGTATAAAGATCCAAAAGTTTTTGTGTATAATCATGCCGCCCCTGGCCACCCCACCAGGTAATCTTAAGCGTAACCGGCTCTCCGCCTGCTGCATTTGTATCTCCTGTGCTTTCTGCTGAAGCTTCTTTTGAACTTCCTGCTGTTTCAGTTTCCTTATTCCCCGAACTACAGCCAGTCATTGAAAATACCATGGCAGCCGTTATACCCAGAGCCGCAAGCCTTTTTAATGTTTTTCTCATAATAACACCTCTCCTTTTCAGTTGTTTTAATAACCTGATATACTATATTATAAGACTTTATTTTGAAAACGAAATGGAATAAACAGACTAGGTTTTTGTAAAAATCCGACTAAAACAAATGATTAATTGTAAAAAAAGAAAGGCACAGATAAATTTATTCTGCCCTCTCCTCAATGTTATTTTTTATCATCCTGCGGTACTCTGACAGGACCATACCTGTATGCTTTTTAAATACTTTTGTAAGATATTGCCCATCAGACGGATAACCTGTCTGCTCCGCCAGATCAGAAACCTTTATATCAGGCTGGTACAACAGAAGTCTTTGAATCAGTAAAATTCGGATTCTTACAAGAAATGCTGAGAACCGCTCATTCATATTCTTGGCAAAGAAACGTCCTAAATAATCCTCATTCATAAATAACACATTTTGGGCCATGTACTGAAGATTTAAATCTGGATTTTTTATATTCCAGTAAACCATGTACAAAATTTTTTTCATACGATTTCCATCTTTCGTATTGGGAAATATAAGATTCATATGAAATGCACACGTCTCGATCACCTGCTCCAAAAGTTCAGACACTTGTTCGCATTTTTTTAAGTCCTTCTCATCCTCACCAAACAGGATCCTCAAAACGAATCCGTACACCTCTGACATCCTGTCCAATGTGATTTTCTGCATTTGCATTTTAACGCAGGAACAGTAAATTTCAAATATCAGCTCCTGGATATTTTTTGCATTCCGAATTTTGGTATAATCCACCATTAAGAAAGAGTCCTCCGCCTTATCATGGTACATTCCAAAATGTAAAAATTCCTGTTTCTCCTCCACCCCTCCAAAATCAAACAGTTCCTGAATCTGGCAATAAAGTCGGAAACATTCTTTAAGTCTTCCTCTTTTGCTAACCGCCGAACGAAGTCTGACTTTCTTGTACTTATTATATTCGCTGTGGACCTTCAGCATCAAAGAACATAATTGGGGTGAAAGCGCAGCAGGCAGAAGG
The DNA here is from genome assembly GCF_049890855.1 of Lacrimispora sp. 38-1. Lineage (NCBI taxonomy): Bacteria > Bacillati > Bacillota > Clostridia > Lachnospirales > Lachnospiraceae > Lacrimispora > Lacrimispora sp. 38-1. Next base: position 263,007 of record NZ_JBANEW010000043.1, on the reverse strand, counting down.
TATACAATCTCCTTTTTTAATCCCGCATTCATATATACCTGATCTTCCCCCATAAGCTCCGTTATAATATTCGTTAATGCAAATCGGTCCAGCTGGTCATATTCCTTGGGCCCGCGGACGGATAGAAGAATCACTTCATCTGAAAAATTCTCTGTAAAAGTTGAAAGAAGTATCTTATCCGAAACCGAGAGTTCCTTTTTTCTTATCATTTGATAGAAAATACGTTCCTTGATTTGAGGAAGCATCCGCTCGATACTGTTCTGATATTGCCGTTCTGATTTTAATTTTTCTTCTCTGTTCAGAAGCTCCTTTTTAACATTTAAAAGAACCTCCACGATTTTATTCACATCACAGGGTTTTAAAATATAATGTCGTATTTCCAACTCCATGGCTTTGCTGGTGTATTCAAATTCCCCATAACCGGACAAGACCACAAAAAATATTTTTGGATATAATTCGTGGGTCCTTTTTATCAGTTCAATTCCATCCATAACAGGCATTTTAATATCCGTAATGACGATATCAGGCAAATTAGTCTGTATTTTTTCCAGACCTTCGATCCCATTCCAGGCCATATCCACTAATTCCATCCCCACTTTTTCCCATGGGATGATATCTGCCATAGCCTCTCTTTCAATATCTTCATCATCTACAAGCATTACTTTATACATTCTTTTTTTCTGCCTCTACTTTCGGAATTCTAATGGTTACGGTTGTTCCTCCACCAGGCGTGCTGCTTATTTCAAACTCTGCTTTCACATCGAATGCCATCATCAGCCGCTCATAAATATTTTTCAGCCCATATCCATGTCCATGTGTTTCTGCTGAAAATGAACGCACTGCCTTCAGTTCTTTTTCCGTCATTCCCGGACCATCATCAGAGACCTGTATTTGTATACGTTCCTTTTCTTCTCTTATGGTAACAGCTATGGTACATGGTGTCAGCATTTTTTCCACCCCATGATAAATGGAATTCTCTACAAGCGGCTGTATTGTCATATGAGGAATCAGATAGGATCCGGAAACATCAGCATCTATATTGAATACAACCCGCTTCCTGAAACGGAACTCCTGTATAGTAATATATCGTTTCAAAATATCAGTTTCTTCTTCCATAGTAAAGAACTGTTCTTTACTGAGGGCCGAGCGCAAAATCATCCCCAAGGCAACCGTCATTTCAGCTGCTTCATCATTCTTTTTTGCCCGGATCATCCAGTTGATGCTGTTAAGTGTATTATAAAGAAAATGGGGGTTTATTTGTGCCTGAAGCATCTTATATTTTGTATCTTTAATAAGAATCTGCTTCTTATAATCTTCATGAATCAGGTTATCAATCTTATCCAGCATGACTTTAAATTCCTGTGTCAGCAGACCTATTTCATCCTGACGATCATTGGTTTCCAAATAATTTTTCGCTCCGTTAAAATTTCCATCCTCCACAATTTCCATACTTTTTGAAAGATTTTCAAGGGGTTTTGTGATGATATAAGCTATCTTTTTTAGAATCAGTGCAACAACCATAAACAGAGTGAGAAATCCTCCGAATATCAGATTTCTCAGATTCTGGTTCTGTCCGTAAATGTCCGAATAAGGGAACATATTTACATAAGTCCAACCAGTTTTAGAAGATTTTAAATAGCACATGAAATACCGCTGCCCCTGGATTTTTATAATCTGATAGCCTTTATCACCTTGAAGCTCCGGAATGCTGTCCATCATATTAACCTGATTTTCATAAATAATCCCATTATCAGAATAAACACAGAGAGCTGAACTCTCCGCTTCTAATTCATCAATATTCTTCTCAATCATTCCTGCCACATCACTGGTAATCAACAAACTTCCCAGATACTCAAGACTGGCATCAATATGTTTACGGATATCCCGCCCTGTTAAAAGGAAGGGATACTCTTTCCTTGGCTCCTGTACAACATAAGCACCTTTGGCCTCATGAATCCGTCTCATCACCGATTCATACTCCTCTTCACCAAGAGTACCCGTTGCTGTCCCTATCAAGAACCGGGTCGTATCCCCATCCGTATATAAAATGTTAGAAATAATATTGGAATTGGCCAGTTCATTGATTATAAGCATTTTAAGCTGATACACTTCATAGGAGTATTCCGCTGTGAAATGCTTTAAACCTTTGATTTTTTCAAGTTGCTCCTGGATTTTTATATCAATTGCAATATTAAACGAGAGATTCTCCACCTCATCTAAGTTTCTGTTTACCTGCTGCGTAAAATAGTCAAGTTCCTGGAGAGATTTTTCATACAGTTTTCCGTCATAAATGTTAAAACTGTATTGGAGTGCTGTGATACTTATGACACAGCAGATTCCAACCATGAGGATATAAACAATGATCATTTTTTCTGCTAATCTTAAATTGCAATATTTTTTATACCAGTAACCACGTTTTAACTTCATGAGATCCGGATCCTTCCAAAAATATATGGTATTATACCATAATAAAATCTTCTGTTACAACCTGACTTCAGTGTATCGTTGTTTTCTCATCCAATATATATCCAGCCGTCATAATACAGATCCTTTCCGGCATTTGCCTGTTATTCCTTTCTTGTATTTACTGATTCTCTTATAAAAGGAATGCATTCCACATAATATGTTTCCTTTACGTCTTCTTGCTTTTTATTGCTAAGAAGGCGGATAATCACCTCACTTGAGCTATAACCGATATCATGAAGCGGTAATCCCATAGTTGTAAGAGGAGGATTCTCAAAACCTGCCATCTCACGATTATCAAATCCGACAACCGCTATATCTTCACCCACTTTTAAGTTCAGTTCTCTCAGGCGGTCATATGTTCCTCCTGCCATGATATCATTCATGCAGAAAATAGCCGTTACCTTCTTTTCTACAAGGGTATCCGTATTCCTGTATCCACTTTTTCGTTCCCAATCGCCGTATACAATCAGATTTGGATCATATAATATATTCCCTTCAAAAAGTGCCCTCTGGTATCCTTCCAGTCTTGCCTGTGTATGCATACTTTCTTTTTTTCCAGCAATCACTCCAATTTTCTTATGTCCACAGGAAAGCACATATTTAATAAGCTTCTCTGCCCCGTCTGAATCGTTGACAGCAATCGAGGGAATCTCCGGCCTGTTACTGAAGCTATATGCTACTACAACTGGTATCGGTAATTCCTTTGGAATAACATCATTCAATCGTTCATGTGCCGCCACATAGATAACACCTTCTACCTGTTTAGACAGCAATTTATTTATCTGTTTATGAACAATCTCTTTATGATTTTCGTTCCGGTAATAGGTATCGGAAAATTTTTTATAAAGGCGTAAATTAACAAGGAGTATCTGGTAATCCTCTTTCTCGCAATATTCTGTAATCCCATCAATAATATCAGGAAGAGCAAATACGGTCATATCCTCCGCAATAACACCAATACTCTTGGTGTTTTTCGTCTTTAAATTCTTCGCAATACAATTGGGCATGTAATTCATTTCGTCAATGACTTGCTGCACCCTTTTTTTTGTCTTCTCTCCAGCCCGTCCCTTATTATTAATAATATTGGAAACAGTTGCCACGGATACCCCGCTGGCCTTTGCAATCTCTTTGATTGTCGGCATGATGTCACCTCATTTGGTTCAATGATTCTTTTGTTTACCACAGAATTGATTATGGCGGAACTTGTTTAAAATCCCCATATTGACATTCCTCTCAATTCTTCATGCCTGTAAGCACAATACCTTCCACAAAGCTTTTCTGCCCGAACAGATAGATTATGATACCAGGCAGGATGGTCATAAATGCAGCAGACAAAGCCACCGGCCAGTTCGTACCGAAAGAACCGGTAAAGTTGGTCAATGCAATTGCAAAAGTAAATTTATCCATACTGTTGATGTAGATGATCTGCTGCAGTAAGTCATTCCATATCTGGATAAACAGCATCATACCCACCACCACGACAGCCGGCTTAATGGAGGGAACCAGAATGGTCCACAGAATCCTCATCCTGCCTGCTCCGTCAATGGAAGCAGCTTCATCGAGATCCCTGGGAATTGTCATAAAAAACTGCCGGATCAGAAATATATTAAAAAATCCGCCGCCGGTTAAAAACGGCAGGATTAATGGCCAGTAGGTATCTCCAAGTCCAAGAAATTTCGTCCAGAATATGTAGAGTGGAATCAGTGTAACCATTCCCGGTAACAGTATTGTACCAACACAGATGTTAAAAAACAACCTTTTTCCTCTGAAGTTCAGTCTTGCAAAGGCATAACCGCAAAAAATAGCGGTAATGGTTCCGAACGTTACTGCCGGGATAATAATAGAGAATGTGTTTTTAAAATACGTCCAGTATTTGAATGTTTCCAACGCTTTTGAATAATTCGACCAGAGCCACTCATGAGGAATAAAGGAAGGCGGATATTCATTTAAGGTTCCTGTGCTCATTAAAGAAGACCGGAAAATCCACCAGATAGGCAAAAGAACCAAGGCCGCAAAAATCAGGATCAGAACTGTTGCAGCCAAATTTACAATTTTTTCTTTATGTTTTCTGTTGCTCCTTATTTTAACAGCCACTGTTATTCCTCCTCTCCGAACAAGTTGGATTTTTGCGTCTTAAACAGAATAAACGTGAATATGCCTACTATGATAAAGAAGATGACCGAATATGCCGCCGCATATCCCAGTTTGTTTTTCTTAAAACCATATAAATAAATTACATAGGACATAAACATGGATTTTTTCGCCGGTCCTCCATTGGTAAGTGCCAGGGACGGATTGATAACCTGGAGATGGGTGATTAATGCTGTCAGTATATTATAAAAAATAATTGGTGAAATACTGGGAATGGTAACATTCCAGAAGCGCTGCCAGGCATTGGCGCCGTCGATCTTCGCTGCTTCCATATATACGGCAGGCACATTCTGCAGCCCGGCAAGAAAGATTACAATAAGATTGCCGCTGGTCCATATTGCGATCAGCACAAGGGAGGGTATGACCTGAGACGGACTGTCCAAGAACCGTTGGGGCGGAATTCCCAGCATACGGAATATAAAATTGAACAGGCCAAAATTCGCTTCATACAGCCACTGCCAGCCTTTGAATACGCCGATAGCGGGAAGCAGATAGGGAATGAAGAATATGGAGCGGAACAGGGTGCGCCCTTTAATATTCATATTTAACAGCAGCGCTATGACCAGCGAATAGAGAACTGCCCCTACAACAGCCAGGAATGCGTAATAAATGGTGGCACGTATGGAATCAACCAGGTAAATATCCTTTGTAAATATACGGACAAAATTATCAAACCCAATGAACTCCGGAGTGGATAATCCGTTCCAGTTAAACAAACTCAATATAAATACCGCCAGTGTCGGCAGATAGCTGATTAAAGTAACACCAAGGAATGCCGGAATCAAACACAAGTAAGCTGTTCTTTCTTCTTTTTTCCCTGCCCTTGATGTGGTCTTCGTTTTCACTTTCCCTTTCATTTGAGCACCTCTTCATATAACAGGCGATCCATCATATTTCTGCCCGGATCGCCTGAATCCTTAATTTTTACTTCGGATTGCTTTCCTCAAATATACATAACAGTTCTTCCTTGTTCTCGTCAATTGCTTCCTTCATTGTCTGCTCACCAGCCCACACGCCTGAGAAAGCAGAATTCAGTGTTGCATTAAATTCTTCCGTACCATTCACATAGTACCATGCAGTGGAAACTGAATGGTTCTTTGCATAATCCACAACTGCGCTCTTGTACATCTCTTTTTCCGGGAAATTCGGATTACTGATCCATTTGTCAATTTTAGCCGGGTCCGTATACCAGGAATCCAGAATCGGCATCCACGTTCCAGCCTCAATGAGTGACCATGAATTTTCTTCCTGATAATACCATTTCAGCCATTCCATTGACTCTGCCGGATGCTTGGTTGTTGAAAATACTACATTGGGCCCTCCGGTACAGATGGTTACAGGCTTCTTCATATAAGGAAGAACTCCGACACCGTATTCAAAATCTGCATTCGGGCCCAGGAAAGTTCCAACGTTCCACTGTCCATCCGTTGCCATCACCACTTTCTTGCTTCCCAGAGAAGATTCCAGGGCATTTGCTGCACTGGTGACTGGAGGTGCACAATGATATTTGGAGGAAAGATCTGCAATCTTTTGAAGGGCATCTACTGTGGCCTCATCGTCAATGGTACAGCTTTTTCCGTCCTGGCTGAAGTAACCTCCGCCATTGGATAACGCCCAGACCTCCAGCTGCCATGGAAGTGTGTTCACAGTACAGCCGTAAATATCTACGTTATTCGGGTCAAATGAAGGATCCAATGCATTCTTTCCGTTAATGTCAATTGTCAGCATCTGAGCTGTCTTAACAAAGGTATTCCAATCCCATGCGGCATCTGCTGCTGCCGGAGGTGTTAACTTGTTAATATCCAGGCCCTGCTTTTCGCATACTTCTTTTAATAAATCTTTGTTGTACCAAAGATTCAGCACCTCATTGGCTGCAGAATAGGCTACTGGAGCTCCCTCATATTTAAAAGTCAGATAATCCAGGGGCTTTGCTTCTCCTGCTTCATACATATCGCTGATATCTGCAAGTAAACCATTCTCTGCGAATTTCAGTACGCCTGCCTCACTCATAATTCCCGTATCCGGCAGTTCCCCAGCGGTAGCCATGGCATTTAATTTTGTTACATATGTATCATGATCAATCTTTACTACTTCAACCTCAATCTTATCCTGCTGGCTGTTAAATTTATCCGCGATTTTCTGTGTGGCTGCAGTTTCTGTCTCATTCCCCCATTGTGCGTATGTAATCTTAACTTTTTCACCGTTTTTTTCTCCGCCGCTGCCGGAACTTTCACTGCTGCCCGCAGCCTCCTTACTGTTTGCTGCCGGAACAGCTTTCTTTCCGCTGCTGCCCCCGCATCCTGATAATATGATTGCCGATGTCATTACAGCAACCAGCAGGATACTTACTAATTTCTTTTTTTTCATACCTGGTCTCCTTTTCATTTATTGGCATAATGTTTTCCATTACTAAGCCCATTCTCAGACTTCTGCTGCTTTACCTTTTTGATTAAACGATTAACATTGTGTTATAAAAAGAATAGCAGTTAAATGATTCAATACATCCTCACTTTTACTGCCATTCGATTAATCGTTTTACGTATTCATGAACCAATCCAGGCATTTTTTACATTATTTCTAAATATTATTATCTATTTTTAGTATTTATTCACATTATTTTCAAGTATTTTTGTTTATTTTTTTCATATATATCATTGTTAATCGTTTATTCACTTTATTAATTTTTTCATTAAGATCCAGGTATATATCTGATAATTTATTATTAATTTTTTCTGACACATAATAAGGCTGGCAGAAACATTCCTTACTTCTGCCAGCCTCTCCATTTAACCTTGACTTATCTGTCAGGTTTCCTATAAATATACTACACTGTTCTGCTCTGCGGAACGGAAAACAGCTTCCATGATATGCATGACTTCCATAACCTCTTCCAGTTGAATAAGTGACTGTGCCCCTTCATGAATACAAGCATTAACATTGCGGTAAAAATCCCGGATATCGGCATGTACTTCCGGCAGGGGATATTTTTTCACCGTTTCATCAGTTCGCGGAGCCATGGTCTTTGTCAGACCTGCTGCGGTTACAACCGGTACTGTATCACGTTTTTCCCAATCCGAAACCATAACAATTTCGCCGTTTAGCTTCCAGTCATGAATAACGGCGGAACCGTTTTCTCCCTGGATATACCAGCGTGGCATGGAGATAAAATTACTGGTCCCCACTTCCACCAAAAAAGTCAGCTGGTCATCAAATTGAAACAATGCGCGGAAACCATCATCAACCGCTTCGTTGGTAACATTCGTCAATTGTGCAAAAACACTGAGAGGTTTGCGGCCGCCAAGCATCATAGTCATCTGATCCAGAAGATGCACGCCCCAGTCTAATACCATGCCGCCGCCATGCTCTTTCTGGTTTCGCCAGTCTCCCGGTATTCCCCGGGAGCCATGTACGCGGCTCTCAATATTAAAAATTCTGCCAAGTGACTGCCGGTCATAAAGCTGTTTTATGATCAGATAGTCCTCATCCCAGCGGCGGTTTTGATGTACCGTGAAAAAGACTCCCATCTTTCTTGCATAATCAGCCATCTGTTTTAGTTCTTCACTGTTTAGTGCCACAGGTTTTTCACAGATTACATGCTTTCCTGCACTCATGACTGCAAGTGCAACAGGTAAATGGGTATCATTTGGAGTAGCTATGGTTACTGCCTCCACTGTTATGTCATTGAGCAATTCCTGCTGTGACTGATAGACATGTATTCCGTCCGCAGCCGCTGCTTCCCTGCGCACAGGATCAATGTCCCAGATACCGCACAGACTGGTTTCAGGTATTTCGTTAAGCATGCGGGCATGCCAGCTTCCCATGCCGCCGTATCCAATCAAGGCAATATGTAGTTTTTTCTTTTCCATAATTAAATGTTCTCCTGACTTTAGTTCCACCACGTATTCGCAGGCTGGTCGTGAATAACGATATTCTTTAAGAAGTCAATGGCTTTTTCAAGTCCCTCCTCAACGGACATGAAAGCATCTTCATGTTCAATACTGATGGCCCCGTCATAACCGATCAGCCGCAATGCAGAGATGATCTCCTTCCATTCTCCAGCATCATGCCCCCAGCCAACGGAACGGAATGACCAGCTGCGTTCTGATAAATCACCATAATTTCCGGTATCCAGAACACCATTGATCTGTGTATTAACCGCATCAATTTTAGTATCCTTTGCATGAAAATGGTAGATTGCGCCCTTGAGTGCCTTAATGGCCTCAGCCGGACGGATTCCCTGCCAGAACAGGTGGCTGGGATCGAAGTTGGCACCGATTGCATCACCAACTGCTCTTCTTAACCGCAGCAGTGTAGCAGTATTGTATACACAAAAGCCGGGATGCAGCTCCAATGCAATCTTATTGACACCGTAATTGGCGGCCTCAGAGGCAGCTCCCTGCCAGAAAGGAATCAATACCTCATTCCATTGATAATCCAGGACGTGCTGGTAATCCGTCGGCCAGGAGCACGTCACCCAGTTTGGATATTTTGCACCTTCATAGTCACCCGGGCACCCCGAAAAACTCACCACCGTATCGACTCCCAGTTTCTCAGCCAGGCGCAGAGTCCGGGTAAAATCGGCAGCCGCCTGAGCACGGATATCTGCACTTGGATGTACATGGTTGGAATGGCAGCTCAATGCACTGATTTCCAAATTATATTTTTTCAGCATATCCTTATAAGCCGATAATTTACTCTCACTGGAAAGCAGCTCCTCTGGATTGGAATGTTTGCTTCCCGGTGAGCCGCCGGTACCAATCTCCACAGTCTGTACCCCCAAGCTGCTCAGATAACGGAACGCTTCCTCTGCACTCCGGTCATATAACGGAACTGTTAATACTCCTAATTTCATACGAATACTCCTTTCAGGAATCTACAGATTCATAATGTGTTTATACCCTTTTTCTATGCTTTGGTACGGAGATACGGCGAATTCCTCCTGTTCCAAAATACAGTGCTGTACTCCGATTTCCAGTCCTTTGCATATAATCGCATTAAAATCCAGAACACCTTCGTCTAAATCCACACACTTCCTGCTTTCAAAATCGGCCATTTGCTTTAAGTGCAGCATCCGGATACGATTCCTCTGTTTTTCCATGTACGCCATTACATCCACACCTGCATAAGCCGCCCAGTATACATCTAATTCCAATACCATATCCAACCCATCAGTCAGCTGCATCAGTAAATCCAGAAGAACTGTTCCGTCTTCTGACTTTACAAATTCGTGTGCGTGGTTATGATAGCCAAATGTAAAACCTGCACTGCGGACAGCCCTGGCAATCGGTGCAAGCTGTTCTGCCAGAATTTCCGCATCGTGGATTGTTTTAAGGGGATAATAAGGCACAATGATCGTTTGCGTCCCAATCTCCCGGTTATAGCTCAGCTCCTCATCCAAATCATTGATCAGCCGTTCCAGCGGTACGTGGCTGCTTATGGACTTTAATCCGTTTTCTTTCAGCAAACTGTGCATCTGGCCGGCAGTCAGTCCTCCATAACCGGCAAATTCCACACCGGTATAGCCAATCTCTCCAACCCGTTTCAGGACACCAGGAAAATCTTCTTTAGTCAGTTCACGCAGTGAATAAAGCTGAAAATTGAACTCCTCAATCAAACTCATAAGATAACACCTCTCTGTTTTATAATAGAATCTGCCGTCCTTCTCTGGCAGACTGATAAACCGCATCTAAAATCTGTGTAACGACTGCAGCCTGCTCCGGCAAGACCACTAATTCTCCTTTACCAAGAATCGCATCAAAAAACGTTTGCTGTTCTAATACCTCAGGAGTGACGACATCCCCGTCATAAAAAGCAACTCCTCCTGCTTCCAGGTTTGGTTTCAGCTCATACAGGCGGTCATTTTTGGTACCGTTGATCGTCAGTCCACTTAGCATATCCGCACCTGCTTTGGTACCGCACAGAACGGTTTTGGCCTCATGGACATCCAGGGAATTAAGTGCCCAGCTTGCTTCCAGGGTTATTGTAGCCCCATCCTCCATAATGATAAATCCAAAAGCACTGTCTTCCACTGTAAATTTGTCAGGTTCCCATGGTCCCCAGGCATTAGCAGGCTGTCTCTCGCCATTGAGTTTATGATATACGGAACCTACCACACTTTTTGGCTTATAATTGTTCATCATCCATAACGTCAGGTCAAGTGCATGGGTGCCGATATCGATCAGCGGTCCGCCTCCCTGCTCGTATTCGTTTAAAAATACCCCCCATGTTGGAACTGCCCGGCGGCGTATGGCTTTTGCTTTGGCATAATATATCTCACCCAGTTCCCCGTTTGCACATTCCTGTTTGAGATAGATGCTGTCGGCGCGATAACGGTTCTGGTAACCAATGTTCAGCAGTTTACCAGTTTTCTTAGCTGCTTCCACCATTTCCATTGCCTGGTTATAATTGATAGCCATGGGCTTTTCACACATGACATGCCTGCCTGCATTCAACGCGGCTACCGTAATTTCACAATGGGAACGGTTGGGCGTACAAACATAAACCGCATCCAGATCCAGTTTGATAAGTTCCCGGTAATCCGTAAATACCTTAGCATCTTTTGTGCCATATTTTTTTGCAGCTTCACAGGCACGCTCCTCAACAATATCACAAAAAGCCACAACTTCTGCCCTGCCTTCTTTTCTGACAGCCGGCAGATGCTTGCCGTTTGCAATGCCTCCGCACCCTATAATTCCCAGCTTTAATGATTTCATATACCCCTTCCTTTCATTGCTCAATGATAATTAATCCGTTACTTGTAATTTTTTACAATTTGATTATAATATAATAAAACAGTATTCGCTTGCCGTAATAAACATAATTTGTGCCATAATTGGCTGCGTTTCTTTTATATAAAAAGGAGGCTTGCAATGATCGATTCAAAATATAATTATGAGATATCCCGGGACAGCCAGGCTAACTCATCCTCCTGGTATTCCATCAATAACAACTGCGTTCCCCATTTCCACAGTGCGTTGGAACTGGTATATGTGCGCAGCGGTACCATGGAAGCAACATTAAACGGGAAATTTTACTGTATTCAGGCCAGGGAACTGCTGCTGGTGCCAAGCTATACCGTACACCGTTATTTAACGCCTGATTACTCAGATACCATAGTGATGACGATACCCCTTTCCTATATACCTGTCTTTCAAAAGAAACTGAAGGGAAAGACATTTTCCCTATGTCATATATCGAACAAAGTTCTGACCCAGGAGGTGGCCCGCTGCATGCGGTGCTGTTGTGACCTGCAGCGAAAAACACCTGAATCCCTGGCTGCCAGAGGGTATATTCATGTAATTCTGGCTTTGCTGACAGAAAACATTCCGATGGAAAATACTCATACAAAGGATGACGATGCTTTGGTACGCAATGTTCTCACTTATCTTCACAATAATTACAAAAACACATTGTCCCTAAAAACCATTGCTGAGGAATTCGGTTACAGTACCAGCCGGTTTTCACACATATTCAACAAACATGTAGGATGCAGTATCAGTGAATATATTAACTCACTCCGCTGCAGACATGTCGCTGGTATCTTGTTAGACAGTGAGGAATTCACGATTACAGAGGCGGCCATGAGTGCTGGATTTAACAGCATGCGTACGTTTTACCGGGCCTTTATGTCCATATTTGGCGTCAGTCCCAGCAAATATACTGATGTATATAAAGAAAACGATACACTGAAACACTGCCAGCAGGAATGTCTTCCCTGGGATAACAATAAATGTCCATGTTTACTTAAGTAAATTTTACATAGAGCAGAATCTCTGCTATAAACAAAGAAAATCAGGGTTGATGGCATGTTTCCCCGCCTTCAATCCTGATTTTCTTTATTTTAACTCAAACTGCCGCACGCTGATTTAAGGAATCAGATATGGTTTCGTCAAATCCTCAAACTCTTCTCCGTATTCCTTCAGATAGTCCATAAAATACATTCCTTTGGCATTTAAGGCCTGAGAAAGTTTTACCATAAAGTCCGGAATATCTTCTTTTTTTACTGCACCCATGCATTTACCCAAATGGGTGTTATTGTTCCCTGCTGCTCCCCCTACATGAAGTTCAAATGCATCTGCCGGAGCATTGGAAATACGTTTTTTACAGCCGGCAAAGCCAATTTCACTTACCTGATGCCTGGAACAGGAATTAAAACACCCGGATATGGAAACTCCCGGCAGATAATCCGTCTTTATCTTATTTTCCATCAGTACCCTGTTTATTTCTTTTAATAAAGTCTGGCTCTCTAAAACTCCTATCTGGCAGGTTGGAACTCCCACACAGCTGACACTCATACCAATGAGAGTTACCTGATTGGTCTCTTCCATTATTGCCAGAAGCTTTTCTCCTTCTTCTCTGGTCAGATTGCGGATGTACATGCTTTCCGTCATAGTAAGGCGTATGTCCTGTTGTTTATCCATGAGAAATGTAATTATTTTTTCAAGGGTTTTTACAGGCAGCTGTCCGCATTGGGGGTGAATGACTGCTGTATAGAATCCCTCTTGTTTTTGGACTATCAGATTACCGCTGTCTGTATGGATATAAGAAGACTGCATCTGACCTGCAGGTTCCCATATCCCTTCTGCATCCACATTTATATTCAGATCCATGGATTCTTTCACCTGGGCGAGATGTTTTTTGTAACACTCCATAAATGCTTCTTCTCCCATTCTTTTTGGGATGTACCTCAGCCTGGCTTTTCCCTTGTTCTGATAATCCCCTTCCGCCGCAAATATTCTGGTTACAGCTTCCACATGGTACAGTACCTGGTCTAAGGGGATCAGCTCATCATACGGCAAAGCAACTGCCGGATTATTACCTAATCCGCCTGCAAGAAACATTTTAAAATAGGGTTTTCCCTGATCCAGAACTGACAAAAAGCCCAAATCATTAATGGTACAGTTTGCAGTATCCGCTTCATTGTTGGAAAAGGCAATTTTCAGTTTACGGGGCAGATGGTATTCCAGGATCCGTTCCATGACATATCGGTTCGCCTGCAGTGCATAGGGTGTAGGATCAAAGGCTTCTGTTTTATCCACACCGGACAGGGGAGACAGTGCAACGTTCCGGGGGAAATTACCGCCGCCTCCTCTGGTATACAAACCATGGTCAATGGCAGCTTCCATGATATCACAGACAGAATCAATATCCAGATCATGAAGCTGAATGGCCTGCCTGGTTGTAAGATGAATTCGTTGTAAACCATATTGTACGGCAAATTTATAGATTAAATTCATATGGGCAAATGATAAAATACCGCAGGGTATCCTTAATCGAATCATAAAAGCTTCCCCGCCCTTTTGTGCATAAACCCCCATGCCTCCTGATTTTCCCTTAAAATCAGCAGTAGTAATTTCCTTATTTACAAACTTATGACCGGCTTCTCTGAATTGGGCTATTTCCTCTTTTAGTTTTTTATGATATTCATTCATCGTATTTACTCCTATTAACCTACAGATTTAATTGTTTTATATTATAATAAATTATAAATTAAATAAAAGCAATACTTATATCTGCATTACCGCCTAATATCTGCCTCCCAGTTTACCAGCCTCCACAAGTGCGGGATTACCGAGAATATCACCCTTTTCAGATACACCAGGGACTGTGATCATTCCCCCGTCTCTAAGGGAAAAATAGCTCAGTACCGCATGATACATGGATATCAGAGAGTCAAAAACGGTGGGTATTGTATCAGCACAAACAGCTAACAAAACAAGTTCTTTCATTTTAAACGTATTGCGTATGGGATTATGCAGTCGGTCAATTATGCATTTCAATTGAGAACTAACTCCATAAAAATAAACAGGAGTGGCTATCACCAGAACATCTGCATCTGCAAGTTTCTCATAAATTCCCTGCATATCGATTTCAGCGCACAGTTATGACTGTTATCTCTATAGCAAAAATTGCAGCCTGTACACCCGTTAACGCGTTTTCCTGTTACAGAAATCACTTCCACGGTGTTTTCCTGTTTATTAACTCCATCAATAAAAGCATTTGCAAGGATCTCAGTATTGCCATTTTTTCGGGGACTTCCTATTAACACTGTAATTTTTGACATTTTGTTAACCTCCATTATCTTGTCTGTTCGCTTATTTTTATTTAAGATTGTTGAATTCATATGTTTAGAGTATTCGTATCTATGTACGAAACGTAGACTTTCGGCGCCCTCCGCTTTTAAAGTAAATGATAATTACAATTAAAAATGAGATAGTCTGAGCAGCGGAAATTCGGATTATCTGCAATTCATCTGCGCCGGATATGGTTGTGATATGTAAAAGATTAATGATGGCATTATTAAAAAAGTGATCAGCCATGGACATCCAAAGCGATCCGGTGATTTTAGTCAGCAGACAAAATTTAAAGCCGGCAATTCCTGTCGTTAATATAAGGATGATAACAGACGGAATTACACCCATCAGACTTATTTCTCCATCCAATAAATTTCTTACAGGTGCTGCGACATGCCAGAAGCCAAAGAGAACAGAGGAAAATACCGCTGCTTTCATGAATGAATATTTTCCTTCCAAAAGTCTGACGAATAGTCCTCGGAAGACGCCTTCCTCCATAGCCACATTGATGACGTTTCCAACAATACAAAACAGGAAAAACAGGATGCCGGTCTGCATTCCCCGATTACCATCAATCGCATAGCTGGTCACATATACGTTCATAGATGGACTGCTGTTTCTGGATAATTGCAGAAAAAACTCAATGCCATATGCAATCATATACACAGCTGCCCCAAGCAGCAGGCCATAAAGCATATTCCTTACGGCTTTTTTATGCGTGTAACCGATGTCTGGCCATTTGAGTGAAAAATATCGTATTGCCAGTGCAAGCACAAGTATACCTGCCAGTTTATGTATAAACGCCTCGCCAAAAATTGACTGATCTGTGCGGAAAACCATGTATTCAACTGCTCTGAATACATAACATATCAAATAAATAACTAAAACGCATACCACAGGACGAAAGGGTGTCTGCTCTTTCATATGGAACCTCCAATATTATTAATGATCTGTTTCTAAACAACGGAACGTACATGCTAAATATTGATATATGTATTACTGGAAATTATATCTTTTTATAATGACTTTACCGTAAGTGTAAGCTATAATAATGATAATAACAGACTGCTGAGTCTTGTAAAGGGAGTTTCCCGATGATAGAAATCTGTAATTCAATTAGTATCATATTAGGAATTGCCACCTGGCTTCCTCCATTGGTTATTCTTAGCCAATACCATAAAATCAGCTGCTCAAAGTACGCTGCTCTTATGGCAGTAAGTTTTGTGTCCTGTGCCCTATCAATATGTGCACAGCTTTTTAGTACCAGTTTTTTAGTGAAAGCAAAAGATTGGCCGGCTCTTATGGATACATCTTCATGAGATAGCGTTAATCTCTGTGCAGCTGATCATTGTTACGTCCATCATTAATATCATAGCATCGCTGGTATATTTCAGCAAAAACAAATAACCCTGCCGGCTTACAGCTTTTTTTCCATTTCCACATAAAGACCATCGTGAAATGTTTCTAAAAATCCAGAACGTCGGTACAATGTAATTGCTGGTTCAAGTGTAATACGTGTGCTTAAATGCAGAGTATTATCACCACACTGATTTGCATATTGTTCAACCATATTAAGCAATGATTTAGATATTCCGCGTCCACGATATTCTTGCTTTATAAACATACGTTTAACTTCACCGACATCAGAAGATTTTTTACGATAGGCAACACATCCGATTGGAAAATCGTCAAAGTAGGTTAACCAAACTTTTTCAATTTTTTCATTTTTGCTATAGCGGGTATAGTAAACACTATCAGCACCGAGAAAGTCCATCATAAAGTCATCTTGTTCGGAAAACAGTTTAATAACTTCTTCGGAAATAACATCTAATAGTACTGTCTTCATAAATACAACCTCCGTCACAAATTTCCAAATCTCTTATCAGGCACGGGACAACATCGGGAATATCACCTTATTATCTTTAAAAATATTCTCCTTTCCTTTAAGTACAAACAAGTGATTATCTTCCTCCTGTGATTCTTCAACTATATACCCAGCTTTTAATTCCGGTGTAAATCCCAGACACACATAATCTGTATTATCATTAGCCATAATGCCTAATATATCATCCAGTTGAAGATTGGCATCGGCAAAAACATCATAACAATTGAGTCTATTATTATCATATTTAACCACTGCAACAGCATCATATTGTTCAATATAATAAATATCATTCATTCTAAATTGTATGCAATGAAATACAAACTGACTCAGATTATCTACTTTCAATTCGGTAAATGGATTTCCTCTTTTATAATTTTTAATAATTAAATTCCAGTCTTCCGGAACTTCTATATCAAGCTTTCTATATGCACCTGGTATTTTTAAGATCGGCTTGCTATATTGAAACTCTTTGTACTCCTCAAAACCAAATATTGGATAAAAATCTACAACAGAATCATTTGATAGTAAATAAACTGCATCGCATTTATCCACCCAATCGGTTAAAACTCTTTCCATTAGGTATCGATTTAACCCTTTGTTTCTATACTCAGGAAGAGTCATAACAGTACTGATTTGTACATATCTTTTTCGCTTACCTTTCCGGATTATATCATTAATGCATACTGCCACACTTGAAACGGCTGTATCTTCGTAAATAATTATATATGGTTTATAATGGTTATCCATATATCCGGATTGATACCACTTTTCATATTTTAAATTGTAGATTTCTTCTGCAAGCTGAAAGTAACTTTTTCTCGAAAACTCTTCTTCCATAACATTATCAATATAATTATATGCTTGTCCATTAATTATACATTGCATTACTTATCCTCCATTTATAATTATGTTGAAAGATTACTTTACCTAAAATTTTAGTGTTATTTTTGTTTCATTCCAAAAGCCAGCCACCGTCCGTCTATATCTTCTAACACAAATTCCTTATTATTATAATCTGTCATATTTAGAGGACGAACAATTTTAGCTCCTTTACTTATAAATTCACTTTGTAATCCTTCTTGATTGTCCGTAATAATATATGTATCTTCCCCATAACCGTACAGTTCCCTATTCGTGTAAACTTTATCGCTGTTTGCTTTAGTTAATACAATTTCCACGCAATCACGGTAAAGGCATATATGGGGTTCTTTTACATCTAAATATTTAACAATTCTAAATCCCATAATTTCATTATAATATTCAGCGGTTTTTTCTATATTTGGTGTAGGAAACACTGCAAGTATTGAATAAAGTGTTTTTTCCATACATAATCCTCCTTTTATATCGGTTAACAACGCAATCATGCTTTCCATAGAGTCCCATCTGTTTCATTTTCATACTTTTCAAATTCTGTCTGACATAACAGATTTTGTATAAAATTCTGATCTGGTAATGGAATATACACTTGTCTTTATATTTTTTTCGTCTGCATATTCCTCACGCAATGACATACCCATTTTTTCAGCCACTTTCCTTGATGGAATATTTGTCCACTTTTGATACGAAAAAACTTCATCAAAACCGTTGTTCTCAAAAGCATATCTCAAACAGGCTTTTGCTGCCTGCGTAGCATATCCTTTGCGCCAATACCGCTTATCAATATGATAGCCGATTTCAGGAAACAAATTTCCATCACCATGGATATTCTGCATGGTAATACCGCAGTCACCAATGAACTGATTTGATTCCTTTAAAATAACTGCCCACAGTCCAAAGCCATATTTGTCATAGTTAGCAAGATTCCAGTCGATGCAGCTTTTTGTTTTATCCTCATCAAACGCCCTTGGATAGTATTGCATTGTTTCCTGATCCGATAATATATGATGCCACACCTCAAAATCATCCATTGTAAGCTCTCTTAATGCGAGCTGATCTGTTTCTATAATATAATTTTTCATTGTTTTTTCCTTTTACGAATTCATAAGCGGATATCTAATTCAAAAATGTTCAAATAAGTTTGTAACGATTCTGCCAGTTTTCCTATATGTATCCCATCTACAAAAGAGTGATGGACCTGAACTGAAAAGGGAAGTATCTTTTTTCCATCTCTGTCAAAATATTTTCCCCAGTCAAACAATGGAGTGGCATTATCTTTTTTACCGGAGTTTGTATGTGAAATATGGGTATACGATACCCATGGCATTGGTGAAAACTGAAACACATCGTTACCCATCGGCCCCGTGAAATATTCTTTTTGGTTTCCAGCTTTCTGGGCTGCAACAGAATTATAACGTTCCAGTGTATCCTGCATCTCAACATTAACAACTTTAAATAACTCAGTATCTTTATCAAGATAGGTAAAAGCTGTGTTAATTCTGTTATAAAGCACAATCTGACCATTGAGAAAACGATAACGGAATTCCTCAATATCATTTGCACATTTTGAAACGATAAAGATAAGGGAAAATGTAAAGGAAAGCTTTTCTGCCCGAACCTTCGCCAGAAAATTTGTAACATCCAATTCAAAGGTTACGCAATAAGAAGGTTCTATACTGTTTCTGAATATTTGACAGTGTAAAGCTCTTTTCCAATTGTTTTCATCAATTATCTTATATGGATACTCCATGATATCTGTACCTCTTTCTTTATATTTATTTTTCAATTTCCACCTTTACTTTTTTTGCATTTTCTGAATAGTTTTGGGTATCCATAAGCACATTTTGATAAAATAGTTTTACATCTAAATCACCCAATACGTAAAATACCTGACTATTCTCAACTGCAATTTTAAATAACAGCTCTTTTTCGTCTGGTGTCCAATTTTTAAAGCTATTGAGTTCTTTTATTGTGGAATGTGTCGTTGCAAAATTCCCACTGCCTTCCAGCGCAATTAATAAATCAGTTTTTTTACGGCCTTCCTCGCTGTTTTGTTTATCAGCTTCAAAATTCTCCTTTTTACATTGGTAAAAAAATTCTTCTAAAGCCTCATTGGCAGCCGTGCGGTTTATAATTGATTTCACCAGATTATCCAATTGTGTTCCTTCTGAATAATCAGCCGGCGCATAATATTTTATCCTGCCATCATGCATCATTTTATAAACTTTAGATTTATCATTTGTTGCAGCATTATATACACCAATTGAATGTCCGCCATATGAATTCACAAGTTTCATACAAGGAATATCTGTATCACTGTCACCTATGTATACCATATTACGAAATGGTACCCGCATTTCTTCGGGAGCAAAAGAATCATTAACCCCCTGATCATTAATGTCCAGAATTCCTTTTTCAATTCGGAATAAAAATTGCGTCTTATTTGTATAGTTTACGACCTGTGCCGGCCATTTCGCAACACCGGTTCTGGGATCGTAATAAAAGGAACTTGCGTATATTTTTTTGAAAGCACCCTTCCTGGCGACAGATGTCCCCTCGATCATCTCTTTCAATCCGGAAGAAATAATGTAATGTTCAACGATAACGCCATGGTCAGTCCCATATTCACATATTCTTTCAAACCAGTCCCCTACACCAGGGAACAAATTGACCTTTGCACCATAGTCTTCTAAAGTCTTTTTTTTGAAGATTAAATTTCCCTCTGCCTCCTGAACCATCTTGTACATATACGCCAGATTCTGATCCATCTCGTTGTTCTCGGCCAATTCATTGGATTCAGTCCAAAAATCTCCCACGTCATAGCCTACTGACTGAATATAGCCTTGCGCTTGCATATCATCTGGCGATAAGGTTTTGTCAAAATCGTAACAGATGGCCAGTACTGGTTTCTTTTCTTTACTTTCCCGTTTAAATTCTTTTTTACTCATAAATAATACCTCACCCTTTTATTTAATATATACGTGTATCTAATATAAATAATATGCATTTCTTTCATATTGATCGCTTACTGAATGAAACAGACCATATGGAATTTGACTGCCACGAGTTAGATCTCTCCTGCAAGTATACCATCTTCTAAAAAAACATCCCATGTCATTCTCCATCATTATAACACATATACCACAGGATTCGCACTCAGAAAGCTAATTCCAGAATATACTTCTATTGACAACCGACCGATGGTCGCTTATAATCAAATTAAGAAGCGAACACCGGTCGCTACAGGAGGTGCCATTATGCCAAAAGGATTTACACTAACACCAGAACAACAAACGGAACGTCGCCTTGACATCATGAAAGCAGCGCTGAATCTCTTTCAGGTCAAGGGAATTGAGAAAACGTCAATGAGAGAAATTGCTGATCTGACAGGATTGGGGAAATCAAGTCTTTATGATTTTTTTCAGTCAAAAGATGAAATTGTCATATATGCGATTGAGTCTCAGGTTAATAATGCAATCACAACGGTACAAAAGATTATCAATACAAATCTTCCCCCGGAGCAATCCCTAATGGAAATTATGAAGCTTAATCTTGCCTATTCAAAAGAAAATAACATCTTATTTATGTGGCTGGCGACAAAAGCTTATTTTCTGGATGAGGATTACCAGGAGCGGATTAAAAAAATACGGCATACTTATCAGGATATTGTACAGTCGGTGATTGAACAGGGGATTAAGGATGGACTATTTCGGGTGACCGATGCGCAACTGGCATCACGGCTGCTGATTAATTCAATGCTTTCTATCACATATACATCCCGTCCATCTAATAGTATGGAAGAAATGCTCAATGAAGCAGTCAATATATTTTTACACGGAATCACTCTTTAAAAGGAGGTTTCTGATATGGCTTATATTTTATCAATGAAGCATCATCAGGCAACACTTGAAACCGTAGGCGGCAAGGGTATGTCCCTGTCGAAAATGCTGTCAGCCGGATTACCGGTTCCGGATGGCTTTCATGTTACTACTGAGGCCTACCGGCTCTTTGTTAATACAAATGAAATCCAGCCACAGATTATCGACGCATTAGATGGACTTGACCCGGGTAATACGGCAAAGCTGGAAGCAGCATCCCTGCAGATCAGCAATATGTTTAAAAAAGGAGAAATGACTGACGAACTAAAAAAGGAAATTACCGCCGCCTGTCAAAAGCTGGGCAATGTACCGGTTGCCGTGCGGTCATCGGCTACTGCCGAAGATTTACCCGGCGCTTCTTTTGCCGGACAGCAGGAAACTTATCTGAATATTCAGGGCGAAAGTGAAGTTCTTAATGCCGTTAAGCGCTGCTGGGCCTCTCTATGGACGGCCCGTGCGATCTCCTATCGTTTGATCAACCATATTGATCAGACAACGGTAGCACTTGCCGTTACCGTTCAAAAACTGATTTTTTCAGATGCTGCAGGAGTTTTATTTACTGTCAATCCAGTAAACGGAGATCGGGATGAGATGCTCATTAATGCCGCCTGGGGACTTGGCGAAGCGGTAGTATCAAGCCTGGTCACCCCTGATACCATTGTTGTTTCCAAGACTTCAGAGAAAATCACCTCATATGAGACCGCCGACAAACAACTTATGACAATCCGTACCGCAAAAGGGACAAAAGAGGTACCAGTTGCTGATTCGATACGTCAGAAACCGGCTCTCACCGGTGCGCAGGTCGAGGTATTGACAAAACTTGGAAAAACAATCGAACAGTACTATCAGATGCCAATGGATGTGGAATGGGCTTTGGAAAAGGATCAGATGTATATCGTTCAGGCCCGTCCGATCACAGTTCTGCCTCCCCAATGGAAACCTCTCGAAAAAGGAGTAATCTACACCAAAGGCAGTCTGGCGGAACATCTGCCCAGTCCCGTTACTCCTTTATTTGCAACTCTGGGAATGGATCTCATTAATCAGGCGACACATATTCTTTGGAACCATATGTTTGAAGATGGCGTCCAAAAGTTGTGGCCCGAACATGGCGCATATACCACGATTAATGGATATACCTATATGTCCTGCAGATTTAAGCCATTTCTTCTGATTACAAAATCTTTTTCCCCAAAATCCATTCGCCGTACCTATCAAAAGAGTGTAGAAAGATCTAATAAAGCACAAAAGGAATTCGCTGCAGTTGTTACGGAATGGGAAAGCAAACCTATGGAATCAATGAGCGCAGAACAACTGCTCAATGGGGTCCGAACCGTATTTGGAGCGGCCTGTACCTACTTTACAAAAATTCAGCTCTGTTTGCCTGCAGCACTTACAAGTGAGACCCTGTTAACAAAATTATTTAAAGGTACTGCCGCCAAAGCTGGCGTACCGGATATTTCAGTACTTTTACTGGGAATGGACACAATTGCTTTGCAGTCAGAGAAATCGTTATATAAAATTGGCAAGTGGGTCTCCCAATACCCGGATTTGAGCAACTATCTCAGAATTACTCCGGCTGCTGATATCAGCAGGCAGTTCACATCCGCTGTCCCGCCTCCAATGATCTCCGATGAACTGTGGACGCAATGGAAAAAACAGATCCAGCTTCATTTTGTAAATTATGGCCGTACCGCCTATGAATTTGATTTTTCCAATCCCACACCTCAGGAAGTTCTCACTCCGACCTTCGAATCAATTAAATCCTTCGCAACCGGTCAGGGAGAAAGTCCGTTAACGCGTCAGGCTGAGGCTAAAAAAAGACGGGTTGAGGCTGCAAAAGCAATATCCAATCAGCTTAACGGTCCCAGAAGAAAGCTGTTCTTAAAACTGCTTGGTTGGGCACAGAAAACCGCACCTATGAGAGAGGACGTTATTTTCTCAATGGGAATGGGACATCCGGTGATTCGTATAATGCTGAATGAGGTTGCACAGCGGCTTATTAAAAAAGGAGCGCTTTCACAGCCTGATGAAATATACTGGCTCAATGAGACGGAATTGTCAGATCTGGTTAATCGGCTTGACCGGAGGGAGATACTTCAGGATATGACCGGAACAATTCCCGGACGCCGGGAAGAATGGAAAAAGAACCAGAGTTATACTTCTCCGCCAGAGATCCCGGAAAAGAAAAAGAAAAATGCTCACAGTAACCCGGAAAAACCAGAAATAATTAATGGCAATACGGTTCTTTACGGAATCGGCACCAGTTTCGGGACAGTGACGGCTCCAGCCTGCGTTCTGTACGGTCCGGCCGATTTTGAGAAATTCAATACTGGAGATATTTTGATTGCAGTCACTACCACTCCCGCATGGACGACGTTATTTGCTTCAGCCAGTGCTGTTGTAACCGATATTGGAGGTCCACTTAGCCACTCCAGTATTGTCGCCCGGGAGTATGGCATACCGGCGGTTATGGCAACTCACTCCGCAACCAGGAAGATTCAGACCGGACAAATCATTACCGTAGATGGTAAAACAGGGATGGTGATGATTCATGAAAAATAAATCCAATACTCCATCCACGCCTTTACCGCCTCATCCTCAAGACGGTTTGCCGTATCTCTGTTTAATGGCATGACTCTCCCGTGATACTGGTAGTAAAGAAGGTTGGACCAGAGAACTTCATATCCGCCCCTGTCATATTCGGCAGCTGTCGGAAGATAGCTGGTACAGCCATTTGTATAACCATTGAAAAATACCATTGGATTACTGGTCTTTTTCCAGATTTCAACTGCGATATCAGACATGACTTCACTGGGAACTCCGCAGAGACAGCCGTCATTGACTGCAAAAAACTGTATTTCAATTTCGGCACTCTGCCTGATTTCATCATTATTCAGAAGTCTCTCCACTTCCAAAAGCCAGCCTGTACCATCGATTTTCCCCTGCTCCCATGCTTCGGACGCAATTTCCCGGGCCCGGTTCAATTCCGGAACATCCGCATAAAAGGTCGATTTAACGGAAAACATAGATATTCTGTTGATGGGCATTGGATTAATCTTGTCTATGACCGGCTGCAGGGACTCACAGATATCATCTCCCATATCCTTCAATGCTTTTTTGCTCTGCGCGGCATATCTTACTTTCATCTGATCGCTGATATCCATTAAATGTACCTCTGCCGGATGAATTTCCAGATAATCCGCATTCTCCTGGCGGTATCTGGGTCTTACATCCCCGGACGCCCCCTGCACCATCATTACTTTACAGCCATATCTGCGTTCTATCGCTTCTCTTGCCTCCCCGAAATAGTCCGGCGAAATCAGGTAATTATCTGGCATCAGAACATTGCAGTGGGCGGTTACCCGGACGATCAGAACTTTTATTTTTTCCTGCCCTTCCCCGCATATCTTTAAGACCCCGATCCGTGGATCAATTGGCTGACCGCTCCCTCTTCTGTTAATTCCAACGGTATTTTCGCCGATTCCCCACCCGGCGTAAACTGGTTCCATGGATTCACCCGCCTTTTTTACTCCTGAGAGTATTGTCTGGCATACAGATTCATAATAATCGTTTTCAACTGCAGCATTGGGTGCAGCGTGTGTGTGGGAAAAACAGACCATGACCTGCTCCATTTTTGCTGAAAGCATCTCTGAAATCCTTTCCCGCAGCAGATTGGTCAACCTGGTTGTAAAACCAAGGCTGTCGATTGTTACAAGGCAGAATCTGTCTTCGTTTCTTTTACTAACAAGAATCTGGGCCTTTAAATCCTTCATGGTTCCTCTTGAACAGTTGTCAATTCGGGCATCATATCCTGCTATCTGCACTGGTTTTTTTGGTGTTATGATTCGTTCTTCATATCCCATATAAGTCAGATCCATTTTCATTTCCTCCCATTACGGCTTTTTAAGCTATTGTATCCTCCTCTCTTTAAGAAATCAATACACTTTATGCCTCTGTATTATTCTGTATAAAAATTCGGAGCTGCATCTGCAGCTCCGTGGGTTTATTGCTGATATATAATTTTTCTGATAGCAGAGAGGGAAAGGCAGTGTTGTTCTGCAAGGGCTTCCATGGATCTGCCATTATGGTACTGGGTCCTGATTGTGTTATTTCTCTGTTTTAATTCTTCTCTGTACCCGGTCTTCTCTCCCCACTGTTTTCTCTGCCTGCAAAGGGCGGGTATATAGATATATTCTCCCTGGATATATTGCTGCAGTTCCCTGACCAGCTTATCAGGAAGAATTGTTTTTGCGTTTACATATTTCATGCTGGCTTCCTCCTATTTTTGAAAGATCAGAAGGCAAAACCGGCATTTATTCAGTGACAGAATCTTCTCCATGCAATTGTCACTGAAACCTCCGGCTTTGCATGGAGCCAAACATCATTTTTTCTTTTTTTATTTGTACACATGAGATCTCCTTGAATATTTTTTTTTACATTCATTTGCTATAAAAGAAACATATGATATAATTAGTGTCATCTAAATGAATATGTGAAAGAAAGGGGGAATTATGAAAATCAAGTGCTGCCCTGTGATTTTCATAATTAATTTATTATGGGGAAAGTTCCCGCTTATATGGTAGTTCATGATTTAATAAAAATGAAAATTAAAGATGGAACCTATCCTGTTTCAGAATTCCTTCCAACCGAACCAGAACTTGAAAAGATATACCAGGTAAGCCGCACCACTGTCAGAACTGCCATGGAAATTCTCAAGGAAGAAGGTCTTGTTGAAATCAGACAGGGAAGAGGTACGATCGTACTGGACTCCAGAGCAATTCAATCGTTAAACAAAGTCACCTCAGTTACAGAATGTCTGCGCAAAAGGGGATTTCAAGTCCGCACCAAAAGCATGTACATTGATATTATTTACGCCACTGAAAAGCTGGGAAAAGAGCTCCATCAGGCTCTGGGGACCCCGATCGCCAGAATTCAGAGGATCCAGCTGATTAACGAAAAACCCATAGCCATAATAAAAGACTACATACCCTATGCGCTGGTTCCTAATATTGAGCAGTTCACAAACAAGTTTAACGGTCTTTATGAATTTCTGGAGCAGCAATATCATCTGGAGATCCAGTCTGCTGCTGATAAAATCTTTGCAAAATCTGCAGACTTTGCAGAATCTGAGATGCTGGCAGTGCCGCCGGGAACTGCTCTTTTGTGTATCCAGAGAGTCTGCTACAGGGGGAACGAACCGCTCTTATCCGATGATATCTGCATCCTGGGCGATCAATATGAGCTTTCTATCACCTCCAGCGGCCGTTACAAATAAAATCCGTCCGGTCCTTCCTGTGTCATTCATTTCTTTCTGCAGTAAGGACCGTGCCATTTTATAGGATCATTCATCAATTATGATTCTTTACCGCCCGCATCTTTTAACTGTTCTTTTGCCTCATCTGAAAGAGCGTCCAGAAGAAAATTACGGCCTTTTGGTCTGGAATCCTGAAATTCCTCAGTCACTCTTTTGTTTGCTGCTTCCATCTCTGTCTTTAACTCTCTTGCTGATAACAAAGCGCATCCAGCTCCCCTTACGATCATCTGCTGCAGGCCGTCGGAGGTGGCAACGGTAATCCGGTATTTCCGATTGTTATCATGGGCAAATTTTTCAATATAATGGTCAGCTGTCTGCGCCTCTCTGGTATATACCAGATGAATATTATGATAGGCGATAAATTCTTCCCGATGGTCCTTTACCCGGTATGCGTCAAATACCGCGATGATCTGGCATTTACGGATTGCCTGGTAATTGCACAGCTGGTCCAGAAGCTTCATTCTGGCACCATCCATATTTTCCTGTGCCATACTGGCAAGCTCCGGCCAGGCAAATACAATATTATAACCGTCCACAAGGAGATATTCTTCCCTTTGTTCTGAATGATTCATATTATAGCAGACCGGATCCCTGCGGGTCTCATAAACAGGCTTTTTTCTCTTCCATTCTGTCCGTTTCCCTCTGTTGGCATAAAAGGTGCTTTCTATAATCCGGTCGATTTCTTCCAGACTCATAAGGGGGTTTTCCTGGCCGGAAGATCCGCCCCCCAGGGTCTCCTCAGCAGCCTCTGACTGGGACAGTTTTAAGAAAGGCTCCAGATGCATGTGTTTTTTTACCTGATCCCAGGGAACCACAAACCCGGCACCGTGTGAACAGAATACAGAACCGGCAGGATTGTCCAGATCACTTTCAAAATCGTAGCCAGACTCTTTCATTACAGCTTCCGGATTATGGCAGGGCTCATAACCTTTTAAGGTACAAAACAGCCTTCCCATACCTTTGGAATATGCCGATACCTCTTTCTGGTAATTTCTCATGACGGACACCGGCGCACTGCCGGTAAGAACTGCAGCTTCTCCGTCTGTATGGGATATCTGGCAGGTTCCACACATCTTTTCAATGTCTGTCATTGCTCTTCCTACCAGATTTTCAGGCAGTTCAAGCGTAAAACCATAATATGGCTCCAAGAGTACCGACTGAGCTTCTTTTAAGCCCTGGCGCACCGCCCGGTACGTTGCTTCCCGGAAATCCCCGCCTTCCGTATGCTTCTGATGAGCTTTTCCTGATACAAGAGTAATTCTCATATCTGTAATTGCAGATCCGGTCAGCACACCTTTATGATTTTTTTCCTCCAGATGAGTCAGTACAAGTTTCTGGTAGTTTTTGGCCAGCAGATCTTCACTGCAGGCTAAACAAAATTCCAGACCACTGCCCTGTTCCCCGGGTTCCAGCAAAAGATGGACCTCTGCATAGTGTCTCAGCGGCTCAAAATGTCCCACACCTTCCACAGGGCTTTCAATGGTCTCTTTGTATACAATTCTTCCCGTATCAAAGGATACATCCACTCCAAACCGTTCTAAGATCAGGGTCTTTAATATCTCAATCTGTATTTCCCCCATAATCTGTGCCTGAATCTCCTGTACATGTTCATCCCATACAATATGAAGCTCCGGCTCCTCTTCTTCCAGCTGGCGCAGCTTTGGAAGCATCTGCCTTGGGTCACAGCCTTCCGGCAAGGCAATCTGATAAGACAGGACCGGTTCCAGTACCGGTGATTCATATGCTTCTTCAAATCCCAGCCCCTCACCTGGCCTGGTCTGGGTAAGTCCGGTTACTGCACAAATGCAGCCGGGAGTAACTTCATTCACTGTCTCGTATTTTTCTCCGGAATAGATGCGGATCTGGTTGATTTTTTCCTCCCAGACTCCATTGGTCAGGGTATTCTTTACGCTGAGTGCTCCGCCGGTAAGCTTTAAGTGAGTCAGCCGGTTTCCCTGGTCATCTCTTGTTATTTTAAAGATTTTGGCTCCGAATTCATGGGCATTCTCTGGTATCAGGGCGTATTGGCTGATTCCTGTAAGAAGGGCTTCTATCCCCTGTAATTTCAGTGCTGAACCGAAAAAGCAGGGGAATACAGTCCGGTTTCTGATCCCCTGCCGGATCTGATCCCCGCTTACCAAGCCGTTTTCTAAATAATCATCCATCATGCTTTCACTGCACATGGCAAGCTGATCATAAAAGCTGTCTGTATCATTCAGGGAAAAATCGATACAGCTGTCATGAAGCTGCTTTTTTACCTCGCTCATCAATCTGTCCTGATCGGCAGCCGGCTGATCCATCTTATTAATAAAAAGATAAACAGGGATCTGGTACATGGACAAAAGACGCCATAAAGTTCTGGTGTGTCCCTGTACTCCGTCTGCACCGCTGA
Organism: Lacrimispora sp. 38-1; assembly: GCF_049890855.1. Classification (NCBI taxonomy): domain Bacteria; kingdom Bacillati; phylum Bacillota; class Clostridia; order Lachnospirales; family Lachnospiraceae; genus Lacrimispora; species Lacrimispora sp. 38-1. The sequence goes on along the minus strand of NZ_JBANEW010000043.1, from coordinate 233,972 downwards.
TTACCAGTATGGCATAGTCCAGCACACGAAGGGTCCGCTCCATCTCCGCACTGAAATCCACATGCCCCGGAGTATCTAAAAGGGTGATTTTAATATCTCCCATATCAAAAACTGCCTGTTTGGAAAATATGGTGATGCCCCTGGCTTTTTCCAGCTCGTAGGTGTCTAAAAATGTATTTTTATTATCAACTCTTCCTGGCTTTCCGATCTTCCCGCTTGCATAAAGAATTCCTTCTGACAGCGTGGTCTTACCTGCATCGACATGAGCCAGTATTCCTATGGTTAATTGCTTCATAATATTATACGAATCCTTTGTGCCATTCATTTCTTGTCTGATATATCATTATTATCATACCAGTTTCCCTTAATTTTGTATACGGGAAGATCACAATTCGATCTGACTCTGACACAAAGTTTTTGTCAGCAAAGCTCTAAACTGCTTCAACCGCTACGCTTCCACCTCTGACAATTTCAACCGGATTATCCAGTCTCTTGTATAATAACTGCAGCATAAGATTATTTTCTTCTTCCGCTTTTATGCTTTCCATCAATACCGAATCTTTGTTAAAATCAAGAATTCTGATTCCGTATACCTCTGAAAACTGAAAAAGGAAAGCGCGGTCATTTTCTGTGCATTTCAATATTTTTAAAAACATAATCTCTTTTCTGTAAATGTCAATATCTGTATAATCAATTACTTTAAAAACTTCCACCATGCGGTTCAGCTGTTTTTTAATCTGTTCAAAAAGCTGGTCATCACTGAAAAGGCTGATGGTTACCCGAGATGCCGTCTCATCCTGCGTCGTCCCTACCGTAAGGCTGTTAAGATTGTAAGCTTTCGCAGAAAAAAGCCCGGTAATTCTGGCAAGTACACCCACTTCATTTTCCACAAACAGACAAAGCCACCTTTTTTTCATATCCTTCACCTTCCTTATTTAGTATTCCATAATCATTTCACTTAACTGGCTTCCCGGCGGAACAATAGGAAGAACATTTTCTTCCGGTTCAATGATAAACTCTATTAACGTAGGGGCAAGGTCATTTTTGAGGGCTCGTTTAAATGCCGCCTCGACTTCTTCTTTGCTGGTCACACGGATCCCAAACGCCCCGTAACTTTCTGCCAGCTTCACAAAATCCGGAGTATAAACAGGACACGTTTTTCCAGGACCTGTGCAGCCCGCTTTGCACCGTTTTCTATACTTCAGGCAAGTGGAAGAATACCGGTTATTGTAAAACATCTGCTGCCACTGCCTTACATTACCAAGATAGCCATTATTCAGAATGCAGACAATCACTGGCAGCTCCTGCACGACTGCTGTTGCCAGCTCCTGAATATTCATCTGAATCCCACCATCCCCGCAGACAGCAACTACGTGTTTCTCCGGATTGCCAAGCTTTGCTCCCAGTGCGGCGGGAAGACCATAGCCCATGGTTCCAAGACCTCCTGATGTCAGCAGTTGTTTCTCTTCATTTAGCTCCAGAAACTGTGTCGTCCAAAGCTGGTTCTGCCCCACGTCCGTCACTACAATAAGTTTGTCAAACATTTCATTGATCTTCTCAATGATAAACTGGGGCGTCAGACCGGTCTGTTTCATTGCAAGAGGATACAACTTTTTTAACTCTTCCAGCTGCTTCTTCCATGCTTCGCATTTACAGGTCTCTGTTTTTTGAAGAAGATGACTGATCGCTTTTTTGGCATCACCCACAATGGGGATATCAACTGTGATATTCCTTGATATGGAAGCCGGATCTATATCAATATGGATCAGCGTTGCCTTGCTGGCAAAGGTACCCGCTTTCCCGGTGATTCTGTCGTTAAACCTTGTTCCAATGGAACAAAGTACATCGCATTCACTGATTGCTTTATTGGCTGCATAACTGGCATGGATTCCTATATTTCCTATGTATAGCGGGTGGTTTGTGGGTATGGCACCTTTTCCCATTATGGTTGACACCACCGGAATCCCGGTAATATCCACAAGTTTTTCCATTTCTTTTCCTGCTCCGGCTGCCAGTACACCTCCCCCAACCAGGAACAGAGGTTTTTCTCCCTGTTTCAGTGCTTCCAGAGCTTTTTTTATCTGCCCCTCATGGACTGTCGCAATGGGCTTATACCCCCTGATTTCAACCGTGTCCGGATAAGTATCATCACCATATGCCTGCTGGATGTCTTTTGGAATATCCACTACCACAACTCCTGGTTTTCCGGTGGCAGCGATATGGAATGCTTTTTTTATGATCTTTCCCAGTTCCTGTCTGCTTCGGACAGTAACCGCATATTTACAGATATTTCTTGTAATTCCTACGATATCAACTTCCTGAAATGCATCATTACCTATGAGATGCGTCGGCACCTGTCCCGTGAAGCATACCAGCGGAACACTGTCATAATTGGCTGTTGCTATGCCTGTCACCAGATTCGTCGCACCTGGCCCGCTGGTAACCAGACAAACTCCGGTCTTTTTGACAGACCGTGCATATCCGTCAGCAGCATGAATCAATCCCTGTTCATGACGAGGCAGAATTATCTCAATCTCACTCTGCCCATACAGTGCGTCAAAAAGATCGATTGCCTGACCGCCCGGATATCCAAACAGGATATCTACTCCCTCCATTCTTAAGGCTTTTACAAAAAGCTGGGCACCTGTTATATCCATGAGTAACTCCTCCTTTTTAATGCAAGTGTTCACTTGCATTTTGTTTTTTATAAATGGCATCACCAATAAATGATGATACCACTGAATCATGATCCTGTTATTCCTGTTCAATTCCTTTCAAAAACAAAGACACACTGCCTGTAATGTACTCCTCCTGCCTGATCTTTGTAAGCTGGTCATTAAAGGAGGCTTTTAAAAAGGTAAAACCAAATGTAGAGGAAAAAATCGTCATTGCCAGACACTCATAATCAAGAAAAGGGATTTTTCCCCTCTCATGCATTGTTTCAAAATACATAATTAATGTTTCAAGAAATGCCTTCGGTATTTTCAAAATTTGGGGTCTGGTATCCTCATAGATCTGGGGCGCCCGAAGTCCAATGGACAAGTTAACAAAATCCGGGGTAATACGATCCAGATAATTACGCATAAACATCTCCAGATCAGGCTGGAGCTCCCACTTAACATTTTGAAAAATTGCCGGTGATATATTCCCACGCCACTTTTCCTGTTCCATTCCAGTAAGGACAATTTCTTTTTTACCTTTAAATTTCCGAAAAATGGTACATTCATTGATATTGGCACGGCCTGCTATATCTTTTGTCGTTGTAGCAACATATCCCTTCTCTTTAATAAGTTCCATAGCTGCATCAATGATTTTCTGACTTGTATCGTCCAATCAGCCTTCCTCCATATGCAAGTATATGCTTGCATTCTAGCGCATCAGCCTGATTTTGTCAATTGTTTCGTTTTTAAGCCCAGTTCCGGCTCCATGACATCTGGTATTCCACTTCTCCGTTTTCCTTATCCTCCTGTTTTTCAGTCACAAGAAACCCCTCTCTTAAATAAAAATCCACGGCGCGTTTATTCTTTTCATACACTTTTAATGATAACTCATCATGATTACCTTTCACATAATTAAGCAGCCGGCTTCCGATTCCTCCGGACTGATGGTCTTTGGAAATAAAGATTCCAGCTATATAACTGTCCATCAGACCAATAAATCCCTGTATGCTTCCATTGTCTTCATATACATAAACAGATGCCTTTGGCAGTATCTCCATTACTTCACTGAAATGGTCCTGCCAATAGCTTTTTTTAATAAAATCATGTGCCTGTATGTTGGTGTCCAGCCATAGTTCCATAATCCGGCTTAAATCATCTGCCTGAAATTCTCTTACCATTTTTCCATCTCCTTTGTCTTAATTTCTTTGATAATAGAAAAACAGATAACTCCTGCACAAAGAGCTATCTGTTTTTCCCTACTAATTTTAAGTTATACCCTAAAATTCATCTGTTGTCAAGAGAACCTCAAGCTGGGGATTCCCCTGCAGAAGCCCGACAGCATAAATTGTATTAAAACTGTCTTCAGATAAGGGAACATTGGGAATCTCTAACACGATATCAGTTGACCCTGCCGGTCTGACCTGCAGCGTTAAATTCATGGGATCTGCGGCAATATAAGGAGTAATCTGCTTAAATGCAACATTTCGGAAAATTACAGTTCCATCTGGAAGTGTAATATCCACTGCAGGTGCATCAGGAGATAAATGTATAAAACGTACCATCGCTCTCCCCTGAACAATTTCTCCATTAGCATCGGTGATGGAAAGCAGTCCGATGTTATCAGGAGTTCCCACTGCAGCCACGGTGAGCATTACGTCCCGCTCTACCGGAAGCATATTTTCAATAATAGGAGCATCCTGAGTTCCCGTTACATAAAGAGAAACTTTATAGGTTCCCTCCTGTACAGGTAAGTAATCTGTAAAATCTCCATAAGCAAGATTTTCAATAATCATCTCATCATCCACGTATATGTCAACATTGGGAGCGTTGGGAACTGTGTGCATAACACGCACATAGCCTACATGTACTTCATCTGACGGTCTGGTTGTGTACTGGTCCATAATATACCTCACGATTTAATATATACGGTATATTATATGCATAGTCAGTCTTTGTGACCGGTTTTTATGCCATCATTAAAAAAAAGGCTAAATTCCTTTCGGACTCATCTTCATTTTACCATCAGATATCATATACAGACCCGTCATATGCTGTCTGCGCCGAGATGCTTCTCTGATTAGCCGGAAATTTTTCAGCCAGATCATCAATCAGCTCAATACCAATTCCCGGTGCATGAGGAATGACAATATATCCTGCTTCTTCATGAAATGGCTCTGTTGTCATCTCAGATTCATTCCCCTGATGATAGAATGATGGAAATTCCTGTATTGCAAAATTAGGTATAGCTGCATCAAGCTGTAAGCAGGCTGCGGTTGATACAGGGCCCAGCGGATTATGAGGAACTACTTTGACATAATTGGCCTCTGCCATTGCTGCAACCTTCTTGCAGGGGGTAATCCCCCCTAACGCACACACATCCGGTCTCACATATTTTGCTGCTTTCTTCTGTAAAATCGTTTCGAATTCCTGAATATTTATGAAACGTTCCCCGGTTGCTATCGGAATATTGGTACGTGCTGCCACATCAGCCATACTTTCCGGGCTGTCAGGTGCAATGGGATCTTCCAGAAAAAGAGGGCGGAATTCTTCAACTCCCTTTGCAAATGCCACCGCCTCTGACGGATCCATACTTCTATGGCATTCCAGAATCAAATCAAATTCATCTCCCACTGCTTCCCGGCAGGCTTTTACTTTATTAATGTAATCGCTTATTTTTTTGTTAAAAATACTGTTTTCACGGCCTGCCTGTTTTTTTCTGATATCTCCGGTAATCATAAGCCTTGCCGCATCATACCCCTGGCTTTTTAAACGTTTGCATTCCTCTGCCATGTCTTCCGGAGTAAATTTGAACACTGCTTCATAACTCCTTACCTTATCTCTGCATCTGCCTCCCAACAGCTCATAGACAGGTACACCAAGAGCTTTACCCTTAATATCCCAGAGCGCAATATCCACTGCAGCCAGCGCACTCATAATAACAGACCCACGGAAATACATGCTGCGGTATAAATAGTTCCAGTGGTACTCAGCCATAAATGGATCTTTCCCCATCAGGTATTCTTCAAATTTTTTAATAACACCTAAAGTTCCGTCTAAAAAACCCCATGCACCAACTTCTCCTACACCAGTAATTCCTTCATCCGTATATATTTTTAAAAATAGATATTTGCTGGCATTTATTGCTTCCAATCTTGTAATTTTCATAACAGCCTCCAATTATTCCGATTTTTTCAATCTCTTCTGAAAAAATTCCAGCACGATTTCTTTTGCCTCAGGCTGAAAGAATTCATCACTTCCATGGTTGCCTCCCTGGATTATATAGTATTCTGTCTGATCTTCCAATCCAGCCTCTACCAGTTTTTCATAAAACATCTCACTTACTCCAACCGGCACATGCCTATCCTGATCTCCATGCATAATAAGTATTGGACAGGCACGGCTTGTTATACGGTATGGCGGACTGGCTTCAACGGAACGCATTGCCATTGTTTCAGGATCTCCTCCCATCAATGCCCCGGGATGTGTTTCTTCAAGCGTTTTCCACCTGTAATCAGGATTTGATTTGATGGCTTCCCGTTCCTTTTCTATAAGAGCAGGAACATCTACCGGGCCAAACCAATCGCATACAGCCTGAACCTCTGAAGAATACTCGTTCCATTCCTTCGTATCGTACTCGGTCAGATTCATACCTGCTAGAGCAGCCAAATGTCCGCCGGCAGACCGCCCCATTACTCCGATCTGGTTTCTGTCGAGACCGTACTGGTCTGCATTAGCCTTAAGAAAACGGACAGCTGTAAGAACATCCTCTATCTGAGCAGGAAATACATGCTCTGAACTGCTTCTGTAATAAATAGAAGCTACGGCAAAACCTGCCTCTGCCATAAATACCATTTCAGGAACCATCAGATTCTTATCACTGCCCCGGTAACCGCCTCCCGGCACAAAAATTATCACCGGCTTTCGTTCTTCACTCTTAAATCCATCTGGTTTTAACCCATTTGCAAGTCTGGATTCTACATTTCCATGCTGCAGCATCATCGATAAATATAGCTTACGTTCATTTCCACTGCTGTCCTTTGTTGTAGAATATAATAAGTTATCCAGTAAAGTGATGCTTTTACGGTTCCGTTCAAGTTTCAATACTTTTTTCACTGCACTTTCTCCTTCTATTCATCTGCCTGACAATTCTGCATTTATTAGTACATCGGAATTACTGTCATTGTCCAGAAAACAGTTACAACACAGAAGAGAATTGCCGGAATAACAGACTGCTTCATTACATTCTTTAAATCATATCCACCTGCTGCCATATACATAGGTACTGCCGGAGTTGCCATTGGCGTCATGAACGCGGTTAGGCAGGCTGCCTGCACCATAATGATGATTCCAACAGGATTGGCTCCCATACTTTTGCAGGCTTGAATAGCAATAGGGATAAAGATAAGCATAACTGCTCTGTTCTGCATAACCTGGGTAAGTAAAAACGGAACTAAAAAGAAAATAAATCCAATTATATACGGGTTTCCAACCTTACCCGCCATGCCAGCAAGGAAATCACCAACCACTGCACCTGCACCGGAAGCTGATAATGCACTTCCCATAGTCATGGAACCAACAAAGAGTAAATACATGGGAATGTTCATGGATGCACATGCTTCTCTGCCTTTCAGCACACCGGTAACTACCATGAGAATAGCTCCCACCATACAGATCATCCAAGCTGGTGCAACAATTGATCTTGGGATAGACTGCTGAAAAATAAGTCCTAATGTTGTTAGAATAAAAATGATATAACCAGCTTTCTCCTGAAATGGAGGCAGAGGCTTCTGATCTTCCTGCTTTCTTCTTCCATTCTCATCTGCTGTTGCAGCTACGGATATATCAGGTGCAACTTTTGTTGCAAAGAAGATGCAATAGATTGCACATACAATCAGTACCGGGAAACGGGCTTTCATTGGATCGGTCAAAGCCACAACAAAATCTGTATAGTTATTTGCCTGCAGATATCCATTAAGCTCTGCACTAACGGTTGCTCCGCTTCCAAGAGGCATAGCCGAGCATGTGGCAATTGCTGCAATCCCCAGCGCAAACATAACCTTGGAAGGATTGATATTCATATCCTTACAAGTTGCTGCCATCATCGGGGACATAATGCCGAATACGATTAACGGACTTTGAATAAACTGGCTTAAGATAATGGTAATAATAACATAACCAGTCATAACCTTTACCAGAGAACCTCCGGAAAATTTATTTACACTGGTTGCTACCATTTTTACAAACTGAGTTCTTTGAAGTCCTGCCGCTACCACAAACATGGACATAATCATAATACCATTGGAATTTCCGAAATTTGCAAGAGCATCATTGGGTTCAACACAGCCAGTTATCACGAAGGCTGCAAAACTGATCATGGCAGTGGTTGCCATACTGATTTTTCCCCACACATAGCTGATTACGGTCAACAGACTGATAATCAGACAAATCGTTAGTGTATTCATGTTTCTCCACCTTTCCATACTTAAATATGAAATATTCTTGATTCAGATGTACGTACATTCTATACTAATGATTATAGTATGGGGATAATATAAATGTAAATCGCAATAAATTCATCTTTTATTTACTTTTAGGTTGATATTAAAGAAACCTTTTGCAGATGTACTCAAAGGTTTGTATCTCATCTGTCAGCATACTATTTCTTGCTGATAATACTGCCAGCTTGTGGATCATAGGTTTATCACCAAATGACAGCATACCGACCCGGTTCTCAAAGCGCTGTTGTTTTACCAGAATATCCACATTAACCGTAATTCCCATTTGATTTGCCACACAAAGCAGTGCAGTTCTGGTTGTTTTAACCAGGATATCCAATTGAGAATTCCTTTCTTGATTCTGGAAGATCTGATCCGAATACTTTCTGAAGATTTGCCCGGGAGACAACAGTATAATCCGCTGCCCCATGCAGTCTTCTAAATTAATCCAAGGATAGGAAAAGCCGCTTTTTTCCACAGCGGCCTCATGAAGCGGACTTTGACGCGGCACCGCAAGAATCAATTCACCCTCTGTTAAAACTGTGCAGTTTATACCCTCCGGCTCTGCATAGACAACTGTTACCGCTATATCCAGCTGGTTATTATTAAGCATATTCAGCAGTTCAGTAGAGTTACCTTCCTCTATCATAATCTGAATATTCGGATACTCTTTCTGCAATTCCGGAATAATACAAGTGATTATTGTCTCCGCAAGAGATAACTGAAATCCAATCCGTAATCTGCCCAAATACATGCTGGATATCCGGCTCATTTCATTGTCCATCTGCTGTTTTAAATGCATCATCTGCTGTAGCATCTCTACATAGCGTTCGCCTGCATAAGTTAATACGAATTTTTTTCCTATCCGGTTAAAGAGCTTGACTTTAAGCTCTTCTTCCTTTGTCTGTACAAACTTGCTGAGTGCTGAAGGCGTGATATAGAGATTATTCGCTGCCTTGGTAATCCCCCCGCATTTAGCTACTTCTAAAATGTAGTCCACCGTTTTATTCAACGCAATTACCGCCCTTTCCCTGAATATGACTTTCAGTAATCATAACTTATCGTATAGACAAAAACATTAAGAAGAATTTAGCCGGCTCTTTATTCCATATAGTAAAAGTATGTTTCCGTTCCCTTCAGCTGTTTCGCCACATACATGGCTGCATCCGCTTTTACAATCAGCTGGTCTATGGTATCTGCATCGATCGGATAAAAACTGATTCCTCCGCTAATGGACAGAGGAATCGTTATGTTCTGAATTTCCACCGCATCTTTAGTCAGCTCCACGATTCTGGAGGCCACAGTATTATAATTTTCCACCTCTTTCATGTCAGGAAGAAGAATGAGAAACTCATCCCCTCCATACCTGCAGACCAGGTCATTTTCCCTGGCTGCCTTACCTAACAGCTCCGCAACATGAATCAGTACCTTATCCCCAAACTCATGCCCATAAGTATCATTGATGGACTTAAATTTATTTACATCACAAAACATAAGCCCCAGCAGACTTTTATTTCTTTTTGCCTGGGCCAGTAAACTGGCGGAAACTTCATAGAACAAACTGCGGTTTGCAACTCCCGTTAATTTGTCATGGTATGCAAGCTTCTGAATTGTCTTTTCCTTCTCCTTTAATTCCTTATTGGTTTCCCATAATTGATTCACATAGGATTTCAGCTGCTTAATCTGACTAAACTGACTGGTAACATTGATGAATTCCAGCTGAATAAAATGTTTTCCGTCATTTTCAATTCTGGTGACCTTCAAATTATAATGATCGGAATTATTTAACATCTGCTTGTGGATTGCACCGGAAAAGAACCGGATAATTCCCTGTTCCTGTACTTCATGAAAGGCATCCAGATAATATTTCCTGCCCAGATTGGGCAGTACATCAGTAATTGACTGATTAAGGATATGATACCTCTTCAGACTGGTGATGTCCTCCATATAATAATTCCAGTACAAGATTTGCAAATTTTCATTTAATATAACAATCCCTTCATTGAGATTATCCAGTACCTGATACAATAATTTATTCATATAGTGATTCCTCTAGCTGGCTTATTCTTGTTAATAAATCATTCAGCGAATGAAGCGATAAATCAACAATAATTGCACCTTCAATTTCTGTATCACCAATCACAAACGTAATATATAAAATCAAAACATATAAATTACCTGTATTCTGATAATCATATTTAAATTCGGGCAGATTAAAGAGTCTGACTTCCGGAAGTGTATATTTAAAACTGATATTCAATAGATTGCCTGTTTCCCCTATAATACAGTTTAATATAATATTGCCAATTTCTTTTATAATATCAAAATCTACATCGTTAAAATCCATATCATCTGTGTCCGTCTGTTCTTCCTGAAGGCAGAGACTGATAAATGTCTTCATCTTTTCTGCGGAAAAAATCAGGCTTGCCTTGCCCGTATAATTTTCCTTAAATGAAAGAGTGGATACCATTAGGGTTCCGTTTTTTTTCATCGAGATATACTCATCAATCGCATATGGTTCCGAGGAAACATTAAGGATTTTCACATTGGGCACATTCAGATGTATTTTCTGCTGAACAATATCTGATAAGATTCCTGCTGCACGTCCTACACTGATATTAAACAGCTCCTTTAAAATATCCTGTGTCATATCACGGTTTTCCATTGTCCTTCTCCTTCATAATATTACAGATAATCCGGGCTTTCTCATCAGTAAAAGGTTTATTAATAAATGTCAAGATATGAAGTTTTTCAATCTCTTCCCTGACATGATTCTGGACATCGGCAGAAACCACAACAATATTCGCTGACGGATCAAATTCCTGGATCAGTCTGATTAAGCTCTGCCCATCCAGTCCCGGCATCAGCAGGTCTGCAAATACATAATCCGGCCTCAGCTCCTTGTATTTTTTAAGCCCCTCCCAGCCGTCGGCAGCAAATTGGATATCTGGCTCTTCTACATATTTTCTTAAAATGCTGGCAGTCACTTTTTGTGAAAAAACAGAGTCATCTACAATTAATAATTTTATCATACAATCTCTCCCTTTCATGCAAATCCTTCCGATTTGCATATCCATCTGTACGCAATACCATTATTTTCGTTACCGCCGCCGACGTAATTTGTCAAAAAACGACAAAATGTGCATGGAACCTCCCATCTGTCCCATGCACATTATCACTTATACAGCAGCCATGGAAGGCAGATTTTTATTTTAAATAACTTATTTTGAGCGTCAAACCTTCCATTATTTTTTTTAATCATAATGCTGACTATTTTACTGTTTCTATTTTAATAAATGAACACTCAAATTACAACTGAATCTTTTGGGAATTTATAAAAATGTACTTGAAGTATAATAAAACACTTCGTATACTGGTGTCATGGAGGTGAACCCATGCTTCGAATCGGTGATTTTTCAAAACTGACCCATGTATCGGTGCGAATGCTGCGCTATTATGAAAACCAGGGGTTACTAATGCCCTGCTATAGAGATCCGGTTACCGGATACCGCATGTACTCTGCGAAACAGGTGCCACTTCTGCAGAAAATTGTCATGCTGCGTGAACTCAGTTTTGGAGTAGGCGAAACAAAGGAACTTCTGTATAACTGGAATGACAGCTATCTGATCCGCCGGCTGGGAGAGAAAATACAGGATATGGAGAAGATGATTGAACTGGAGAAGCAGCGCATTGAACAGATCCGTCTGGCCGTTACCCAGATACAATGCAATGAACTTAACCAGTATTGCAATGTAACCGTTAAATCAGTGCCCTCGTATCCCGTTATCTCCCTCCGTAAAAAGGTGGAAAATTATTACGAGGAAGGACAGCTTTGGAAGGAACTGATGGACTTTGTCTCCAGGGAACATATCGAATACGATAAAAGCCGTCAAAACGGTATTGCCATTTATCATGATGAGGAATATTCAGATTCCGGAATTGATATGGAGGTCTGTCTGATCGTCAGACGTTTAGAAAAGAGCAGGGGGGTTTTTACCTGCCGCACCCTTGAACCAGTCCCCAAGATGGCAGGCATGATGGTCTATGGGCCATATGAAAATTTAGCGGGAGCTTATCTTTCCTTTGCCGGATGGCTTGATGAAAACCAGCCCTGTGCCATGGGGGCGCCCACCCGGCAGATCACCATTATTGACCATCAGGATACGGATAACCCGGAAGAATATTTAACAGAAATACAGATTCCTCTTATGGAACTATAGACCGGAAGGCGGGGCTGCAAAATAAGCAGCCCCGCCTTTGTCACATATTTTTAATAATCCACATTCCAAGGATAATCAGCAGGGTTCCTGGAATTGCAAAGGACATAAGAATACTGACTGATGCAAGAGGTCCAAATACCACCATTCCCAGCGGCATTGCCAGAGTAGATAACAAATCTACAAAGGAGAAGGTGCGTCCCATATAGTTCTCCTGTGTATGTTCCTGAATATAAGTAATCAGAGGGGTATAATAAAGGGGGCTTCCGGCCCCCATCATACACATGAGAACAGCAAACAATAAAATTCCCCGGGCAGGCAGAAGCAATATCATGGTGATGCCAAAAACCGCGGATGACACTCCGATCATCCGGAACGGAAAAGATGAACTCTTACTGTAAGCCATAAGAATGCTGACTGTCAAAGCTCCCACAGAAAATGACGTCTCCATAACGCTGAGCATCCACACCTCCCTGCCTGCATGGGAAGAAGCTAAAAGCGGAGTGAGCTGGGAGGCCGGTACCACCAGAAACTGAAAAACAGAATAAAGAAACAGACACCTTTTCAAAGACCTGGATTTCATAATATACCAGAATCCCTGTATCAGTCTTTCTTTTGTATTCTCCATCTCCTGCTCCCGATTCCATTCAGGCAATTCTAACAAAAACAGAAGCGATATACTCACTGCAGCAGTTCCCACATCAATCAGAAGAACAGCTTCCATATCCATTGCATTCATCACAAGCCCGCCAATTCCCGGTGACACAAGCTGAATCAAGCTCCAGATTCCGGTATTTAAGCTGTTTGCACGAATCAGAGCCTGTTCCGGTACAATCCGGGGCAGAATACTTTTAGAGGCGGGAAGCTGAATCCCTGCCCCCAATGAACGCAGTGTGTGAAAGAAGAAAATCCAAAAAATGCTGTCTTTGCCTGTTATGAAAATAGCAGCAAGTACCAGAGTTGACAGTGCAATCATAAAATCACTTAAAATCACAATCTTTTTTAACGGATACCGGTCAGCCAACACTCCTCCGTAAAGCATTACCACTGCCTGGGGAAGAAAGGTTGTAAGAGTTACACCTGTCACAGCAAATGCCGATTGGGTTTTTAATGTCACATACCAGATAATGGCAAGAGAGACTATTGAGGATCCAAAAAGTGAAATCCCCTGGCTCACCAGATAGATTGTAAGCCTGTACTGCCAGGTATCATTTAACTTTCTGCTCATAAGACACCCCCGTCCAGATACTGGCCGGTTATGCTGTCTGTACTCTTTCTGATCTCCTCCGGCGTTCCTTCTGCAATAATCTGTCCTCCTTTTTCTCCCCCTTCCGGCCCCATATCTATGATCCAGTCTGCCGACTTTATGATTTCCATATTATGTTCAATAATAAGGAGCGAATGCCCTTTAGCAGTCAGTCTGTTAAAAATCTTCAGCAATCTTTCAATATCCTGGAAATGCAGACCTGTGGAAGGTTCATCAAGAACATAAAGCATGTGCTTTTTCTGTTTTGTCCCCAGCTCTCTGGCTAATTTTAAACGCTGGGATTCTCCGCCGCTTAGAGAAACGGTATTCTGCCCCAGTTTCAGATAAGAGAGCCCGACTTCATCAAGCACAGCCAGCTTTTCTTCAATCTCCGGGATATTGGAAAAGAAAGGAATTGCCTGGGAAATATCCATATTCAGAACATCTCCAATGCTTTTTCCCTGATACAGTACCTCAAGTATCCGCTCCTGATACCGGCTGCCCTTACATTCCGGACAGGTGACGTAATGATCCGCCATATACTGAAAAGCGATTTTTATCTGCCCAAGTCCCTGGCAATGGGGACATTGTCCGTCTTTTGAATTGAAACTGAAATGGCTTTCCTCTATTTCATACTCTGCCGCTTCCGGCAGTTTTGCATACAGAGCACGTATAGAATCCCAAACACCCATATAGGTGGCAGGCGTGGACCGGGAGGATTTTCCAATGGGGCTCTGATCCATCATACTAATTCCGCTTATATTCTCATAGCCAGTCAGTGACTGACTGATGGGAAACGCTTTCCCACGGCACCTGAATGCTTTTTGTAAAGCCGGAATCAGGGAACCGAAAATCAGGGAACTTTTTCCAGACCCGCTTACCCCTGTCAGACAGCACATTACGTGAAGGGGAATATGGGCAGTTACATGTTTCAGATTGTTTCCTGTACAGTTTTTAATAACCAGCCATTCCCGGGGAGTTTTGGGAGATGTTATGCGTTTACCCCCGCCTTCCCTTAAAAAACGGCCGGTCACTGACAAAGGATTCTTCTCTATCTGGTCAACCCTTCCTGCAGCCACCACTTCACCGCCGTATACTCCTGCTCCGGGCCCCATATCAATTAAATAATCCGCACTCAGCATCGTATCCCTGTCGTGCTCTACTACAATCACCGTATTTCCTTTATCTCTTAAACTCTTTAAGGTATCAATCATCAGATGATGGTCTCTTTTATGAAGACCTATAGAGGGTTCATCTAAAATATAGGTAAGACCGGTTAATTCATTTAACAGCTGGCCAGACAACCGCACCCGCTGAAGCTCACCTCCGGATAGTGTGGGAGCTGTACGGCCAGGTGTCAGATATGGAAGACCGACCTTAATAAGATACAGAATTCTTATCCTGATTTCCCGCAGAACCTCTGCTGCCCGCTCCTTCTTTTGTTCTGGCAGGCAGTTTTCCAAAGTGGAAATAAAGTCCAGCAGTCTATTGGCAGGAAGCTTTGACAGTTCTGGAAAACGATAGCCCAAAATAGTGGTATAGCGTGCCTCTATACATAATAATTCTCCATTGCAGACGGGACAGGGGATTTTACGCATATATTGGATCTGTGGATTATTCTCTGTTCTTGCTTCCCGAAACAGCCGGTTTATATGTGCAAGGACACCTGCCGCAGGTCTTCTTATTTCTGTATTCCGCCCTCCGGAATTATAGGAGTACCGGTATATCTTTTCTCCTGTCCCGTAAAACAGTGCATGTTTAAACTCTCCCGGCAGGTCCTTCCACGGAATCTCTAAATCAATGCCCTGATCCGCTGCTATGGCAAATAATTCCCCCGTCATCCAGTTCCCTGTCGGTTTTTTCCCCCTGAGCTTCCCAAAGTAGGAAGTCGCACCATCAAGAACGGACAGATTTTCATCTTCCACAATTCTGTCAGGATCCGCCTGGTATAAAACTCCCAGCCCATTGCATTCATGACATGCGCCTGCGTGAGTATTGGCATTAAAGGAGGATACGGTAAGTTTTTCAAAAAGCTGTCCGCACGACGGACAGCGGTTTTTGTTTTTGCTGTCTTTCTTCACTGGCACTCTGCAGTATGGACAATACGGCGTACCGATTGATACAAAGAGCATCCGCAGCTGATCGGAAATCCCAGTCAGGGTTCCAACTGTTGAGCGGGGATTTAAACTTCCTTTTTTCTGTTCAATGGCTATTGTGGGCGTAAGACCCTGTATGGAATCAAAGTCAGGCTTTTCAATCATCTCCTGCATCTGTGCCGCGTTTGACATGGTTCCTAAATAACGGCGCCTTCCCTCTGCATAGATCGTATCAAATGCCAGGGAAGATTTTCCGCTTCCGCTCACCCCTGTAATAACAGTCAGTTTTTCCCTTGGGATGGATATATGAATGTTTTTTAAGTTGTTCTGGCGGCAGCCTTTTATCTCCAGGAACGGTTCATTTTTTTTCAATGACAAAGGTATCTGTTCATTCTTATCAAATGACAATAAAGAAAGCTTTGGTTCCAGCAAATCCGGATCAGAAACCCCCTCCTGTTTCCCGATTTTCGATAACCGAAGCTTGGACTGGATTGCCTCCATATATTGACCAGGCAGACGCTGGCATAAAGAGGACAGCTCTTTACCGGAGCAATCCGCTCTGACTGTAAGTTCCGCCATTTCATCCAGTAACTCTTTTTCCTGCCTGCTTAAATCACCATATTTTTTAAGGCTTAATTCTGTCCATAAATCCCATGGGAGAAGCTCCATACCCAGCAGACTGTTAAAATCATGAAGCAGGTTTCCTTTTACAGAATGCCAGCCCTTCCAGTTTTTATTATAACCAAACTCCTCGGGGTGCTTTACTCCTGATCTGCATTGCAGCCAGGCCTCTCCACCCAGGATATAACCTGCGTCTGAAGGCATATCCTGGACATCAAACGGGATGCCGTAATATTTTCTCTGAATTTCATCAAGCTGTACATCTACCCTTACCCAGCGTTGTTCTTCTGCATAATAATATTCAGCCAGCCAGTGATCTTCATATGGCATTTCACTTTGAAAATAACCGGCAAAACCTGACCGAACTCTGGCAGGATAGCCTTTATGTCTTAAAAAAGACACAAAAAGCAATGCGTAGTCCCGGCACATCCCAACCAGACGACGCTTGGGAGGACGAATGCAGGACAATGGCCCCGGATCAATTTCAAGCAGTTTTTCAAGCATTTGAGGTACTGTCCGCAGCAATTCTTCCTTTGCCTGATTTCTGCCAAAGGTAATGCCATAAAGTCCTCCAAGATCTCCATGAATTATTAACCCCCTGACGGTGGCGAGCAGCTGGGAGGCTTCCTTTGGCAGCACTTCATAATAATGTTTTAATGAACCGGGATCAGTGATTATGCTCTGTTTTAAGAATGATATCGAATCCATTTTTCACTCTCCTTTCAAACCGACCATAACCCCTGACACCGTGTCAGAGTCAACAGAGAAATTGAGTTTTATTTTACTGAAAAATAAAGAAAAACCAAAATACCAAGAATAATGCGGTACCAGCCAAAAACCTTAAAATCATGTTTCTTTATATAACTCATCAGAAATTTTATAACAAGTATTGAGACAACAAACGCAACCGACATGCCAGACACCAGAATAAAGAGTTCCTCCCCTGTAAATGAAAGGCCAAATTTCAATATCTTTATGGCACTTAAACCAAACATTACAGGAACTGCCATGAAAAATGTAAATTCAGCTGCAGCCGTGCGGGATACTCCAATGAGCAGCGCACCAATTATGGTCGCACCGGAACGTGAAGTGCCGGGGACAATGGAAAGCACCTGAAATAACCCGATGATAAATGCTGTCCTGTAATTGATATCTGCTATTTTTGTTACGGCAGGTGTTCGTTTTTTATTCCAGTTTTCAATCAGTATAAAGGCGGCTCCATAAAAAATCAGGGCTGCTGCAATAACACCGGGAGTCTGAAACCGGGCATCGATATAATCATCAAAAAGGATTGTCACAATTGCTCCGGGCACACATGCAATCACTACTTTAATCCAGATTAGAAACGTTTCTTTTATAAGGAAAGGTCTGTTTTTATCACTCCACTGAAAGGGGAACATCTTATTCCAAAACAAAATCACTACAGCCAGAATTGCTCCCAGCTGAATCATAACGAAAAACATTTCCTTAAAGCTCCCGCTGGCATTGATCTGTAAAAACTGATCCACAAGCAGCATATGACCGGTACTGCTGATCGGCAGCCATTCCGTAATTCCTTCCACAATTCCTAAGAAAACAACCTTAAAAAATTCTGTTGCAATTGAAGCCATTCTTATAATTCCTCCTGCTTTTATATTCTTTATTCCTTTTTCCTATAATCCTCTATTATGCAGAAATATGCAAGACACCTGCCGTAACAAAGAAAAAATAGCCCGTGACACGAATGGTGTCATGGGCTAAAAAACACGTTTTTATTTGTTTTCGTCCGTTAACTCAAATTTGGAAACCAGATTTGTCATGATTAAGGATTGCCCGGACAGCTCCTGGGCATACGCTGCACTTTCCTCTGCAGTGGCAGCATTGGACTGTACCACTCCGGAAACCTGCTCTATGCCGACCTTTAATTGAGATACTGCCTCGGACTGTTCTGAGGAACTGCCTGATATTTCATTGATTAATTGGGAAACCTCCTGTGTACTCTTTACAATCTGCTCCAGGGAATGTGAGGTTTCTAAGGCAATTTCATTTCCGTTTTTCACGGCCTCAATGGATTTTTCAATCAAGGCCGCCGTATCCCTGGCTGCATCCGCACTTTTTCCTGCCAGGTTCCGTACTTCATCTGCCACTACTGCAAATCCTTTTCCGGCCTCTCCCACTCTGGCAGCCTCCACAGCTGCATTCAGAGCAAGAATATTGGTTTGAAAAGCAATATCTTCCACAACTTTAATGATTTTTCCGATCTCGGTTGATGTTTCACTGATCTCATTCATTGCTTTCACCAGTTTATCCATCTCCTGCTGCCCGCTGCTCACCTGATTTACTGCCTGCTGGGACATTGCTCCGGCTTTTTCTGCATTTGCGGCATTGGAACTGATGTGATGGGAGATATCAGAGATGGTAGCCGCTATTTCTTCCACAGAACTGGCCTGCCTTGTGGCTCCCTGTGATAACTGCTGGGAAGATTCCGCCACCTGTTCTGAGCTGCTGTTTACTTCTCTGGCGGAAATAATGATTTCCCTGAATGCATTATTTAACTGATCCGTAATCTGGTTTAACGATGTCTGTATTTCTATAAATTCACCTTTGTATTCCACATCAGATGACACGTTTAAGTTGCCGGCAGACACCTGCTGTAAAATATATGCTATTTCCTGAATATAGGATTTAAGGGAACTTATCATATCAGCAATACTTCTTGATAAAATGCCGATCTCATCCTTACTGTTATGTATATAAACCTGGCTTTCCAGATCTCCGTTTGCCAAAAGCTCCATCCGTCCGGTTATTTTCTTTATGGGGTTTGACAGGCTGTTAGCCAGTATAAAGCTTGCGATTATGCCGATTATAATTAAAATGCCGGAGGAAACCAGCAGCAGGATAATCGTATAAATGATAGAGGCGGTCATTTCTTTAAGTGGTGCTACCACTCCATAGGACCAGCCGTCGGAATTGCTCACCGGACCATATGCACAGATTCTGGCTCCTGTCTCATATTCATACCGGTCTACTCCCTTTTCCCCTTTTATCATTTTATTATAGACTTTTGCTGCATTTACCAGGGAAGGATCTGTTTTTGCCTTTTCTATAAAGTTTTGTCTTTCCTCAACCAGATTTGGACGTTTATTGGCAACGAAGGTACCTGTGCTGTCCAGCATAAATACATTACCCGTTTTTCCAATCACAATATTTTCAATAATCCTGCTGAAATAAAGACTGTCTAAAACACCGATTACCACACCGGAACCAGAGGGCAGGGGAGAGCATACGTAAAATACCATCTGATTGTCCAAAGCTTCCGTAGAGGAAATAGTGGTTTTCCCATTTAAACTGTCTGTGAAAAAACTTTTTGCTGAAAAATCCTGCCCATCCAGAGTTTTATCCGTACTGAATAACTTTCCATCCGGACCGGCAACTGCAAGCGCTTTAAACTTTGTGTTTTTTAACGCTGAATCCATGGAATTAAGCTTCTTACTTAAATCACCGGACTGCACTTCACCCATCTGACTGGCAAGACTTTGTGCCTGTTCTTTTAACAGGCTGATCTCTGCTGCCAATGCAGTGTCAGCAATTTCACCCATTGCATTCATGTCACTTTTCGTATTTTCCGTTATACTGTAATAACTGGCACTGATTCCTGTAATCACATTGACTGCTGAGGTTGCAAATAACAAAAGAAATATAACAAAAAACAGTTTGCCTTTTATTGTCTTCATATGCAGGTATCCCCTTGTCGTAATATTTGAATATAATAAATATTATACATTGAAATCGGGATTTTTACAAATATTAATTTCAAAATTCGGCAAAATCTGGCAAATTATTCCATAATGAAACTGAGGACATCGCGCCTCATGGAGTTTGGAGCGGAAGTCTCCGGTTTTCCTATCCGCAAAAGCATCTGTATGGTCTGACCCTGGCCGGCGTATTCGTTTCTGAAATCATCATATGGCTGTTTCATCTCCGGATATTCTTCCAGCACCTGACTTAAAGGCTGCATGACAAGACCGAGGGTATGTCCGGTAAGAACCAGCCTGCTGTAAAGCATACCGCTGAGCACCTGGTCTGTACGGCTGTTTCCGTTGGTGGTTATGACAGCATAAGCGGATGTATGGTCAACAGCTGTTTTGGTATAATGAATGAAGTTTTGAGACGCACCTTTTCCTTCATTTATTGAAGGGAACATGGTGATTAATCCCTGCAGCAGATACCGTTTAAAACCGGAAGCTCCCTGTCCTTCAACGGAATAACCCCAACGGTATTTGTTCTTCTCTCTTTCATTTGCACGGAATATTGCATTGGATTCCTCCATTGCCCTGGTTACTCCGGCCTCGATCTTTGCACTTTCCATGACATAGTTCCCAATTTTATCCAGATCAGCTTTTTCTGTATAAAATTTTATGGATGGCCCGTTCTCATCCGGCAGTTTAGAAAGCTCTGAAATCTGTAAAGAATCAGGAACTTCCTTTTTATAATTTCCCCGGTTTGTATCTGCCAGAAACATCCCGTTATACAGGGGACTTTCTTCCGGCTTCGCAGGTAAAAGTGTGATCTTTGCAACCGGTTTTTTATCCATGCTGCTTAAAAGATCCCCTTCCTCATACTCACCCTCTGGAAAAACCGCGATATCCGTATGGAATCCTTCCTTTTCTCCTGCCACTCTGACATATTCTAAAAATGTTCCCTGAGTGATCATCATCTGCCGGTAAAGGGGATCCACCTCTTTTGTGGTCCTTGAGCTGTCTGCATATAAGTAAAGTACCATGGGATCTGCTTTATCCAGCTTCACTTTCCACGGCTGCATATTATGGTTGTTTGCAGCCAGCAGTCCGGCTGCTGCCAGCCGTATTCGCGGATCTGTATACTTTGATGCATAATTTTTATCCCATGGTTCTAAATAAGACTGCTTCATAAATCCTCCGCCAAGTATAAATAATCCAAACAAAAGTAATAAGATCAAACCGGCAGCGCTGGTAAATATCTTTAAAAGGATCTTTTTGCATGACCTGATTTTCATACCCGGCTCTCCTTAACAGTAACAAGCCCGAGTAAAAGCTGGAAGCACTCTTCTAAGAATTCCTCCACACTAATATGGTGATAATTCTCCAGATACTCCTTTTTCCTGCCTCCTGCATGAAAGGCTCCTACGGTAAATGCCCATAAGATCAATGCGGTTTTCTTACAGTCCATATCACTTTTAAGGCTTCCGTCATTCTTTCCTTTTTTTAACGCTTCTGTAAGATAAAAAAGGACTTCTTCACCCAGACGGTAACACTCTTCTTTGGAATCCCCGCTGACTCCGGCCTGATTCCCTTCATCCTTTGCCTCATACTCCATAATTGCCTTAAAGTAATCTTCATATTTGTCACGGAAGGAAAATAAGGTGTAGAAAATACAGCGAAGCTCTTCCAGTGCACCGGCTGGTTTTTCTTTTTCAAACCCTTCTTCCATCATCTTGAGAAGTTTCCTGTAACCTCTGATCATAATTTCGAAATAGATCTGTTCCTTGCTGTTAAAATACACATAAACAGTTCGTTTGCTGAATTCCGCTTTCTTCGCAACGGCATCCATGGAAGAATTCTCATATCCGTTTGCAAAGAAAACTTTCTCAGCAGCATCAATAATATCCTTTCTCTTAATTTCTTTCTCCAGTTGCTTTCGTTCTTCCGCTCCCAATTGCTGTTCCTCCTGTAATTCCGTTATTTTCAAAAAGTAAACTTGTAGTTTACTTAATACTATAACAGTTTACAGTTTATGTCAATCCCCACATATGATTTAACGGACCGCTGCCCTTACCGATATTTAACTGGTCATTTAAAGCTCCGGTAATATACGCTTTGGCATTTTTTACGCTCTGTTCCAGGGAACAGCCATTTGCAAGGCTGCAGGCAATTGCAGACGACAGCGTGCAGCCGGTCCCATGCGTATTGGGATTGTCAATGCGTCTGCCTGTTATCCATATCATTTTTTCTTTTGTATACAAAAGATCATCGGAACTCTCCGTTAAATGACCTCCTTTTATCAGGACTGCGCAGTTCAGCTTTTGAAAGATTGCCTCCGCCGCTTTTTCCATGTCGCGTTTGCTGCCGATTTTCATATTCCAAAGTGCCTCCGCTTCCGGAATATTCGGTGTGACAAGAAGGGCCATAGGCAGCAGTTGGGTAACAAGCGCATCCATCGCCTTTTCAGAAAGCAGTTTCGAGCCGCTGGTTGATATCATAACAGGATCAACTACCAGATTTTTCACGCTGTATTCTGTCAGCTTTCCCACAATCGTCTCTATAATCCCGCTGTTTGAAACCATACCGATTTTAACTGCATCCGGAATAATGTCTGTAAAAATACAATCCATCTGCTGTCCTGCAAATTCAGGTGTCACATCCATAATTGATGTAACACCTGTGGTATTCTGGGCGGTCAGAGCCGTTATTACACTCATTCCATATACCTTGTGGACAGTCATTGTCTTTAAATCTGCCTGAATACCGGCGCCTCCGCTGCAGTCGGAGCCCGCAATCGTCAAAACCTTTTTCATAAAACCGCCTCCTTTGCCAGGGATAAAAGGGACTTCACTGCCTGTTTCTTATCCCTGGCAGCAAACACTGCGGAAATCACGGCTACTCCGTCAATATTGCTCCCTTTCAGCTTTAAGATATTATCCTCATTAATTCCTCCTATGGCAATGACCGGAATGGATACGGAACTGCAGATTTCTTTTAAAGTCTCAAAGGAAACGGGGCTGGCATCGGTTTTTGTAGAAGTTTCAAAAACTGCTCCCACCCCGATATAATCTGCACCGTTTTTTTCAGCCAGAAGTGCCTGTTCTTTTGTCTGGGCGGATACTCCAAGTATCTTGTCATCTCCGATCAGTTCCCTGCATTTTTTTGCCTCTAAGTCCTTCTGGCCTACATGAACCCCGTCTGCTCCCACAGCCAGAGCAACTCTAATGTTGTCATTGATCACAAAGGGAATTCTATACTTTGATGTAATTCTTCTAATCTCCTTCCCTTCGGCTACAAAGCTGTCAAAATCAAGATTTTTTTCCCTCAGCTGGATAAAGGTAGCACCAGTTTCCAGGATTTCCTCCACCTGCTCATGAAGCCTGCTGCTGCCAAGCCACGTCCGGTCAGTGACCACATACAAAAGCATGTTTTCTTTAGATACATTCATACTTTGCACCTTCTTCCAGCATTTTTTCATCCAGTCCGCTCATTTCATCAATCAAAAGCATACGGTATGTACCGGTGCCTCCATGAAGCTCACACATTCTCTCATATGCCCGTTCACCGCACAAACCCATCCCGCATACGGCAGCTGCTGATGCGTTAAAAATATCACCGGGATTGGCACCAATATAGCTTCCGGTAACAGCGGAAAGCATACAGCCCGTTCCAGTCATTTTACTCATCATGGAATGGCCGTTTCTGATTGCATACACATGGGCCTTATCTGCCACCAGATCAATGGCACCAGTAATCACAATGACAGAGCCGGTTCTTTTTGAAAACGCTCTTGCAAATTCTGCCACACTCTTTAAATTCTCCTCTGTTACTTTATCAGCTTCACAGGCATCTACTCCTGAGGTTCTACCTTCTCCTGCAGCCAGAAATTTAATTTCAGATATATTTCCTTTAATCACGGAAAATTTTATCTCTTCCAAAAGCTGAAATGCTGTTTTATTCCGATATGCTGATGCCCCTGCTCCCACAGGATCCAAAACAACAGGAAGGCCGCATTTATTTGCTGTTTTTCCTGCTGCAGTCATGGACGCAGCCGTTCTCTCATTCAGGGTTCCCATATTGAGCACCAGAGCAGAAGAAATAGCAGTGATGTCACGGACCTCATTGATGTCATCCGCCATAATCGGGGATCCTCCGCTGGCCAGTATGATGTTGGCGCAGTCGTTTACAGTCACATAGTTTGTGATTGCATGAACCAGTGGTACCTTGTTTCTTACATTTGTAATGATCTGTTCAAACATTTTCTTATCTCCTTTTCCTGGTTTTGAGGGAAAAAAATGAGATATGCCAGGAAAGACATATCTCATGATATTCAGTAAGAGTGGCTGTCCCTACGTTGGCATTACCCAAATCAGGTTAAACGGGTCGAAGTTCAAAACTTCCTCTCAGCCGGGTCACCAGCTCCCCAAAACTATATTGATTTTTCTCGATTTTAACACAGCAGACATCCGAAGTCAATTCAATCCGATTACATGATTGACAAAAAAATCAACCAGCTCCGGATCAAACTGCTTTCCTGCACCCCGGATCAGTTCATTTCTTGCATAAGCAGCCGGCAGTGCCCTCCGGTAACTTCTGTCACTTGTCATGGCATCGTAGGCGTCAGCAATAGATATAATTCTAGCATACAGCGGAATATCTGTTTTGCTTCTTCCCTTTGGGTACCCCTTTCCATCCCACCGTTCATGGTGGCATAAAACAATCTCTGCTATTTCCGACATATTGGGGGAGGTGTTTAATATGCGGTATCCAATTTCTGAATGCTTGCGGATCTCCTGATATTCATCTTCTGTTAGCATACCCGGTTTATTCAGCAGCGCTTCCTGAATTCCAATTTTTCCGATGTCGTGGAGCAGCCCGGCTGCCTTAATCTTCTTAATGTCACTGTCAGGCATCCCCATCTGTCTGGCCATTGTTTCACAAAGTTCTGCTACCCTCTGGGAATGCTGTTCCTCCCTTGGATTCTTTTCATGAAGGGTGTTTAATATAATATCCAGTGTTTTGCTTCTTCTGCTGTAAGCCTCATATAATTTGTTCTGATACATCTCATCTTCTGCCAGCTTCACGGCATTTAGAACTG
The DNA here is from genome assembly GCF_049890855.1 of Lacrimispora sp. 38-1. NCBI lineage: Bacteria > Bacillati > Bacillota > Clostridia > Lachnospirales > Lachnospiraceae > Lacrimispora > Lacrimispora sp. 38-1. The sequence goes on along the minus strand of NZ_JBANEW010000043.1, from coordinate 208,820 downwards.
ATAAACCAGAATCCGTTATAATGCAATAGCCGAATGAAACCGACAGCTCGATTCCATTGATGGTCTCGCCTGCACATTTTTCTTTTAATTCCCGGATATACTGTTCTGTCTCCGCTTTCTCAGTCTTTTTTAAAATAATAGCAAACTCATCTCCGCCTACACGGCTGATCAATTCCCCTTCCTTTTCAGAATCCGCCAGTATTTCAGCAAATCGTTTCAGCATATAATCTCCATATTCGTGGCCAAAGGAGTCATTTACCATCTTTAATCCGTTGAGATCGGAAAAAATAACGCTCATTGGATAATTTTCTTTCCGGTCCAGTTCTTTCGCTTTTTTATCAAAATACCTTCTGTTATGCAGTCCGGTCACCTGATCATGATAACTGATTTCTTCAATTTCCCTGATATAATTATGAGTTTCCGTTATGTTTCTGGCAATTGCAATGACTTTATCATCAAACCATTTTACAATCCTGAGTTCATGATATTCTTTGACCTGTCCACTGGTCCATTCATATTCAATCTTCTGGTTCTCTCCAGTAAGAAAAACCTGGCTGATCAGCTCACTTCCCTTTGCCGCGATGCGGCGGGGCATCACATCTTTAATATTTTTACCGATAAACTGATCCTTTTTAAAAAACAAATGATCCATATCCCCGATACCGTCTAGAAATACCCCTTCTTTGGAAATGACGAATACCGTGTCCGGAATGGCTTCCATCAGGGAATTTGCATATTTCAGACTGTGATACATCTGGGTTTCCCGCTCTGTTAAGATCTGATTCTGCCGGATTAACTGTTTCTGGGAATCGACATTCTCATTCAGAGACTGATTAAGCTTTTCACTGCTCTGCTTTATCTGCTGCTTCATTTCTTCAAGAGACTTTCCTATTAATCCGAATTCATCTGATCTTGTTACCAGCTCACTGCTCACTTTCTGGTCGAGCCGGCGTTCTCCAATGCTTTTTATTTCTCTTAAAATAGCGTTTACCGGACGGTCAATAATTCTGTCCGTGAGAATAAAAACAGTGAAAGACATAAACAGCAGAGAAAGACCGAAAATCCATATAAATGTGTCTGACAGCTGACGCAAAGGCTGATTAATGGAACTCTCCGGAATCTCAAAAACAATTTTCCAGCCCAGGTCATTGAGCGTTTTATAATACAGACTGATCTTTTGTTTATTCCGGTGATAGGAAGTGCTTCCATCCTCATTGGAAATGATTTCAGAAACTGCTAAAAGAAAGGACTGATTTTCTGAATCGTATACGCTGCCTTTTGCCTTCACCACAGCTTCGTCTTCCGCAGCAAGATAGGTTCCTTCCCTGTTAATAATATAGGTTGTACCGTCATATCTGGCAATGTAGTCTGAGATAAATTTCTGCATGGAAGACAGACCTACATCAACAGTAACACAGCCGATATATGTTCCGTTTTCGTCTGTAACAGGCTGAGAGCAGGTAATCATATACAAATTGGAGGTCTGGTCATAGTACATATCAGTCCAGACAGTTTTTTCCGTCTTTTTTGCAAGAGTGTAATAATTCTGTGAAAAGTAATCGTAATCAGAGCTGCTGTATTCGAAAGTTGGAATAATCCGGTCACCATCCCTGTACACATAGGGTCCCATATATTTTTGGGACTGATCATACAGATAAGGTTCAAACCAGAATCCAGCCCCTAAAATAAACGGATTATCCCTGACAACCGGCTCTAAAATATGAATGTAATAATCAGGGGAATAATCTTTGTACCCATTCCCCGCAAACACTGCCAGAACACGTGATATTTCAGCAGCATCATTCATGTTTTTTTCAATAATATTTTTCTGTATTTCCTTTTCTGCAGATATTCTCTCACTGGTCTCATGATCAACGATCCTCTTTGCTGTCCGTACACTTGCACTATAACTCAGCATGATGACCACACATAATACCGGAATAACGATCAGAAGCATTTTCATTCGTATATGGCTAAGCATACCATCACCTCTATCATATGTATTCTGATTCAACCCTTTTATCTGTCATCCCATTCCAGCATTCTTTCAAATATTTTAATTATATTATCGTCAGGTTGTCAAGCAGAATAAAGTTACCTGTCATAAAAAATAGTAAGCCATAAATGATTATACTTCATCTATCGCTTACTTTTAACTTTTAATCACAATCTATGATGTTTTCGATAATCCAGAGGACTGACTCCTGTCTGCAGCTTAAAAAATTTAGTGAAACTGGAAGGCTGCTCAAACCCAAGTTTACCAGCTATCTGATAAATGGGTTCTTTTGTCTTTATCAGTAATTCCTGCGCAATATCAAGTACCTGTAGCTTTATATATTCCTGAGTTGTCTTTCCGGTTTCTTTTTTCAGCATATCAGACAGATAATTGGGTGAATAGCCCATAGCTGCAGCCAGATTTTTGACACTGGGCATTCCGTTCTGTTCAATGGTCTCCTTACTGCACTGCTTCTTTAGAATCTTTTTAAAATTTTCAACTGATTCTTTACAAACTACGGTTCTGGTTAAAAACTGCCTTCCGTAATAACGTTTGGCATAGTTTAGCAAAACCTCAAGATTTGATACAATTAACTCCTTGCTGTATATATCTATATTTCCGCTGTATTCCGTCTGTATATTTTCAACTATACTTTCAATGGTATTCTTTTCAAGATCTGACAGCTGTAAAGCTTCATTTGCTTCATATTCAAAAAAGCTGTATTCAGACATCTTATTCCAAAGGGTTGTCCCTCTGATCAGATCTTCATGAAAGCAAAGCATCCAGCCGTTTGTTTTTCCATTTTCCCGTTGTTCTCCTATTGTAAGCATCTGCCCTGGTGCTGTAAAAATCAGGCTTCCTTCGTGAAAATCAAAATATTTTCTTCCATATCTCAACTCGCAGTCAGGATTGTTTTTTAAGGAAATCATATAATAATTAAGCATAAACGGAACATTATAATAATTGTCACTGAGTTTAATATTATCTAAATCTATTAATGTAATTAAGGGATGCTTCGGTTTACCATACCCTAACAATTCATGCAATAACGAAATAGAATCAACAGTTATCATATTTATTTCACCAACCAATCTTTCTAAGCATGGTTTAGTCAAATCAGCGGAAGCTTTGTCTGTTATTTATCAAACTTCATAAACCTTTTTATAAAGAACCGAAGTGGTTTATAATAAAATCCTTCCATTGATTTCGTCACCTGATTTAATTCTTCACTGATTTTTATATGCTGGGGACAATGGGATTCGCATTTTTTACATTTCACACAAAGAGAAGCGTTGTGGGGCTGGTTCTTAATGCCGGTCTGCATAATATATTTTCCAATGGCTGCAAATTTCCCTTCTATCTCCATGTCATTGTAGCAGGAAAAACAGGTCGGGATATCCACTCCTTTCGGACACGGCATACAGTAATTACAACCGGTACAGGGGACCTTAATTGTCTTATCAAGTATTTCTCTCACCTTGCCAAACAGCTTAAAATCATCTTCTGTAAAAGCATTTACTTCCGTTTCAGATGCTACTTTAATGTTTTCCTTAAGCATCTCCATGGAATTCATTCCTGAAAGCACAACAGTAATCTCCGGCTGGTTCCACAGCCACCGAAATGCCCATTCCGCCGGTGACCGTTTCACATATGCGTTGTCCCAGACGGACTCTGCCTCTTTGGGAAGATTTGTCACAAGCTTTCCGCCCCGCAGCGGCTCCATAACCATAATCGGAAGCCCCTTACCGGCAGCATATTTGATTCCTTCCATGCCAGCCTGTCTGTTTTCATCCAAATAGTTATACTGGAGCAGACAAAACTCCCATGGATAGATATCCACCAGCTGGATAAATTCATCTCTTCCTCCGTGATAAGAAAAGCCAATGTTCCTGATCTGACCTTTTTTCTTCTTCTCTTCGATCCATTCTTTGATCCCCAGCTTAACCAGGCGGTTCCATACTGTTGCATCAGGCAGCATATGGATTAAGTAATAATCGATATAATCTGTTTGAAGCCGTTCTAATTCAGTTAAAAAGATCTTGTCAAAGTCCTCATATTTTTTAATGGCGTGGGGGGGCATCTTGGTAGCAATGTTTACCCGGTCTCTGTATCCCTTGGATAGCACCCTTCCTAAAATTACTTCGCTGTTTGGATAGATATATGCCGTATCAAAATAATTAACACCATTCTCTATGGCATAAATAATCTGTTTTTCAACTTCTTTTTCATCCCGGTTAAACCTCATACAGCCAAAACCCAGTGCTGAGAGTTCGTTGTGATTTTTGGGATTGATCCGATACTTCATGCTTCATCCTCCTGGTTTACTTTTTTATTCTTATTATACCTGTTTTTGCTGCCATATCAAATAGCAAAATCCCATGATCTGTAATTGAGACAAATTCATCAGTAATTGGAATATGGTTAAAGGTAATCAATCTGCCAACTTAATAAATATTTCAAAATCCCAGCACGCTAAAAAAAGTGCGGGGCTTATATTTTCACCTCCCCCGCACTTTATGATTTCTAATACAATTTTCGCTGTATCCGTATGCATAAATCAATTGCTATTCTGTCACTACCCCTTTTTTCAAAATCACATTCGCATACAGTTCCTTTTCACCAGTCATAATGACAACAGTTGAGTCATTTTTTGTCCTGTCGTAGAAATCCCACTTATCGATTTCTTCAAAGCAGGCAGCTCCCCTCTCGTCATGCTTTGCCACAATTTCCTTATATTTGTCCCAGATCGGAGTCTTAACGTCATCTCCCGGAACCACACCCATCAGGGTAACCGGGTGATCCACATAGGTATCAAGGGGAAACAGCTGTAAGATCGCATCCAGTATTTCCGGCACTCCGTGGCCATCCATACGGATCACTTTTTTGCCGTAAGTATGGCCCGGAAAGTTTCCGTCTCCAATGGTAAGCTCATCGGTATGACCCATTTCGCATAAAATTTTTAGTAATTCGGGACTGATAATGGAAGGAATTCCTTTTAACATAATATTTTCTCCTTTTCTCAAAGAGCGCTCTCCTGAAAAAGGAGAGCGCTTTATAATTAATCGTATAAGTTTTGTGAAATCTCACTGCTGTCCATATTGTCTTTGTTGTACCACTGGCTTCCTGTATCAGCATCTGCAACGGATTCTCCCTTTGCAGCTGCAACTGCCAGCTTTACAGTCTGATAACCGATTTCCACCGGAGCCTGGGTAACAGCGCCTGCCAGTTTTCCGGATTTGATTGCATCTTTAATCATGGTTCCGGAGTCAAATGCAACTCCAATCACATCTTTTCCTAATCTTCCTAAATTCTCGTCACCAGTAATCAGACCTTCACCGGTCTTCTGGTTGGAAGCGAAGATACAGATGGTATCCTGTTTGTTTAAAATAGTCTGGGCATCGGTAGTCATCAGGGAAGCTTCTACCTTTGCAGGAACCGCAACATCAAGTATTACATCTGCTGAACTGCCTTTATCTGTCTTGGAGTCCGTTACAAACTTATCATTACCGGTGATACATACGGTTTTTCCGTCTGCTTTTATTAACTCTGTTATTTTGTCAATAAAGCCAAGACCACGGCTGATAATGGACTCAGAGGTTGCATCCTGGTTCAGCACGCCGATGCGGACACTTGTTGATGATTTTGCAATTAAGTCTTTAATAAGGGGATAAGTATTCTCAGCTGCAACTTCTCCTGCCTTGTAATTATCTGTGGCTGCATTGGCAACAACGGCTCCCTTTGGTGCATCGGGAACACCGGAGTCAAATCCGACAATCGGAATTTTTGCATCCTGGGAAGATTTAATGCTGTCGTTAAGCGCGGAAACATCAAGCGCTGCCAGACCGATGGCTGCCGGCTTCATCTGAACTGCATTGTTCATCATCTGAACCTGCTGGGCGATATCTGACTCTGAATCCGGTCCCTGAAATTCCAGATGAACTCCCAGTTCTCCTGCCGCCTTCTGCGCTCCCTTATATACTGCCTGCCAGTACTGGGACTGAAAGCCCTTTGCCACCATATAAACCGTCATGTCTTCCTTGCCTTTTGCAGCTGCTTCTGTAGCTGCCTGTTCACTTTTGCTCTCTGCAGCTTTCGTACTTCCCGCATCATTGGTTGATGACTTGCTTGCGCAGCCGGCAGTCAGTGATGCCATCATAGCTGCTGTGAGTAAAACGCCCCATACATTTTTTTTCATTTTATTGCTTCCTCCTGATTTTATTTATGTAATTTCTTACGAATTACACTGCGCTCAATTCTTTCTCCTGTTGCGGTACACATCTGCAAATACGGCAACGATGATGACCAGACCGGTGGCTACCTGCTGGTAGTGGGTCTGAAGTCCCACAAATGGGAGTCCTGTCTTTAATACGGAAATAATAAATACGCCGATCATAGTGCCTGCTATGGTTCCGATTCCACCTGACATGGAGGTTCCGCCGATTACAACGCCAGCAATGGCATCCATCTCAAATCCGGCTCCGCCTCCCGGCAGCAGTGTGGAATAAATGGTAGAATAGGCAAGACCTGCAATACCTGCAAATGTGCCGCTGATGATATAGGCAATAATTAAATATTTATCTACATTTACACCGGATAATCTGGTTGCTTCTTTGTTGCTTCCAAGAGATAAGATATAACGGCCGGCTTTGGTTTTGTTCATTACCACTGCCATAACAACTGCAGCCGCAATCAGGAATAGAAAACCGGTTGGAATGAGGATTCCGCTCTCTGTTTTAATTTTAAATATAGCGCGGTACCAGCCCTCCGGATCGGAACCTGATTTCCAGGTAACTGACTGGGCTCCTGTGATAATGGAGCCGATTCCTTTTGAAAGCATCATGGTTCCAAGTGTTGCGATAAAAGGCGGAAGCCCAAGCTTTGCGACCAGAAGGCCGTTTGCAACACCGAAGGCAGTTCCGATCAGAATGCAGATAATGATCACCAGCCATATGGGAAATCCCATATTTACGCTTAAGTATCCCGCCACCAGACCGGACATGGTAAGCACTGTGCCGATAGACAAATCAATTCCGCCGGTTGCAATAACAAAGCAGATACCGATTGCCATGAATCCAATATAATAAGAGGCATCAAAAATGTTCACCATGGTGTTATAAGTTGCAAATCTGGGATTCATGATTCCGAATGCCAGGTAGATTAAGATAAGAGCCAGCAGTGCCACCAGCCTCTGGGTTCCTATTGCCTTAACAAGCGGGTTATTTTTCAGTTTTTCCATTGCTGACCTCCTGATTTCTCATGGTAGCCGCAGCCATGATCCTCTCCTGCGACACCTCTTCTATTGGAATTTCATCTGTAATGCGTCCTTCACACATTACAATGACCCTGTCACTCATCCGCAAAATTTCAGCCATCTCCGACGAGATCATGATGATGGATTTCCCCTGTTTTGCCAGCTCATTCATCAGGTGATAGATCTCGCTTTTGGCTCCGACGTCAATTCCTCTTGTGGGTTCATCAAAAATCAGAATATCGCAGTTTCTGATCAGCCATTTGGCAATTACCACCTTCTGCTGATTTCCTCCTGATAAATTCACCACCAGCTGGTCTACGCCCGGAGTCCTGGTATTTAACAGATGAACGTAATGCTCTGCCTGCTGATGCTCCTTCTTTTTATCGATAAAGAAGCCTTTCATAAAGGAAGAGAGAGAAGCCATGGTGGAGTTTTCCGCCACAGACTTAAAAACCACAAGTCCATAGCGTTTCCGGTCCTCTGATAAATATCCGATTCCCTGACTGACTGCATCTTCCGTCGTCTTTATGTCTGCTCTCCGGCCATTGATGAAGATCTCCCCGCCATCTTTTTTATCCGCTCCGAAAATAGCTCTGGCCGTTTCGGTTCTGCCTGCTCCCATTAATCCGGAAAAACCCAGAATTTCACCCTTTTTCAGTTCAAAGCTGACATCCTTTACCATTTTCCCGGCACTTAGATGTTCCACCTTTAAAACCACGGGGGCATCCCCTTTTACACTGCCAGCCTGCTTGGGTTCTTCGTAAATCACCCGGCCTACCATCATATTGATGATGTCATCCTTTGTACAGTCTTTTGTTGTCAATGTACCCACATAGGTCCCGTCACGCATGACAGTTACCCTGTCTGTAATCACTTTAATTTCATCCATCCGGTGGGATATGTAGATGATACCCAGCCCTTTGGAACGCAGGTCCCTGATAATTTTAAACAGCTCTTCAATCTCTGTCTCCGTCAGCGCTGCAGAAGGCTCATCAAATACAATCAGCCTGGCATCTCTGGAAATTGCTTTGGCTATCTCACACATCTGCTGCCGCCCTACAGTTAAATTTCCCATGACCTCCGATGGATTGATCTCAATATTCAGCCTCTGAAACAGCTTTTGCGCTTCTTTATTCATCATGGAATCGCTGATGAATCCTCCCTTCATCATTTCCCGCCCGATAAACAGATTCTGGGCCACTGTTAAGTGATTCATCATATTCAGTTCCTGATGGACAATGGCAATCCCGGCTTCCTGGGCCTTGCCCGGAGTTGTAAAATTCACCTCCTGGCCCTCGAATTCAATGGTACCGGAATCCTTGGAATAGATGCCTGTAAGAATTTTCATCAGAGTGGATTTTCCTGCTCCGTTTTCCCCCATCAGCGCATGGACCTCTCCTGCCTCTACCTCCAGATCTACGTGATCCAAAGCATGTACACCAGGAAAGGACTTGTCAATTCCCTTCATTCTCAGCATAACTCTGCCCACATTCTCACTCTCCGCTTCTTTTTTTGTTTTGAACCATGTGCTTCGTTCTCATGATTCCATTATATCGGAATTGAAATTTTCTAATATAGAGGATCTTACAAAAAAAGAAGAAGATTTTACTTTCTTAAAATGGGAAGAGCAGCTTCTGATTCTCATCGGTATAGATATTGTCTGCAGTAATCACCTCCGTATCGCAGTAGATATTTTTCTCCGGCTTCTTTCCCCGTACTGATTCCACCGCAGTCTGGATCCCGATATAGCCCATATTAAAGGGCTTCTGGACGATCAGGGTGTCAATGATCCCCTCTTCCAAATACTGAATTCCTTCAATGTCGTTATCGAAACCTACCACATGCACCTTATGGCTTAAATTCATCTCCTTAATGGCTCTTGCCACTCCCACTGTGGAATACAGATTCAGCCCCGCAATCAGCGTGATATCCGGATTTGTCCTCATCAGCTCTCTGGTTTTTTCATATGCCTGGTTATAGTCGGAATTGCTGTACAGGACCATTTTAATCCTGCTTTCCTCATCCCCAAGCCCCTCTCTGAGTCCTTCCTCCCGCTCTATGGCAGTGGAAGAACCTTTGACATGGGAAACCACGGCGATCTTCGTGTCCGGTCTCACAAATTCCCGCATCTTTTTCCCCATCTGCAGGCCTGCGTTCCGGTTATCCGTGCCGATGTAGGTTTCCTCTAAGTCTTTATCAAGTTTGGAATCAATAAGGATGAGTTTAATTCCGGCATCTGTCACCTGCTTTACACAGTCCGTCATTTCTGAATACCGAATGGGAGCAAGTGCGATGGCGTCAGGTTTCATCTTTACTGCTTCTTCAATGTATTTTTTCTGGGTTTCATAATCATTTTCCTCATCCGGTGCCAGAATAACCAGATTGACCTGATATTCCTTGCCTGCGCTTTTCGCTCCGGATATCATGGACATCCAGAAGTCGTTTGTCTTGTCCTGAACCTTGGGTATAAAGACGATTTTAACTGTTTTCTTCTCCCCGAACTCATCCAGTAAAAAAACGCCGGACAGGAACAGGAAAAACAATGCCATGAACAGAATCATTAAAAATGCATTTTTATGTTTCTTCATTCAGATCCTCCATCAGCCTGTAAGGTATGGTGATGGTCACTGTGGTTCCCTCCCCTTCCTTACTGTCCACACTTAAGCCGTATCCAGGCCCGTAATACATGATAAGCCGGTCCTGAATATTCTTCATTCCCACTCCGTTATGCTTCTGGTCTGTCTTCTTCTGAAAAATAGTGTCAAGAGCTTCCTTCGTCATTCCGGCGCCATCATCTATAACCTTTAATATCACGGTTTCTCCCTGCCTGTACCCGCAGATGAGGATATTTCCCTGCTCAGTTTTATACTTCAGCCCATGATACAGGGCATTTTCCACCAATGGCTGCAAAACCAGCTTCACGATAGCGCACTCCATGACTTCTTTATCAACCCTGATATCAAAGGCCACTTTATCCTTATACCTCATCTGCTGGATCAGCAGATAATTTCTGGTATATTCAAGCTCCTGCCAGACCGTCACATAGATGTTGGAATTGCCGATTGCCTGGCGGAAAAATCTGGCCAGAACAGAGGTCATCTTTATGGCCTGTTCTGAATCTTCGGTTTCGATCAGCCAGATGATGGAATCTAAGGTATTATAGAGAAAATGAGGATTAATCTGCGATTGCAGCGCCTTTAATTCGCTCTTTCTCTTTTCCGCCTGCTCCTTGCTGTTTTTCTTCATCAGCTCATCAATCCGTTCCGTCATGCTGTTAAAGGAATGAGTCAGACTGGAGATCTCATCATCCCCTGCTGTTTCAATACTGACCGGCTGGAATTTTCCCTCCTGCACCTGCTTCATGGCTGCCTGCAGCTGCTTGATGGGTCTTGTGATTTTTGCTGACAGTAAGACTGCAAACAGGCTGGCCAGCAGAATCAGTATAAATGCGGCTACTGTATACATTGTTTTCATGGTAAGCTCGTTGCCTGCCAGCTCAGAGGTATAATTCACCCCCACAATGGTCCAGCCTGTTTTTTTAGAATGGAACGGCGTATAAATCTTATTTTCTCCGTTTTCATCAATATGGGTAAGACTGGTTTTGCTGGCTGACACTTCTTTTAAAAGTTCCTTCTTTACCCCGCTTAAAATCAGCTGCTGCTGGGGGTGATAGACGATTTCTCCTTTTCCGTCAAGGATATAGACATACCCCTTATTTCCCAGGCTGATGGATTCACATAAATCATTGATAACGTCGTAATTTAAATCAATGACCAAAAGCCCCTCCACACGGCCGGTAGCCGGATTGGAGATTCCCCTGCTTAAAGTTACCACCCATTTATAATCGTCCTTTACCAGATTCTGTACGTGTGAGGAGGAAATGAGTATTTTGCTTTCTGCCATTTTCGCATCCTGATACCATTCCTTGTCCTTAAGCCGGGCCCGTATGTTTAAGCTGTCACTTCCATTATTGATAAAATATCTTCCATTGTTTCCAAGGACAGCAATGTTATAGATATCGGTCCTTGCATGGAGGATGGTCTGAAAAGCCTCCTTTAAATCCGCTCCGCTGTCTTTTTCATCATCAAAAAGATATCCGGTTATATCCCGGTTGTTCATAATTACCTGGGAGATATTTTCCATGTAGTCAATGTAGTTTTCAATATTGAAATTGACCTGCTCAATCAGCTGACGGCTGTTTTTTTCCGAATTATCCATAAGATTGCTTTTGGTAAACCGTATGGAAAAGAACAGGAACACAGTTACGGTTAAAAGAACCAGAAGGGAAAAATAAATGATCATATTGGTCCGTATACTTTTAAACCTGACTTCGATTCTCATAGCTGCCTTTCCGGTTCTTTCTCAGTCCCGCATATTCTTTTGGTGTCTTTTCAGTTGCCTTTTTAAAAATGGCGCTGAAATAATTGGCATCGTTGTATCCGCATTTTTCTGCAACCTCATAAGTCTTTAAGGATGTGTTTTCCAAAAGCTCCATGGCTTTTTCCATCCGCTTTTTTGTCAATGCTTCCACAAATGTCATTCCGGTATAGTTTTTAAAGGCAGAGCTGAAATAGCTGACGCTGATGGCCAGTTTTTCGCATATCTCCTGGAGGGACAGACTGCAGTCAGAATAATGGCTGTTGATGTATTCCAGTGCTGCTATCGCCTGATGATCCCCGTAATTTCCTCTGTTGCTGTTCACTATTTCCAATGCTGCATGAAAAAAGTCCAGCACCTTTTCTTCCATCTCTGAAATATAGGAACAGCCAAAAAGTCCTGATATGATCTCCTGTTCTTTCAGGAAAAATCCGTCTTCCACAAGATTAAGCCGTTCCAGAAAATTCATGACTGCAAGGATCAGGCTCTGGTAGATCACCACAACCTTATTCCTGGTGACCCAGTTGGCCTGGCATTCCTCCCTGATCTGCGCAATCTCCGTTTTAATCTCCTCTTCCAGATTGCTTCTGACTGCAAGCACAATTCGTTTTTCCCGTTCCCCTTCACTTAATAATCCCTGGGCACTGAGCCTGTATTTTTGAAATCTGTCCCACTCATAGATTCCAGGCTCCCGCTCCAGAAAAAGATATTCCTTCATATCCATAGCTTTTTCATAAGAAAAACTGAGCCCGCTTAAATTAAATACACAGGTTCCAACCAGACAGTATACGGTTTTCCCCATCTTCTTAAGAATGAGGTCTGCAGATTCATTGCAGATATCCGCCATCTCTTTTTTCATCTGTGAGCTGTTTTTCTTTTTCACATAAAGAAGGATCCGGCCGTCATCGTCTTCGGTCACAAGCACGTCTTCACTCCACCCCTTCCGGATTAAGTCCGCCATTTGGGATATTTCCTTTTTTTCCGTCTGTTCCCGCGGGCACAGGAGAGCCGTACAATAACATTCACCGGAAAAATCGATACGGAATTCTTTTAGTTTGTCCCCAATCTGATCTTCATGAATCCGTCCCTGTCCCAGCTGAAGCAGAAACTGATTTTTTAAAAGGGGGTAACTCCCTTCATAATAGGTCCGGACCTGGAGATTTTCCGCTTCCCCGTCAAGGATTTTTTTTGCCTCCTTTAACTTTTCAATCAGTTCCCCTGCTGTGACAGGCTTTAATACATAGGAAAGCACACGGTATTCCACCGCTCTTTTGGCATATTCAAATTCATCGTAACCGGTTATAATCACGGTCTTAGTATGTTTCCTGTTTTCATATAAATATTTTGCCAGCTCAAGGCCGTCTACATAGGGCATGCAGATATCCGTCAGAACAAGGTCCACCGGCTGCTTCTCCATAAAGCCGATGGCCTCCTTTCCGTTTTCGGAGGTTCCTGCAAGCTCGAACCCCAATGATCCCCATGGTATTCTCTGAGAAATCCGTTCTCTTATAAGAATTTCATCATCAACCAACAATACCTTATACATATAACTATCCCCTCATATCTCCAATAAGCGCTACAGTCAGTATGCGCAGTTTCCAGAAAAGAAAATAGCAATAAGGCCGGAATTTCTGAAGTAATTTGTGTGCTTCAAAAATTCCGGCTGTTTCTTATGTAACATGTACCCGGTTATTTTACAATAAAACCATCCTCATCCCACAGATCATGCCAGTCGTTTGCGCCTTCCCAGAGGAATACCTGCCCTTTCACCAGACGATTGTTCCTCTCCAGGGTTGCGATCAGGTTCATTTCCTCTTCTGTTAGGGGATCCTCTGTCATTGCCTTTAAGTTACTTACGTATTCCATTTCATGAATGGAGAAAGGAATGGGGATCTGTCCTCTCTGACGGGCCCATTTAAGAGCGATAACAGCTGGATGAACGCCGTGCGCCGCCGCGATTAGTTTCATCTCCGGCGTCTGTAAATCCGCCACATCCTCCGGACACATATCTCTTTCCGGTCTCTGTGGAGAACCTAATGGCATGAAACCGATAGGCTGGATATGATGAGCAACCAGATAATCAAACAGCTTTTGCTGCTGGAAACAGGGGTGAAGCTCCATCTCGCAGGCTGCAGGCATAATGTTCATGTGAGGAAGAACTGCTTCCAGCTTTGGAATGGTCATATTGGAAATTCCGATGTTGCGGATCAGTCCTTTTTTTACCAGTTCCTCACACTGACGGTAGGTTTTTAAAAATTCTTCCGGAGAAAATGGTCTGGAATCCGGATTGCGGGAATCTACATCGCAGTGGGGAGCGTGATAATTTGGAAATGGCCAGTGTATAAAGAACATATCCATATATTCGCACTGTAAGTCAACAATGCTCTTTCTGCATGATTCCTCGACTCTTTCATGCATGTCGTTCCATACTTTTGTCATTATGAATAGATCTTTCCGTTCCACTGCCCCCTCTGAAAATGCCAGATGAAATACTTCACCAATCTGATCCTCATTTCCATAGCAGGCCGCACAGTCGAACAAGCGGTATCCACAGCGGATCGCCCCCGCAACAGCTGCAGATACTTCATCTGGAGTAAAACGGTCGGAACCAAAGGTTCCCATACCCACGCAGGGAATCTCCTCCCCTGTGTATAATTTCACTTTTGGCACCAATGCCGGATTTACAAATTCTTTCATTGTCATATTCTCCTTCTCTTTTTATAGAATTGTAATTATATAGCTCAGCCGTTTTTCTTCCCCTGGCTTTACAATTGCTGCATTTCGTTTTTCTTCAAATACATCGTTCTCGTCGCTGCAGGTGGACAGTCCTGTCCAGGGTTCTAAAGCAAGAAACGGTCCGTCGTTGGCAGCTGACCAGATTACAAGATAGGGAAAGGATCCCATCTCCAGTTCTACTCCATGCCCGTTTTCCCTGTGGCAGAGGGTTACTTTTTTCGATTTCAGCCGGTCAAATATGATGCCGTCTTCATAAAAAAGGGAATGGGCGAGAGGAAGAACGGTGCCGTCAAAGAGGATTTCCTTCCTGTGTCCCATATCAACCAGACCTGTTTTTAAGTCCGGTGTGGGAGCGGTTTTCTCTTCTTTTTCATCAAATATAACCTGATAATCCCCATAGTCCTCTGTTTGTAAGAGGGGGCAGCGAAACGCCGGATGGCCTCCGATGAAGAAGGGCATATCCTCTGTTCCTGTATTCTTTATTCCATATGTCACATGAATGCTGCTTTCTTCCAGCCGGTATTCAATAGAGAGAGTAAAGGGGTAAGGATATTTTCCCAGCATCTCTTCATTTTCTGAAATGGAAAAACAGATACTGTCCTCTTTTTCCGACTCCAGCTTGAATTCTTCCTTGCGGACAATCCCATGCCTTGGCATCCGGATCTCCTTTCCTCCATTTGTGGCTGCCCTGTTATCTCTTAAGCTGCCGCAGATGGGGAACAGGACCGGAGCCTGCCCGCTCCAGTACTCAGGATCTCCCTGCCATAAATACTCCGCACCTTCTTCGTTCTTTATGGATGTGAGGGCTCCTCCCAGGGAGGTAAATCCCACTTCCAGCCGGTCATTTTTTAATGAATATTTCATATTCAACCCCCGATTCTTGTGATTTCTATCTGCGGCAGCAGCCGCTCCATGTCTTCCAGCAGGAAGAAGCCTGTTTCCTCTCGTAACGCAGAGGCTGCTGAAACAGCACTTGCATTTCTTAATATTTCTTCCATTGGAAGCTGTTTTGAAAGCCCAAGAGCAAAACCTGCAATCATGGAGTCACCACATCCCACCGTGTTTACCGCATCTATTTTGGGCACTCTTGCTCTGTAGATACCGGAGCTGCATACCACGAAGGAGCCTTCCGAGCCAAGGGAAACTGCCACGATCTCCACGCCGCGTTTATGAATGTCCGTTGCAGCTTCAATCATCTCTTCCAGGCTGTCGCAGCTTTTTCCTGTCAGCATACGGATCTCATCTAAATTGGGCTTGATCATGGAAGGAGCGGCTTCAATCCCCATCTTAAGCAGATTTCCGCTGGTATCTAAGATCACCTTTTTTCCTGCTTCTTTTCCGATCTTCACCATCTTCTGGTAAGCAGTTCCGTCAAGTCCTCTGGGCACGCTTCCTGATATGGCTATGACTTCTGCCTCTTTTACAAGCTTCTTAAAATGTTCCAGAAAATCAAGAAAATCCTCTTCCTCCACTTCAAAACCAGGTTCCAGAAATTCTGTCTGAATCTTATTTTTTTCATCCCAGATATTAATGCAGGAACGGCTCTCTCCTTTCAGATGGTAAAATGCGCTGGTGATGCCAAAGGAGCTTAATGCTTCTTCAATATAATTACCTGCATGGCCCCCTACAAAACCGGTTGCCACAACGCTGCCTCCTGCAATGACTGCCGGCTTTGAAACATTTAAGCCTTTCCCTCCCGGCGTATAGGAACATGTTTTCACGCGGTTTACTTCTCCCTGTGAAAAACCATCAACTACATACCGTTTGTCAATGGCAGCATTTAATGTTACGGTCAGTATCATCGGTCCCTCCTATTCGTTTACCAAAAGAATCTTTCCCTTTACCAGACCTGGTGTCTTAAAGAGCTGGAATGCTTCCTGTGCCTGACTCATGGGCATCTTCTTATAGACAAATCCGGGATCAAACTTCAGCTGTCCGGTTGCAAAGTAATGGGCGGTCAGCTTCCATTCTTTTCCAGGGAAGGGAGAGCTGTAAGACATCCAGGACCCGGTTAACTTAAATTCTTTCCGGTTCATGTTCTCCCACATGGAAGGGGTAAAGGATAAATCAACATGGGGAGTTCCGATGAAACAGACACTGGCTTTATTGGCTGCCAGTTCAAATGCCATCTGCATGGTTGGCACCTGTCCTGCCGTTTCAAATACATAGGAAAAGCCTTTTCCTTCTGTAAGAGCCATTGCTTTTTCTTTAAAGCCCTCTTGTGTTGTATTAATTGCTTCATCTGCGCCCAGACGTTTCGCCAGCTCCAGACGTTCTTCACTGATATCA
Source organism: Lacrimispora sp. 38-1 (assembly GCF_049890855.1). Taxonomy (NCBI): domain Bacteria; kingdom Bacillati; phylum Bacillota; class Clostridia; order Lachnospirales; family Lachnospiraceae; genus Lacrimispora; species Lacrimispora sp. 38-1. The sequence continues at coordinate 192,171 of NZ_JBANEW010000043.1, read as the reverse complement.
AATACAACCACTTTTTTGGCTCCGAAGATCTTCGCCCACTGCATGGTAAACATGCCGATGGTTCCTCCGCCTAAAACTGCAGTATACTCACCGCCCCGGTAGTCATTCTGGAACAGACCGTGAAGGGCAACGGTAGAAGGTTCGAACATAGCACCCTGCTCATAGGAAATACTTTTATCAAATACAACCGCATTCTGCTCCGGAATTACCACATAATCTGCGTTGCTTCCCTGCTGCCTGGAACCGATAAAGCTATAGTGTCTGCAAAGAGAGAAGTTTCCATTCTGGCAGTCATCGCATTTCATACAGGGAATTAAAGGCGCTCCGGAAACCCGGTCTCCCGGCTTTACTGATGTAACCCCTTCTCCGACTTCCACCACATCTCCGGAAAATTCATGTCCCAGAACAATGGGATAAAAATGTACTCCGTTATGCAGCACTCTGGGAATATCAGATCCGCAGATACCGGATGCCTTTACTTTGATCTTTACCAGTCCGGGACCTGCCTGCGGCTCCTCATAATCCATATACCTTACGTCCTCATTTGCACAAACAACTGCTGCTTTCATGACTCATTTTCTCCTTCCTGAACCATCATATCTTTTAAATGTTCATATAAGCTTAAATATTTCCGGTAATTCCGGTCATAGATTTTACTGTCCGCCTGATTGGGAACATGATACCGTTTATTTTCCACAGTCAGCTTAACTGCCTCTTCGAAATCTTCATAAATTCCAACTCCGACTCCGGCCAGGATTGCAGCCCCTAACGTTGTGGCTGTATCGGAAGAAGGAACGATCACAGGCTTGCCGGTCACGTCAGACTTAATCTGGGTCCACAAAAGAGAATTTGCAGATCCTCCCATGGCCCTTAATACATCAACGGATGCGCCTGCCTCTGCCGCCACTTCCAGATTATGCCTTAAGGACATGGCAACTCCCTCCATGGCCGCGCGTATGAAATGGCCTTTGGTCTTTCCAAAATCCATTCCGTAATAAACGCCTTTTGCATAGGGATTCCATAATGGGGAGCGCTCCCCTGCCATATAAGGAAGGAAGATCAGCCCGTCACTGCCTGGCGGGACGCTTCCGGCAGCTTCATTGAATAGATCCAGGGAGCTTTTCCCGGTTCTTCTGCCTTCTTCTCTTTCAAATGCGCCAAACTCCTTCTCCAGCCACCGCATGGCTCCGCCGCCTCCGGTTGTGCCTCCCTGTAAAAGCCACTTTCCGGGTACAACATGGCAGCTTAAAATCAGCCTTGGATCTGCTTTATAGCTGTCGATGCAGATACTCATTCCGCCGGCCTGACCTCCCTGTTCCTGGGTTTCCCCGGCATGGATCACTCCGGCTCCAAGGGTACCGCAGGCTGCGTCAAGACCACCGGCTACCACAGGGGTTCCCTCTGCCAGTCCGGACTGGGCTGCAGCAGCTTTCGTCACTGTGCCAATCACCTCATGGCAGGGGTGAATTTCCGGAAGAATCTGCGCTGGAATGCCAAGAGCCTCGCACATCGCCTGATCCCAGGTTCCGGTATGCATGTCAAAGCAGTGAAAACCATATCCCTGGGAAAGATCCTGAGTCATCTGACCGGTGAGTTTATAGGCAATGTAGCTGTTCGACTGCAGTATCTTGTATATATTTTCATATACCTCTGGCATATTTCTCTGGTACCAGATGATTTTCGCAGTGCTGTAGGAAGGCTGCAGGGAATTGCCTGCCACTTCAAATATCCGCTGTTCTCCCACTTTCTCACTCAGTTCCCTGCAAATGTCATCGGCCCTGGTATCCATCCAGATGGGCGTGTTGGTTAACACACTGCCCTCTTTGTCGACTGCTATGGCTGACCAGCTCTGTCCGTCGATTCCGATTCCTGCGATTTCTTCCGGCTTTATCTGTGATTTGGAAAATATGTATTTCATCGTGTTGCAGATCACCCGCCACCACTCATCCGGATCCTGCTCTGCCCAGCCAGTCTGGGGATAGTAAACCTCATACTCCCCGGTTGCAGCCTCTAAAACGGTTCCATTTCTATCGAAAACGGCGATCTTACAGGCGCTGGTGCCTACGTCAATCCCTAATAAATAAGGTTTCATGTTTTCCTCCTGATAAAATCAGTCCGCTTTATGGTCACATCCGCAGACCAGAATACGGTTCTTAACAAACTGCTTCACTGCTTCCATTCCAACCATGCCTAATTTCTTGGGATCAAAGGTATCCGGATTCTCTTTTAAAAGCTTTTTCCCTGCATCGGTATAGGCCACTCTTAATTCTGTGGCGAAGTTTACCTTACACATTCCTCTGCTGACACATTCTCTCACATCTTCGTCGCTTAAACCGGAGGCACCGTGAAGAACCAGCGGCACTGACACCAGCTTTTTGACTTCACCGATCCGCTCTTTGTCTAAAACCGGGGTTGTTGCATAAAATCCGTGAGCGGTTCCGATTCCAATTGCGAGGGAATGAACCCCTGTCCGTTCCACGAATTCCTTTGCCTGCATGGGATCTGTGTTGTTGTCCGCTTCTGCCTCCAGATCATCCTCCTTGCCTCCAACCTTTCCAAGCTCGCCTTCCACTGTGATGTTGCAGGCTCTGGCAGCATCAGCAGCCCGTTTGGTCAAAGCGATGTTGCTCTCAAAGTCTTCGTGGGAACCATCAATCATGACTGATGTATATCCAGCGCGGATTGCCTGGAGAACAAGCTCGTAGCTGTTGCCGTGATCTAAGTGAAGGCATACCGGTACGGTTGCTTTCTCAGCCTCTGCTGCTGCCATGGCATAGTATGTTTCCAGTGTTCCGTATTTAACCGTTGACGGTGTGGTCTGAAGCATAACCGGTGCCCGAAGTTCTTCGGCTGCAGCCACCACAGCCTTCAGCATTTCCATATTTTCAACATTAAAAGCTCCTATGGCGTACCCGCCTTTTTGAGCATCCAAAAGCATTTGTTCCGATGTAACCAGTGACATATTATTTTCCTCCTTACATTGTTACGGTCATTTGATTCTTTACACTTACCATTATACCGGTTCAGCTGAGGAAAATTAGAGGGGAACCAGACAGAAGGCGCGTCTGTATGTCGTGTTATCGAACATTCCTTGACTTGTAGAAATAATGCTGATAAAGTAAGATAAGAGAAGGAAAACAGAGGGGGAAATCATGAGGACGGGATATAAAGATTTAAATATAAAAATAGTGATCGACGATACCACATTTCTGGTCTTAAACATTGTATTTGAGCGGTTTCTTCGTTCCATGCCAAGACACAGCCACGGGAATAACAGTTATGAAATCCACTATATTCCTTATGGTCATGGGAAAGTAAATATCGATGATCAGATTTATAATATTACACCCAATACCCTGTACATGACAGGTCCGCACGTGGAGCATGAACAGATTCCTTTCAAGAATGATCCTATGGCGGAGTACTGTATTTATTTCAAATTGCAAAAAAACAGTGCCCATACACAGCCTGAGGCGGATACGGTGGATTTTAAATTCGAAAAAACCCATTTCTGGTTTGGACAGGATACCCAGGAGCTGTATCCGCTGATGCAGCAGATCTTTTTTGAGCTGGAACATAGGTATACGGGATACATGATTCTGGTGGAGGCTCTTCTCCAGCAATGTGTAGTTAAAATTGTACGAAACTATGAATATAAAGCCCAGTCAAAGGTTCATTTTTCACCTTCCAATCTGGTAGACAGCAAGTATATCATTGTGGAAGAATGCTTTCTCTATGAATACGAGACTATTACCCTGGAGCATCTGGCGGAACGGCTTGGCTTAAGCGTACGCCAGACCGAGCGGTTTTTGAAGGATTATTACGGCAAGACCTTTCAGCAGAAAAAAACAGAAGCAAAGATGTCTATGGCAAAGATCTATTTAAATGACGCTGCCATTAATATATCGGAAATTTCCGACCGGTTGAATTACTCTTCCATTCAGCACTTTTCCTATGCATTTAAGCAGTATTATGGAATCTCACCCAGCAATTACAGGAAGAAGAATATGATACTGGATAAATAGGGCAGGAAGGAGTATTAATTAATTCTTCCGATCTTCCACTCCGGCTGTTTAGATTTTAACTTAGTCTTGACAGAAACAAATAGTAATGATATTCTAGAATTATAAAAGGAACAACCGTCCACAAGGTGGTTGACCATTACATGAGTAGCATATCCACCCCGTAACTGCCAAGTTTAACCAGGGTGGTTTTTGCTATGTATTACTACTTACAAAACGTAAAAACGAATGTAAGTAACGCCAGAAGAAAAAGACCAAAGGTCATTAAATCCTTAATGTCAAACTTCATAAGCATCACCCCCATTCCAATAGAGAATGAGGTCAACACACCCTGTAACACGATTGTTCCAAACTCTATGGTAACATATACCATTTCAATGTGCAATTACTTTCCCTATAAGCTTTAAGGCACCCTGCCAATTTAAAACGCAGAGTGCCTTTTCTTATAAATATATATTCAAATCCATCAGATATGTTTTCCAAGCCACAGTAAAATATCCGCAATAATCTCATCTCTGCACGGCTCGTTTAAGATCTCATGAAACAGGTTTGCATAGACATGCAGGCTCTTATCCTTAGAGCTTATTTCTTCAAAGAGATCCAGGGAATCTTTTGCAGCAACCAGGCCGTCATCAGCTCCATGAAGAATCAGGACCGGATCGGAGAAGCTCTTTATATTGGCTTTCAGCCACTGCACACCTTCGTAAATCTGATTAATTAACCCAGTGCTGATCTCCTTTTCCACCAGAGGATCCGAAACATATGCTTCAATCACCTTTTTATCGCTGCATACTCCGTCACCAAGCTGATTCGGCAGATAGGTATCATCCGGTGCCTCAATGGGGAACTGATCTCCCATAACCGGGTGATTGTAATGGGTCAGCGCACCAGAAGTAATAATTCCATCCGCCATTCCCGGATTCTTTGCACCGAACAGTGTTACTGTCTCCCCGCCCATGCTGTGTCCGAAGAGAAAAACCTTTTTCCCGCTGCTCTCCTCTCTGGCAAGAGCAAGGATCTGCCCCAGATCGTCAGGCATCTCATTAAAATCTTTAAAATAAACTTTTTTCCCTTCTGATTTCCCATGCCCCCTCTGGTCATACCGGTAGACGCTGTATCCATTCTCGTTAAGCTTTTCCGTAAAGTAATCGTACCGGTTTAAATGCTCACACAAGCCATGAGCAATGACGATCAGCGCTTTTGGATTCTCCACTGCATCTTTTCTAAATCTCAGTTTTGTGCCATCGAAGGAAGAAATCATTGTTTCCTCCTGCCTTCTGCTTTCCCCATTCATAGTACCTTCTCCTTTCAAATTCACATGAATTTTAACACCTGTACTCCTGTAAATTCATCATATTATAAAAACTGCTTTATAGCAAGTCCATATGATATTACCCGACTGCGTATAACGGAATTTGAATTCGAATTGGTGAAAGAAATCTTAGGCAGGTTAAGATAAAAAGGGCTTATTTATTATGTTTCACCGTGGCCATTCCTTCTTTTAACATTTTTTTAATACTATGATTATGGGCTCGACGTATTCTCTTTAGACAGTATAAAGTGTCGGGATCATTATTTATAACATTTACACCAAATTTACAGGTTAAGGTCGCTTTAAAGCCGAGTTTTTTAATGATAGTTTCTAATTTTTCGTTATATCTGCCAAATGGATAGGTAAATGTATTTGGACTATTACCTGTCATAGCCGTAATTTCTTCCTGCAGCATCTTTATATCATTTGATAAAAATTCTTCATAGTGCTCCAATGATTCATTAGCCATTTGACTGCATCCATAGCGCACTTTTGAAATTTTATGTAAATTATAGGAGTGGTTTTGTATTTCAACCAATCCAGATTGCTGCATTTCTTTTACTTCATTCCATGTAAGGTGAGAATATTCAATATTTTCATCACATACCTTCGAAAAATCATCGACACTTTTCCCAATTATAGATAAAACTATTTTCATATTATATTCTTTTAGCAGAGGATAAACATTTAAATAGGTACTAAGATACCCGTCATCAAAAGATAGAATGACTGGATTCTGGGGTAAATCCTTTTTATTATAAACATAATCTATTAATTGTGTCATTGTTATAGGATTGTAATGATTTTCTTCTAAATACTTTAAATCACTTTCAAATTCATTAGGACTAATAACATCATTGCCAAAACCACTATCTTTTACTTGATGATACATTATGATCGGAACTAAAATCCCATCAATCGGTTGTACAGAAGAGACCTCATGGATTTTATATATACTATTAAATATGGAAATAGTTAATAGGCTGAAAGTTATGATTAAAATTATATTTTTTGTAATAATTCCATATTTTTTTATTTGATCCATAATATGCCCTTTTATATCGTTACAACAATTGTATGCTGATTTAATACATATATATTACTTTATGATATATTTCTTTTTAATGCGGAGTTATTGGTATATTATCAACATGATAATTTCAGTTATATTAGATAATAATAATTCATTATATAAAAAAATAATTGAAAAATGGGGAAGATAATAGATGAAAAATGATATTTATAAAAATAACATCATTCATGTGAGTTTTGAAATAGGGCTGCTTTTAAAGGGCATTCACGCCCTGATGGAAATCATTGGCGGAGTATTCCTGCTATTCTTAAACCCGAACAGGCTGAATTGGCTGACGCGTTTTTTGACTCAGCATGAATTATCGGAAGATCCAAAGGATTGGGTGGCGAATTTCCTGATAAGCTTAAGCAGCAGCTTTTCAATCAGTACCCAGCATTTTGCCGTATTTTACCTGATATCCCATGGAATGATAAAGTGCATTCTGATTCTTTTGCTATTGTTTAAAAACTTATGGGCATATCCTCTTACCATCGTCTCCTTAATTCTGTTTATAGCTTATCAGCTATACCGCTATACGTTTACTCAGTCAGTTTTTCTAATAATACTTTCTATCTTTGACGCTGTCATGATCGCATTAACCTATTTGGAATATAAAAGAATAAAAGCAAATTCACACAGCATCAGCTGATAGCAGAGGAAAACATGCTGATATTTGAAACTTTGATCAGCATGCCCTGCCAGTAATATTCATATGGCTGCTGACAGCACTCCTTATTATTAAAGCGATATGGTTTTAAATCACATTACCTTTAAATCTAACAAAGAAACTGGTTTTTCCCTTACTGCTTTCCACACTGATATGAGCAGTATGCCTGTCAGCAATCTGCTTTGCAATGGCTAGCCCCAGCCCGGTGCCAGAACGGTTCTGAGGGCTGTTTATTTTATAAAAACGGTCAAAAATATATGGTATTGTTTCGGGTTTAATCTCTTCACCGCTATTAGTGACAGTAATCAGGCAGCCTTCTCCCTGCTTTGTAAGCGTAAGTTCCACAACTCCCTTTTGTGCGGAAAACTTAACAGCATTATCAAGGAGAATTAAAACAAGCTGGCGGAGTCGCCCGTAATCTCCATTCACAACGCACTCCTCTCCCGGACAATTTACCAGAAGCTGAAGCTCTTTCTCCTTTACAGAACGGCGGATTGCTCTTTGTGTATCCCGGATTACGTCGCAGAGATTTACTTCTCCCATGTCAAGGGTAAACTGGTCATCCTGAAGGCGGGACAAATCCAGCAGATCATTTACCAGCCGCTCTAAATGTCTGCTTTCTCCTAACATCTGATCATAGTATTCCTTTATTTCTTCGGGAGTATTGATGGTCCCATCCCAAAGCACCTCCAGAGACCCCCGTAAAACCGCCACCGGTGTACGAAGCTCGTGAGAGACATTTGCTACAAAATCCTGTTTCATCTTATCCAGGGCCGCCTGCTGCTTTCTGGCCTCAGTCAGACGTTCGGAAAGCAAATCAATGGTTTGGGCAAGCTGACCGATCTCATCGGCCTGTGCAACACCGGTTTTAGCCATATAATCACCGTCGGCAAGACAGCGTGCCGCATGATTCATGCGTCGCAGGGGATTGGTAAAGCGGTAAGACAGCCACACTGCCGCCATACCTGCAAGAACCAGAGCTATCACAGCTCCTGCTCCCAGAGCGGACAATCCCTGTAGTACAGCTTCATTTACTCCGCTGACCGGGGAGTGAAGAAGAACAGCACCCGAAATCCCGTCTGCTGTACGGATAGGCACGCCAACGGTCAGAGTCGGTGCATTTAATAACCCGGAAAATTCTTCTCCGTAGGTAATTTCACCTTCTAAAACCCTGCTGATGATTTTCTCCGCATTCTCAGGCAGTTCCTCCCCGGAAGTAACCCCGTCATGACTGGCAGATATGAGATTTCGCTCATCATCTACAATCCACACCGTTGCCATGGCTACCTGATCCAAAAAACGAAGATATGCCCCATAACCTGCCATTGCGTGGTGCCCCATTCCCATCCCCATACCAAACTGCGGGGCTCCGCCTTCTCCGTTCTCATAGAGTGCCAGGGTTTCTGCGATGGAAACTGCTCTTTTTTCCATGGAAGACCGGGTGATTGCAATGGTATGCTGCCGGAACATGGACACAAATACAGTACCTAATATTGCAGTAAATAAAAGGAGCACTGCTGCAAAAGAGGCAACCAGTTTCCAGACTATTTTCTTATTCATGGGAGCACCTCAAATTTATAGCCAACATTCCGGATCGTACGAATCTCCCAAGTGGGGTGAGGAACTTCTTCCAGCTTGGCTCTCAGCCTTTTCATGTGGGAATCAACCGTACGGGGATCACCGTAATAATCGTATCCCCACAATAGATCCAGAAGCATCTCACGGGTATAGGCCCGGTTCCTTCCGCCTGCAAGCGTCCAGAGCATGTCCGTCTCCCGCTTTGTTAAAAGTATGGGCTTGTCACCAACCATAACGCTGTAATTTTCCAGATTTATGGTGAGATTCTCAACAGAAAGTATCTTCCCTGGCTCCCCTGCACCTTTTTCAATACGGCGCAGCACGGCTCTCACCCGTGCCATAACCTCTCCTGGAGAAAATGGTTTAACAATGTAATCATCCGCTCCAATATCCAGACCCATGATCTTCTCAAAATCTTCCCCTCTTGCAGTTACCATTATGACCGGAACATCGGACTGTCTGCGAATTTCCCGGCACACCTGGAAGCCGTCCAGTTTTGGCATCATCACATCAAGAAGCACAACCTGCGGCTTCTTATCATAAAATTCCTCTAATGCCTGCTGCCCATCCTGTGCAAGTACCGTATCGTAGCCTTCTTTTCTGGCGGCACTGTTTAAAATATTTAATAACTGAGGACTGTCATCCGCGATCAGCATTATAGACATATAAAATACCTCCTGTAATTTTATTATAAATATAACAGCGAAATAAGGCAACTTCATGGCACAAAAAATAAAATGACAAACAAAAAGACTATTTCTGACACATTCGTGCCATATACAAACGTTATTATGAACTTACCGAAAGGAAAATAACACAAACCGAAAGGAGTTTACAAACTATGAAAAACAAGAAAAAAGTGATTACAGGATGTGCCCTTGCACTTGCACTTTCAGCTGCAACCATGACCTCATTTGCAGCTGCCGCTTACAAGACACCGGCCGAAGCAGTATCAGGTATTACAGGAAAAACAATTGATGAGGTAACAGCAGAACGCAAATCAGGAAAAACCTACGGATCCATGGCTGCCGACGCAGGAAAATTAAGCGAATTCCAGCAGGCAGTAGCTGATATCCACGAAGACAGGCTCAATGAGGAAGTGGCTGATGGAACACTGACCCAGGAGCAGGCAGATGCACAGCTTGCCGCAATCCGTGAGAGGCAGGCAGCCTGTGACGGAAACGGTACCGGCGCAGGTATAGGCACAGGTTGTGGCGCAGGCGGATGCAGCGGAACCGGAATGGGTTATCACCGCAGAGGTAACGGATTAGGATACCGGAACAACTAACAGAATAATTTAAGATATTGAAACAACCGCCCCCTGCCGTTCTCATTTCGGCAGGGAGTGGTTGTGCTTCCTTCTAACGCAGATTATCTTCTCTGACCCATACACGCATTTCGTTTTCTCCCCTGTTGGCCCAGCTGTAATAAGGAATCCATTTGATTTTCGTCTTCACTTTCTTTTCTGCAGAATTACTTTTTCTGTAAAGTCCTTCCTCTTCCCGATCCGCTTCTGTCTTCCAGCCGGAAGCAGTGACAATTCCCACGCCTCCCAGAAGTGTTTCCTCAAATTCATACTCAAACGGTTCCTGTTTTTCCACTGACAAAAGGTGCAGATTCTTTCCATTATCCGCTTCTTCCAGGCAATAAACAAGAGGACCTCTGGAAACTGCAAATTTTCCAAGATCGTTTTCTACCATTGGATTGGCATACCAGCGCTTTGCTCCCATATCCAGTTTCAGTCGTATGGTATCCTCTCTGAAAACCTGATTCATATAGATAAATCCGTCTACCGTCTCAAAAGCTGCGCTTTCGTGATTTATCTCCACACCAAAGGTATCGGACCATGACGGCACCCGGATTCCCAGGCAGACACTGGCGGTTCCGCTGTAATTTAGCTTTATTTCTATACACCCATCCCAAGGATATCCGGTCTTTAGATCTATTTCCAGAATGCCATCCTCTATTACAAAGCTTCCCTTACATTCCACAAAGAGATTTACTAAAAGCTTATTTTTCTTCTGGACAAAAACATACTGCTCCACAGAGGCTAAAAGCCTTGCAAGATTGGGCGGACAGCATGCACAGCCAAGCCACTGGGGACGAACGCATTTTACATGGCTCTTTAAAGGATCCTTTGATGATTTACCCGGGACCACCTCCAGAGGGTTCACATAAAAGAAATGTTTTCCGTCAAGAGCCACACCACCCAGTACCGTATTATAAAGTGCGCGCTCCATCACATCCCCGTATTCCCCCTTCTCCTCCGCCATTAGCATGCGGTATGCAAAAAACACCAGGCCTGCAGAAGCACAGGTCTCACAGTACATGGTATCATTGGGCAAATCGTAATCCAGAGTAAATGCTTCCCCGGAAACAGTGGAACCGATTCCCCCGGTAATATACATACGCCGGTTTACAATGCTCTTCCATAACCGCCTGCACGCCGAAAGAAGCTTCTCATCCCCTGTCTCACCCGCTGCATCAGCCATTGCAGTGCAAAGATAAACAAGCCTTACCGCGTGTCCCTCAGCAGTATCCTGTTCCAAAACAGGAAGGTGAGCCTGATAATAAGTCAGAGGAAGATGTTTGGAATTCATACCATCGCAGTCGGTCCCCCGCACAAATAAAAAGTACCGGGCAAGTTTTAGATATCTGTTATTTTGTGTCAGCCGGTATAACCGCATAAGGCCGATTTCAACCTCTTCATGACCATCATAGCCATGAATTTTTCCATCCTCATCACCAAACACAGAGTCAATGTGGTCTGCCAGCTTACATGCAGTCTTAAGAACCTTCTGATTCCCCGCTGCTTCATAGTAAGCCACTGCCGCCTCCATAAAATGTCCCGCACAGTATAACTCGTGACTCTCCCACAGGCGTTTGTATTTCTGATCAGGCTCCTCAATGGTGAAGTATGTATCCAGATATCCGTCTTCTTCCTGGGCTTCACTGATTAAGTCCACAACATCATCGGCCAGACGCTTTAATTCTTCATCCATCTTCTCCCGCAAGGTGTAAGCAACCGCCTCCAGCCATTTATAAAGATCACTGTCCTGAAATACCCAGCCATAGTGATTTCCTTTTTTCCGTCCGGCCGCAATCCGAAAATTTTCAATCACGTGGCTCTTCTCATTGGGAATGGAATCGTCGTTACGCTCCCGTTCAATGGTGATATCAATTTCATCATTTAGAACCTTCCACTGATACGGAACCATCTCCGTTCTGATTAACTCTTTGTACCTGCTGAAAAATCTGTCGCGTATTTCCACTTTATTCATACTGCACCTCCTGATTTACTCTGCAAAGTGACGTCGGCATTGACAGCCGGCGCCACTTCTTTTTTATTGTATGTATTTCTATTTTTTAATAATACCATCAATGACAGCCTGAGCCTTCGCCGCAGCTTCCTCCGGTGTGCTAGAATCTGTCATCACCTCATTAAATGCCAATGATATGGCATCAGAGATGTCCGGCCATTCCGGTAACGGTCCTCTTGCATTTGCATACTGCATTTCCTCAACAAATGCATCATATACCGGATCCCCCTTAAACTGCTTCTTTGCAATGACAGAATCAGAAGAGATATATCCCATTGCATTCATCATATAGAGGCAGGTCTCCTCGCTCGTGGCATATTTGAGGAATTGAACAGCCCCTTCCTCATTGCCTCCTGCAATCACTGCATAGTTTTCTCCGCCCAGACCGGAGGCCTGTTTTTTATCCATGGGAATCGGAGCAACGTTCCATTTTAAATCAGGCGCTTCCTGGCGCATGGTAGGAACCTGCCAGGTTCCGTTGATCATCATGGCTAAGTTTCCGGATATGAACTGATTCATGGTGTCTCCCTGTGTCCAGTTAATTGCTTCCTTTGTCATGGCGCCGGAATCAACCAGATTTTTCACCATGGTCAGTGCTTTGATTCCGCCTTCTGAATTCAGATCGTAAGCTGTGGCACCTGCTGACCATACCCATGGCAGGAAGTTAAAGGTACCCTCCTCGTTTTGCAGACTGCAATGTGCAAATCCTGAAACCTGACCCGTTGTACAGGCTTTTGCAGTGGTAAGCAGCTCATCCCATGTGGTGGGAACCTTGCATCCGGCTGCCTTTAACATATCCTCATTATAGAAAAGGAGCAGACAGTTGCTTCCGAAAGGAACTCCATACAGCTTGCCGTCTAACGTACATGAATTTACGGGACCTGGATAATAGGTGCTAACATCAAATCTTCCGGTTAAATCTGCAAAGATTCCCATAGCCGCATAAGAAGCATGATCCGGATTGTCGAGAATTACCAGATCCGGCAGTTCATCTGCAGATGCGCCGATGGAAAGCTGCTTTTTAAAATCGGCAAATGGAACATACTTTGCCTGTACTTTAACCTCACTTTGTGATCCGTTAAATTCTTCGATGATATGATTCAGTGCTTTCTGATGTCCTTCTGTCTCCCAGTAGTACCAGATTGTCACATCACCAGTGGTCTTGCTTTTTTCCGTCTCCGAAGCTTTCTCACTTCCGGTTGCCGCCGCTTTTTCACTGCTATTAGCGGTCTTAGTCCCACTTTCCGTCGCTGACACAGCTCCGCTCCCGGAGCTGCAGCCTGTCACCGCTCCCCCAAGAAGCGCAGCAAAAAGTAAGGCTGTCATTAACTTTTTCATGTTTTTCCTCCTTTAATTTTTTATTTCAACGACTTAATTATAACGGTAATGCAACCAGGAAAAAACTCAACAAATCTTAAAAAGGGTAAATATTCTTAAGTAGGAATTCGTAAAACAACTTCCGTTCCCATACCTGAGGTGCTGTTAATCTCAATTTTCACATCGTCTCCGTAGTACATCCGAAGTCTGGTAATAGCGTTTTCCATGCCGATATGAGACGCTGCATCCGACTCTCCAAAAATTCCTCTTCTGATTAATTCCAGTTTATGACGCTCCATCCCTTTTCCATTGTCGCGGATGAGAATCCGCAATTCTTCCCCTTCCCTGCACATACTCACTTCCAGAACGTGATTGGTCTTTGTTCCCTCAAAGCCATGAATGATCGAGTTTTCAACAAACGGCTGTAGCAAAAGTTTGTGAATCCGACGGTCCATCACATCAGGATCCACATTGATGCTGCAGGTGAAATTATTTTTCAGCCTGAACTGCTGTAAATAAATGTACTTTTTCAGCCAGTCGATCTCATCCCGCACAAAAACCTCCCCGCTGCTGTCCGCAATGGCATACCGGAGTATGGTGGCCAGGGAGTTAATGGCATTGCTGATATCAAATTCATCTTTATCAATTGCCATCCAGTTAATGGTATCCAGTGTGTTATAGAGAAAATGGGGATTAATCTGAGCTTCCATTGCCTTTAGCTCTGCCTGGCGCTGCATCTGACCTGCCATTTTTTCTTTTTTAAGTGCCGTCTCCAGCTTCTCCAGCATGTCATTAAACTGGACTGCTATGGTTTCAATTTCCACGGGCATTTTCCTGTCAGTCTCTATACGGACTTTTAAATCTCCCTCTCTCGCTTTCTGCATGGATGCCACCACCATCTTCACCGAGTCAACAAGACGGTCCAGCACCCCAAATGTCAGTAACACAGTGACCATAAGAAGGATAAGGCTTAAGGCTACAATCAGATAGATCTGACTGTTCAAATTTTTCATTAAGCTACCCTGATCCATCACATTCACCAGATCCCAGCCCAGAGTGTCGTCGTGGTAAAGCCAGACAGAGGTATAGCGTTCCTCGTACAGGCCCTCTTCCCTTATAAACTTTTTGCAAGCCTCCACCCTGGCTTCTAAAGGTGCCCCCTTTCCGTAAAGAACTTTTCCAATCTTTTCCGGTTCGCGGTAAGCAATGATACGCCCCGCCTCATCAATGATGAAGTTAAAACTTTTATCCCTGTCCTGCCCCTGAACCTTGCACACACTCTGAAGAAATTCTTTATCAAGACTGACTATCACAATGCCGTTTTCTTTGTTTAAATTTTTGTAGTCTATAATCCGGTGAGCCAGATGAAGCAGATAATAATCTTCATTTGCAAATCTGGTCCCGTATTCTGTGGGGAAAATGTGGGTCTGATTATCCGAGGATACTTCCCCATAAAGCTCCTCCTGGGAAAGGCTGAAACTGTTCATCCATGAATTTTCATAGGTGGCTGCAGACAGCTGGTTGTAAGTAATGCTAAACCCCTCAGGCGTAATGACTGTGATAGATTTTATGTACTCTTTTGTATTAAGGAGTCCCCTTAAATATCTGCGGAGCTGGTTCTTGGCAACCGATGCATTCTCCTTCTGATCTAACCGGTCCACCCACGCCACTACATCATCATTGGTATAAATCTGGAACAAAAGATCCTCATATGCTTTCAGCCGGATGATTAAATTATTATCCATCTGCATTAAGCTTACACTGGTCAGCTCCTGGGTGTTCTTTTTTAATGTAACTGAAATGTTATAGAAATAATAAAAGCTTAATACCAGAATTGGAATTGTAGAAGTCGCCCAGAAAAGGCGGATTAATTTTTTCTTCAGACTCACTTTTTTCATATGGCTCCCCCACAATTCCAAAACTTCTATCCCTTAACTGCCCCGCTTGTCATTCCCGATATAATATACTTCTGCATAAATAAAAAGATCAGCGCAACCGGTATAATCGTCACGATGGCAAAGGCAGTTAAATAACTCCACTTTGTGCCGTACTGCCCCATGAAATTAAAGATTCCCGCTGTAATCGGCCGTTTCTTCTGGTCCAGAATAAATGTCATGCCATAGGCTAAATCTCCCCAGCCATACAGGAAGGAAAAGATTGCGCACACCACCACTCCGGGCTTTGCAACCGGAAGCAGAATCCTGATAAACGCCAGAAAGCGGGTGCACCCGTCAATATAGGCAGCTTCTTCCAGATCTCTTGGAACAGAAGCAAAATAATTTTTTAAAATAAGCACCGAAAATGGGATTCCAAGCGTTGCATCGGATAAAATGGCGGACAGCCAGGTATTGTATATATGCATTCCCTTAAACATAATAAACATAGGTGTCAAAAGGACGGAAACCGGAAGCATCTGGGTCACCAGAAAGCACAGAAGCATTCCGTTTCTCCCTTTGAAATGATATCTTGCTACGGCATAGGAAGCCGGAACAGCCAGAATAACTGCAATTGCCATGGCTCCGGCAGAAATAATAAGGCTGTTTGCAAAGGACCGGAACATATTAAAATCTCCGTTGCCAACCTGGGCCGCATAAGATTTTGTATTTAAAACATGGGGGTAAAACGTGGGCGGAATCTGAAAGATTTCCTTCTCCGTTTTCAGAGAGGTAACAAAGATCCAGAACAGCGGAAACAGCAGCACACACAGGATAATTACAGAAATAAAGCATAACAGAAATTCCTTTTTCCCTTTTTTTCTTTCCTTCTCCATCACTCCTTCTCCCCTTTCATCGTGATTTTTAAATACACAACGCCCACAAGCAGCAAAATTACCAGCAGTACATTGGCAGCGGAAGAGCCAAGGCTGTACTGGAACATCTCAAAGGACAATTTGTAGGAATAAGTGGACAGTAAATGGGTGGAATTTACCGGACCGCCCCCAGTCATTACATAGACCATATCATAAACCTTGAACGTGTAAATAAAACCCAGAACGAGAAGTGATTCGATTGTGGTTCTCATGAGAGGAAGGGTGATCTTAAAGAATTTCTGCCTTCCGTTTGCCCCATCAATGGCAGCGCTCTCGTACAGTTCCAATGGGATTGTGGTGAGTCCTGTTGAAATAAGAATTGTATTAAAGGGAATTCCGATCCAGATATTTGCTATAATAACTGCAGTCATCGCAGTAGCCGGACTTGTGAGCCACTGAATATTTTCTGAGATCAGGCCTGCACTTTTTAAGAAATAATTGATAATCCCCACATCGGTGGAAAACATAAACTTAAAAATCAAAGCAGTCACGGTCATGGGAATCATCCAGGGTATCATAAGAAGCCCTCTGACCGGTCTGGCAAAGGAAAAATCTTTTTGAAACAGCAGTGCCAGCGCAAAGCCGATGACAAATTGGACAACCAGGCAGCTTACCGTAAACAGCAGGGTGTTGAACATCGCCCTTAAAAAAACAGTATCATGCATCAGTTTTATGTAATTATCAAAACCAATAAAGTCTCTCGATCCACGGACCAGATTCCTGACCGTAACATTCTGAAGACTTAAAATAAGATTGCTGACAATGGGATATCCCACAAAAAACAGCATATAAAGAAACGCCGGAAGCGCATACAGCAGCCCGATATTCTCATACCGGAAAAAGCTTTTGATTTGTTTCACTGAAAATAGTCCTCCTTTTCATTTATTTCCACTGAAATCATCTTACACTGTATGACTGTTTCCCAAAATACGGGAAACCTTGAAAAGGAGGAAAAACCTAAACGTTTTCCCCTATTTTAAAGTCTTTCTGAAATCTGCCGGAAGCAGTCCTGTCATCTCCTTAAATACCTTGCTGAAGTACTTCGGATCCGAATAGCCTACCTTTGCTGCTATTTCATACAGCTTCATATGCGTCCCGCACAGCAGTTCCTTTGCTTTGTTAATCCTGAAATTTTTCATGTATGTACTGTAGGTCAGCCCCATTTCCTTATGAAATTGTGTTCCCAGATATTCAGGTGTGACATTCAGCTTTGAGGCAATCTCATCCAGTGTGATCCCGCTTTGATAAAATTCCTGTATCATGCTTCTCACCCGCCTTACTGTCAGATGAGTGATCTCCCTGTCTTCCTCCCGGGGCTTTATATAATCAAACAGGAAATCTGCCGCATCCGCCAGTTCTTCTCTCCGCTTTGCCTCCATAATCATCTCTAAAAGCTTCTGCTGCTTTAAAGACTCAAAGTTGATACATCCCAGTTCCTTGGAAATTCCCATTACAGCCCACAAAAAACGCACATAGCACTCCTTAATTTCTTTGGGCGCATAGATCTTACCGTCATGAAAACTGTCATGAAATTCTCCCATAAGCGCTTTTGCCTTATCCCAGTTATCGGAACAGATTGTCACTTTTATCCTCGTCTCCAGCTCAATGGGATAGATGCAGGGCACCGTCTGAACATGCGTAATCTTCGGATAGGAAATGAGAATTTCCTCATCAAAGGATATATTCCAGTCCATATAAGGGCTGAGACTGTCAAGCCCTCTCTTCAATTCAGCCGCTCCTGTTACCTCTGTCCAGCCAAAGGTCATCCGCCGTGGTCTCTGCTTTAGAATCTGCTGCTGCAGCCACCGCTCCAGATCGTGGGCATCCTTGTAATGGTAAAGAACCACAACCATTGATTTTCTGTATCTAAGATCCAGAATGCAGAAAGACAGATCCGGATACACGGAAAAAACATGACGTAACTGTTTCATTGCGCCATCTTTCTCTTCCTCATACCGGTTTCCCAGATATACATAGATCAATATCAGTCTCTCAGCTTCTTCCATCTGATAACTGTGTTTTAAATAAGCTCTTATATCCTCTTCCATCTCCATGCGCCCGTTTATGAAATCATAGAGTATCTGCTCCAGCGTTCCGATCTTTTCAGGCTTCTCCTGCCTGTCCTTTTCCACCTGCAGCTCTACATGTTCCAGTGCCTGTGAAAAATCATTGAGCGAGATGGGTTTCAGCAGATATTCTGTCACTCCAAGCTTCATCGCCTGACGGGCATATTCAAATTCCGAATAGGCACTTAATACGATAGCTTTCGCAGTAATTCCATCTTTCACCGCATTGCTCATCATCTCCAGGCCATCCATCTTTGGCATTCTGATATCTGTTATTACAATATCCGGCTTCAGCTCTTTTAACATCCGAAGCCCGTCTTCCCCGTTTTCCGCTTCTCCCACAATATCGTAATCCTGCCTCATCTTACCTAAAAGCTTTTGAATTCCTTCTCTGATCCGAATTTCATCCTCTACAATCAGTAACCTCATGCTTCTTACCCCTTTTATAAAACGACCGTCGTTCTTCCCCATTTAATTGCTGTTTTCATATTACTTTAATCTAAATCAGCTGTCAATCCTCCCCCTTTTCCGTTATGCTTTTAAGAGCAGATGCAGCCATGGTTTTCAGCATTTTATGGATTAAAAATCTGGAATATACATCAAGATTTCTCACCCGCCCCATCATCAGGGGAAGGGTTTTCTGCCACTCAGATCCGATCTGTCTGATGTTTTGTGTATCTTCCGTATCCAGAACGGAATACAGCGCATTGACAAAACGTTCCCGTTCTTCATCAGAAACTGCTCCCAGCCAGTTATGCAGTGATTTATCCATGTATTTGGCACTTTTCGTTAACCGTTCAACAATTACAAAATGATCTCCTTCTATGATCCATGAAAAAGGATCGTGCTGCAAAAGGCCGGTCCTGCTGCTCTTTACGATGGAAAAGCGCTCCTGGTTCTCCAGCAGCATGCCAATCACCGATGACTGAGGCACTGTCTTTTCCACTATCGTATGACTGCTCTCCAGTTCAGGGAGATCTAAGGTATTTTCCTTAAACCCAGGTCCGTCATGAGAATAGACCTTCACAATCCGGTCCTTTAACAGCCGGTTTAGCTTCGCATAAACATATACAGCCAGATTACCTCCTTTGGAATGTCCGCCTAATATAAGGTTTCCTTTAAAATGTGAGGCAACCTCTGTTACATAACGGACCGCCTCTTCCTGTGAGGGCACCGGGCATTTAAACGCCATATTAAAGTCTTCCTTCCACCCTGCTAAAGTAGTATCCGTTCCGCGGAATGCAACATAAGCCGTATTTTCATCCAGAAAAACGGTTACAGCACAAAACTGTTTTTCCAGTATGCAGTCCTGTTCTTCCCGGTAAAATCCCAGCGTTAAATCACGATAGCGCGGACTGGCAGCCATGGCAAATAAAAGCCTTAAACTGTTTTCTTCAGCCCAGACATCACGAAACATCTCTTTAAAATGTTCAGCTTTCAGCAGGCAGCCAATGGTTGGGAATGTGGCACCTGACTGAAATCCAGGTACAAAAGAAGCAAGACCAATGTATGAAAATTTGGAAAGAATCAGGCTGTCAACAGAATGAAACGGTTTTCTGCTAAAATCCGATAATTCATTTTCTGCGTAGTTAATTATATTCGCCATTTTAAAAAACTCCTTGTTCTATCATAGGCAGATTACTTATTTAGTATCCTGTTTTATTCTTATTCTATCCTTATATTTAGAAACAAACAGGAAACTCTACGAAGCGTTTATTGAAAAGACCATAGCCAGGAGCTAAAATGATGTGGAAAGGACAGCAGACAGACTTTTTCAGAAAGGTTATGAAAAATGGAAAATTCAAACAGAAAAGTATTAAAAGAGCAATACAAAAACAGAGTTCTTACCGGGGGGATATACCGCATTCAATGCAGCGGAGATGATTCATACTGGTTACGTGCCAGTTTCGATATGCAGGGATCTAAGAATCGGTTTACTTTTTCAAAAACAACGGATTCCTGCCCTGAAATATGTATGCTAAAAGCCTGGAAACAATATGGGGCATCCGCCTTTTCCTTTGAAATAGTGGAGGAAATAGAAAAAAAGGACACTCAGACAGATCGTCAGTTTTCAGATGATATAAACACACTCATGGAGCTGTGGAAAGAAAAATTGCTGGAAGGAGATCAATAATGGGGGAACGGACCATTGAAATCAGTAACTTTCTTGATGATTCCGGAAAGATTACGCAATTATCTCAAAAGAACCGTTTAAGAACGGAAACTCTTTGTTATCTGGCTGAAAAATTCCGGTCAGACCGCAGTTATACTGAGAAAGAAGTAAACTCCATCTGTGATGAATGGCATACATTCGGAGATCACTTCCTGCTCAGAAGAGAACTGATTGACAAAAGGCTTCTGCGCCGGGAACCGGATGGCTCGCGGTACTGGAAGCCTGAGGCTGAATAAAAGAAAGGAGAACGCAAATGTCAGACATAAACACTGCCTTTCATCCAATTGACTTCGATAACTGGGACAGAAAACAGTATTTTCATTATTTTACCAAAATGATGCCTACCGGTTATTCCATCAGTATTGAGGCAGATATAACCAATACCTTCGATATGATAAAAAAGCAGAATAGAAAGTTTTTTCCCGCTTTTTTATACCTGGCTTCAAAGCTCATAACGGAACAAAATGAGTTTCGAATTGCCGAATCAGACGGAAAGCTGGGTTATTATGAGGTTTTGCATCCTGCTTATGCATGTTTCCATCAGGACAACAAAACCATGTCCAGCATGTGGACGGAATATGATTCCGATTTTGATACTTTTTATAACAATTACATGAGTGACCAAAATAAGTATGCAGATAACCACGGTATATTAGCTAAGCCGGATATGGCACCCAAAAATAATTTTATGATAGGAATGCTGCCATGGATCAAATTTACCAGTTATACACCGGTCCCTTATACCAGCATCAGCTCCTATTATTTTCCTGTTATAGAAGCCGGCAAATTTTATGACAGAGACGGCAGAAAATGGATGCCGCTTTCTATTACCGTTCATCATGCCGTAGCAGACGGATATCATGTAGGTTTATTTCTTGAGAAGTTTCAGTCAGGGATGGCTGCCCCTGAAAAGTGGATTTATTAGCTGGATGTTCCCTTATCTGATATATTGATCAGGTATTGATTCAGCTCTTTGTTCCACTCAATGTACTTTAAATCACCTCTATGATCCGTCAATCCATAATGTGCAGCCAGATAATTGCCTAAATACCGGCTTACCTTATGGGCTCCGCTGGTATTTAAGTGGTCCCCTCCGTCTCTGCTGTCCCTGCTCCAGTCCATCTTTAATTCCTTAGTGAAAAGGTTTAAATCCAGATAGGGAACTTTATTTTTCAAGGCATAATCATTCACTGTATTATGGCGGCTGTAATCCCAGTTTTTTGGTGCAGTGACTCCTACTAACAGCAGGCTGATCTGTTTTTCCCGGCACAGTTTCACGATCCTGTCTGTCCAGAAGGTCACTGTCTGGTCAAGCGGCTCTCTCCCATCAGATTGATTCATATATTCACCGCCCTTATAAACTGCTACCTTTTTACTATGAAGAAACCCTTTCATACAATCCCGCTGGCTAAAGTCCCACTCCTGTTTCCAATCACGGGCAGTGAGTTTTTTCCACCTGTCATGATATCTAAAGACTGGGAAATAATACTGTGACGTCTTATCCAGCGCATGATTTATTTCTGTCTGTACATCCCGGTGGTGATAGAATAAATCTGTCTCCAGAATTACCAGCTTGGGATTTTGATGTTTTAATGCTTTTTTAAGCATATAATATGCTTCCACGGAGCGCTGTCCCGACTGGCTGCAGACAAAGGATGTTATACCATGATCTTTCCACATCACCATGGGGGAAATTGCTGAATATCCCTCACTATCGCCCACAACAATCACATCCAGAGTATTGGAAGGTTCTGCCAGGACTCCATTTGCATGTATATCTCTGTCCGCCATTCCGTCTTCCACCGTATTCTTTTTAGGAATAAACAAATAAGAACTCTGAATTAACAACAGGAGAAAAATTCCCCAAAATCCGATTATTTTCCCAAATTCTCTCATTTTGACTCCACTTCTCTTTAACGGCTTAAACAGGCAGCTTCCTCTATCAGAATTCTGCCTGCTTAAATTTCTAATTGTTTTTTTATTTCTTTTTAGTAGTGCTCTCCTGGCTTTTACTTTTTGTCGTTTTATTATCTGTCTTTTTATTATCTGTGCTTTTTGCCGGCTCTGTTGTTTTTACAGCCTGTGTTGTTTTTTTCTCGTCTGCTGTTTTTGCAGCCTGTGTTGTTTCCTGCTCTGCTTTCTTTACAGCGGCACTTGTTTCTTTCTTCTGTTCCGGAGCCTTTTTCTTTTCTTTTGTGACCTTTGAAGAAAGAGTTGTCTCTGGCTGTTGTTTTCCATCCGCTTTCTTATCCTGATTACCACATGCTGCTACCGATACAGACATTGCAGCTGCCATCATAAAAACTGCCATTTTCGTTAATAATTGTTTCATTGTTATCCTCCTGCTTTATGCTTTTTCAAAGTTCTTTTGCTTTGATAGTTCACATTCTAACAGTCTTTCCTTAATTATTTGTGATTCATATCTTAACAATTCTGAACTTATCTCCTGAACAAAAATGTGCATGTTTTTAAACAGCTAAACTGCTCTTTTTTACTCTCCTATTCCAGGTTTGGAAACAGGAGCCGAAGCCTGTATATTTCTTCATCTATTTCTTCCAGGCATTCTCCATTCATTGCCTCCATCATATAACGTACATTTTCCATGCCGATTTTCGAAGTTTCCATAGGCGGATCCTGATGCCGTATCCTGTTACAAATTTCTATTCCAGCTGCATTATCCTCATAAACAGTGCAGATCGTGATCATCTCTTCACGACTGGCATACCGTACAAGATTCATGCTTAAATTATCCATAATACGTGCTATATAATCCATTCTGACTGCAACAGCCGTTTTCTTCCAATCCAACTCAGTCACTGTATGTAATCCCTGGCTTTCCAGAAACAATACCATCTCAGATAAATAATCACTGAATACACTTTGAAATGTCCTGGTTTCTTCCAGATTTTCTTCTTTGCTTTTATCCATGACCTGACAGTATTCAAACAGGCGGTCTGATAACTCCTTCATCTGCACTGCTTTCAGCATAACTTTATCAAGATAATACTGATTCATATTTTTATCCTTACAGACCTCAGACATAAGAATCTGCACATACATGGTCAACGCAGTAAGCGGAGTTCTCAAATCATGGGCAATGCCTATAATCAGATTCTGATTCGCCTGCCGGAGTTCATTCTCTCTCTCAAAGTTATCTATAAGTGAACGCCGAAGCTGATTTAAATCATTTGCAAGCCCTGCTAATTCATCTTCTCCTGTTACAGTAACCGGATGCTCCAGACAACCGCCCTGCATAATACCAACCTCATTCTGAAGGCTTTGGATATAACGTATCCGCTTTCTGACTCCCAAGATAAATAATATCATAAATACAAGAAAACTGATTAAAAGTTCCGCAACAAGTGCATACATATGGTACCGATAAGTAAAAGCACCCTGCAGATACACCTCTGCTTTTCCATCCGCAAAATTGAGCTGATAATAACTATCTCTGTAGTAGGGAACTTCCATTTCATTATAATCATCCTCGTCGTCTAACAGATCTGATACATATAACAAAGTATCGTTCCGATATATTTCCAGATATATCACCGATTGATTTTTTACCCATTCCGACAATTTACGGCTGTCAGAAGGACTAAGATCATTTTGTATCACATAATCCTGCAGTTTCTGAACTGTTTTTAATTCTACTTTTTCCAGATAAGAGGTAGTAGTAAAAAAATAATTAATACCTGCTCCCACAACTATATTCAGTATAAAAAAAAGGAGGCATGCAACAGCCGCGCTTGCAAAAAGCAGAAGAATCAGTTCTCCAACAAGGCTTTTAACAAAACAGCCCATTTTTTCTTTTGCATATATCCAAATTTTACCCAATCCGATACCCCTTTCCCCACACAGTACAAATCCGTTTCGGTTCCTGAGGATTTTTCTCGATTTTCAGTCTCAGTTTTCGTATATGCACCATAATGGTATTGTTGGAACCATAAAAATACGGTTCCTTCCACACGCTTTCATATATATTCTCGGCTGAAAATATTTTGTTGGGATACTGCACCAGCAGTTTTAAAATCTGATATTCAATCTCTGACAGTTCCACATTCTGCCCTTCAATTAATACTTCATTATAAGCAATGGAAACACGTATTCCTTTCCATTCCACAAAAGTTGCTTCTTCTGTTTTTTCGTAATTTTTCCCCTGATATACATGATACCTGCGCAGCAATGCCTTAACTCTTCCCAAAAGTTCTGCATAAGAAAATGGTTTGGGCAGATAATCGTCTCCACCTGCCATTAATCCCAGCAATTTATCCGACTCTCTGGCTTTTGCTGTTAAAAAAAGGATAGGAACATTGGAAATTTTACGTATTTCCTCGCATGTCCGGATTCCGGATATCCCCGGCATCATAATATCCAGAATAATCAGGTCGTACTCTTCGGTAAGCATCTCCAATGCCCTGTTTCCTGATTCCGCCTCCGTAACCGTATATCCTTCACTGCCCAGTAATACTCTTACGCCTTCCCTGATATCTGAGTCATCTTCCACCATTAAAATATTTCCACTATTCATATTTTCACCACCACTTTCATTATACTTTTTTTATCATAAAAATCTGCTAAATAATTCTTAAATTTTCTGAAGATCTAAATTTCACTTTCCATCTTTTTGATATGCTTCAGAATTGTTAAGAATTATTTCAGGATGGATTAATATTTCCATGCAACAATAGTTGCACAGGAAAGGAGGAAACTATTTCAAACATGGTAAATAACTTTAAATACGACTTTACAATAAAAAGAAAAAAGGTAGTAACTGCGGGATTTCTACTGTTACTGACCGTTGTTTTACTTTTCTTTATAAATGCATATGCACAGGGACAATTTCATTCCCTTGATTCTCTCAGGAATTATATAAAAGGATTTGGAATAATGGCTCCTGCTGTACTTATATTATTACAGGCAGCTCAGGTAGTACTTCCGGTTCTTCCAGGTTTTTTCGGTTGTGCAGTCGGCGCACTTCTCTTTGGCTCCTTCGGGGGTTTTTGGTATAACTACATTGGAATCAGCATCGGCTCCATTATTGCCTTTTTTCTGGCACGACAATTCGGCATCGGTCTGGTCAAAGCCTTATTCACAAATAAACAATATGAAATCTGGTCAGCCAGGCTTGGTGACAGCAAGCGTTTTTCCATTCTATTATTTGCCTCAATCCTCCTTCCGCTGTTCCCAGATGATTTTCTCTGCTATTTTTCCGGACTGACCAATATAAGTTCAAAAAAATTTATATGGATTATTATTTTAGCCAAACCCTGGTGCATTCTGGCCTATAGCCTGATTTTTGCAGAAATCTTATAAATGAAATGGAGAAGGAATCTTATGAACAAACATCTGTTAGGATTTTATAACTATACTGTTATATTGACGTATTCAGGAATGCTGATTGCATTTCTTGGGATAATTTTTTTAATAAACAATATCCAAAAGCCGGCAATCCTATGCCTCATGATTTCCGGCCTTTGTGATATGTTTGACGGCAGCATCGCCGCAACAAAACAGCGGAACCACATGGAAAAGCAATTCGGCATTCAGATAGATTCCCTGAGTGATCTGATCGCCTTTGGAATCCTTCCGGCATTGTTTGTATATTTCATTTTTCCCGGAAGCTTATTAAACATGCTCGCCTCCTGTACTTATACATTGTGTGCTTTGATTCGTCTTGCATATTTTAACGTCGTGGAAGAAAAGCGCCAGAACTCCAGTACAGAAATACGAAGTGAATATGATGGACTTCCTGTCACAAGCGTCGCTCTGATTCTTCCCGTAGTGTACATACTTCAAAAAATATGTCCCGGGCTGGCACCCGGTATCTTTACAGCTCTGTTGTTTATTATGGCAGTATTATTTATATCCCCTGTTAAAATAAAAAAGCCTGAAATGAAGGGGAAAATTGGATTAATGGCTGCTGGAATAATTATTTTAAAAATGCTGCTGGAGGTACCAGGATGAAAGAATCACTTTACATACGATTTCTTTACGAAACAGCATTGGGACGCTGCTTTCTCAAATGGCTGACGCAGCCTGGTTTTTCCAGACTGGCAGCCAGATATTTAAATTCACCGGCATCCGGATGGCTGGTTCCACTATATATCAAAAAACATCATATACCGGCAGAAAACTGTGAATATCAGAATTATCCCAGCTTTAATAGTTTTTTTACCAGAAAGAGAAACATTCTGCCACAGGATATTGAGCAGGCGGCTTTCCGGTTTGTAAGCCCCTGTGACGGCTTCCTAAGCGTTTATCCCATCCAGACAGAAATAACATTCCGGATTAAGAATATATGCTATTCCATCGAACAATTACTTCAAAATCAGAAACTGGCCGCTGAATATCAGAATGGCACCTGTCTGATTTTTCGTCTGGCTCCTCAAAATTATCATAGATACTGCTATATAGATCATGGTCTGGCAGTGAAACAGGTATCCATACCCGGTATTCTTCACTGCGTGCGGCCCATAGCTTTAAACACTTACCCTGTATACATTCAAAATTCCAGGGAGTATACAATTATTAATACGAAGAACTTTGATACTGTTATACAAATGGAAATCGGAGCGCTCATTGTCGGAAAAATTCGCAATCACAATAACCATATCTATACAGAACGCGGCGCTGAAAAAGGATATTTTGAATTTGGAGGATCAACAATTATTATTCTTCTTAAAAGGGGAATCATTCAAATGGATGAACGTATCATTGAAAATATGAAAAAAGGAATAGAAACAACTGTTAAATACGGTGAGTGTATTGCATTGAAGCAACAGTGAATCTATTACGCAGTTCTCATATCAGCCATAACATAACAATAATGCATTTAATTACCTGATGCTATCGATCATACTGACTATAACATTTTTATCAAGACCGGTTTCCCCCGGGTTTGCCGTGATTGAAAATGCATGTTTCCCATTGGTCCAGACAGCATTGCTCACTTTACCGTCATTTCCCCTGATCAAGACTTTCAAGTCTCCGGTCATTATTGTATTCTTTTCTTTGTATTGGTTATAATCACCGCTGATGTCACCGTTTCCTTCACTGTCTTTCCCCTGACGGAATGTAATTTCATTCTCACCATCTTTATAAATAATCTGTACAAGATCGTCCTTAATTGCCTGTATGATGCTCTGAGTATAGCCTTCCGGGATTTTATCCGGGGCTGTAACATGAAAACCTGCGATTTTTTCTGCATCTTCTATTGTTTTGCAATCTTCTAAGGGGTTGGGCATCTGGACTTTTGCTGATTGTTTTGAGCACGCGGTAAATGATAAAGCCAAAACTGCACTTAACATAATAGCAACTAATTTCTTCATAATAAATTCTACCTTTCTTTTCCGGGACTTTTAATTAATCTATGAGAGAATAGATCTGGATACTTGCCACTTTCTTATTCTTTATGTGAAAGTTCATTACATTTGTATAATCTTTTTCCTCAATGCGGAAATCGTCTTCCCCGTTACTTATTTCTCCACCCGGTAAATTGCCTTTCGGATAAGTTTCTTTCAACGTTTCAAAGCTGTCTCCCACCTTAACGTTTCTCACAGTCATATATTGGGGGCTGGTTATTTCAATCTGATAAATATAGAACTTGTTATCTTCCGCTGCATTAATTGTTTTAATAACAAGTCCGGGATAAAGGTACTGCTTTTCTGTCTTTCCTGTCAGCTGGTCCATGTTTAATCCATCAGAAGAAGAATATGTGTGAGTTTTAATATTTTCTGCTTTTCCAAGCATGCCTTCAATCTTTTGGTCATCTGTTATGTCTAAAAGAGTAATTGTATTTTCCTTGTAAATGAACCCCAGTTCCTTTAAAGTTTCCTCTGTTGTATTTTGTGAATCGCTCATAGCAGTGGTCTCTGCTGCAGCAGAGGAAGCTGCTGCTGTTACGACTTCAGTACTAACTGACACATTCGTCGGAGCAGTTGTCTGATCCGGTGATTTTATCCTGTTTTTCCCACAGCCAGCGGATGCACCCACACAGAATACCAAAAAACCGGTTACAATTGAAATTTTTTTAAATGCTTTCATCGCTACTCCTTTCAATCAGTTAAGTCTCTTTATTCCTCTTATTGTACCCGATATTTCTGTTAATTAGCAATTGTTTTGTATTAACGGCTTATCAGCAGAAAAAACTGCTGCAGTTGAGTAATTCCTGCCTGCAGCAGTTTTTAATCATTTAACATATGAAACTCATTTACTCCAGCGAGAAGGATAATAAACTTGCATCCCCATTACCCCTGTAAGTCAGATAGATGGCCTGCTTCCCATTTTCCATCTCCAAATCAGCTGAGCAGCTCTCCCATACATTGGTATACTGTATCTGGATTTTAGCAAGTACTTCCCCGTCCCATGCATTTTTCACTTCAAAATACCCGGCTGCATAACCTCTCGTAGTAATTGTTATACGTTTTATATCCTCACATTTAAAATATTTAAATCCGGCAGTAACCCCATCTGTTATATGGGCAATATATCCCGGCTCTTCATCTCCATCTCTTCCATCCTGCATGATCCTGGGAATAAGCACTTCCGGGTTTTGTTCCGTCTGAAACAAATTACAGGCCAGATAAGCGCTATATTCACCTTTTCCTGGCAAAAGACCTCCCATCCCGCTGGTTGTGATCTCCACCTGGGGAATCGTTCCATCTTCCAGAATCGAGACAGGTTCCGCGCAGCCCTGACGGCTGAACCAGGTTCCATTGGTGTGCCTGTGATAGAAAATATACCATTTTCCCAGAATCTCTACCAGACTTCCGTGATTATTGGCAGCAAAAGCCGTATGCATCCCGGCTGGCTTATAAGTATCAATTCCCTCATCACAATTGCTGACAATGACTCCTCCATAGGTGAATCCGCCCACCGGACTGTCACTGACTGCATAGCACAGTTCATGCATGGCTACAGAGGAATAGATGAAATAATAGGTACTGCCCTTTTTCCTGATAGATGGTGCTTCAAAGAACTCATGCCCTTCAAAACCAGTGCCTGCGCTATAAGGCTTACTGGGTGCAATCACAACCGGTTCTTCTAAAATGGTTACCATGTCATCTGCAAGCACCGTCACCATGGCCCCGATTCTGGTTTCATCCTGGGGACCGCAGAAACCGCAGTAGAGATAGATTTTGTTATCCTCTCTTAAAACTCCTGGGTCAAACTGGGGCTGGTCGCCCGGCCTCTCTCCCAGACGCCCCCCGTCCTTATCCCGGACATATCCATAAAACTCATATCTTCCTGCCGGGGTGTCGCAAACTGCAACCGATACCACCGGCACCTTATCAAGGACATAGTAAAGATAATATCTTCCATCGGACCCCCTTACCACATCCGGTGCATAAAGACACATCTTCCCATCCTTGTTCATAGGGTCACTGGTTTTTGGATAAATCACACCCTCATACCGCCAGTTTCCAAGATCATCTGCCGGTGCTGACCAGCAGACGTAATCTCCCAGGCAGAAAACATAACCATTAAAAAGGTCATGGGAACCATATACGTAAACTCTGTCCCCAAACACATATGGTTCTCCGTCAGGGATATATTCCCATGAAGGTAAATAGGGATTTACTGCATATTTTTTCATCTTTTCTCCATTCCGGCAATCACCTGCTGTTACTTAAATTTCTCTTTCAGACTGTTTAATAAAAACGCCATCAGTTCCTGTTCCTTCTGCTGATTCATACCAGTTTTCTCTGTGGAAAACAACATTCCGTCCGGATGTTCTTCCGTAAACGGATGCCACACCGGCATTGGATTTCCATTTGCGTCTACTCCGTTTGGATCGCCTGTCTTCACAAAATTTGTCCAGTAATTTGCCATCTGTCTCGCCAGATCGTAATGCTTTCCTTCAAACGGACGCCAGCATTTTGCCAATGTCTCAAAAAAGAACCATAAATCCACGGAATGAAAGTTCCCCGGATGATCCCAGCCGGGAATATCCGCATCAAAGGTATAGTAATAGCAATTAACCGGGTTGTTTTGCCGGGCATTTTCGTGAAACAATCCTCTTACAGCAAACTCTATGCTGCTTACGGAACCGGCATTCCCATCTGTATCCCGTAATTCGTTTCCCAGCAGCCGGAGAAACTCCTCCTCCTGTCCGGGAAAGAGCGTCTTTACCTTTTCCTTCAGTTCCTCATGGGAATCTGCATGGATGGAATCAAAAAATTCATCTGAGGTATTCCCCCCCATTACGGGAACCATGGCTCTTTTATTTTCCATAAAGAGCTGAAAAGAATTTCCAAAACAGAATTTTTCATCAATAACAGTTCCCATGAATCCGCCAAACTGCTCATATTTTTCATGCAGCAGCTTCCCGTCCATTGCTCTGGCCTGGGTAAGGTCCTTTGCTCCGATAAATTCAAAGAACTTTTCGCCTGTTTTTTCTGCATCAGCCAGTGTGTGGCTGAACGGATCCGGATTCTTGTCGTATGGGCGGCAGAAAACTCCGCTTAACACGATTGCTTTTTGAAACAGGCCTTCACTTCTTTTAGTAGTCAGATGCGTCATAACACTGCCGCCGCCTGCGGACTGTCCTGCTATGGTTATATTTTGCGGATCACCGCCAAATGCTTCAATGTTTCTGATCACCCATTTCAAACCCGCAAGCTGGTCCAGATGACCGAAATTGGCCGGAGCATCCGGCTGACTGGCGGTCAGCTCCGGATGTGAAAGGAAGCCAAACAAATTCACCCGGTAATTGACAGAAACCACAATGATCCCTCTTCGTGCCAGTCTTTCTCCGTCAAATTCCATTTCAGCGGTATATCCGCATTGCAGCCCGCCTCCAAAATACCATACCAGAACAGGGCGTTTTTCATCCGCCTTCTTTGCTCCTGTCCAGACATTTAAATAAAGGCAGTCCTCACTCATTGCTATCTCCGGGTCCACATGCCATTCCCTGTCATAGATATTATCTCCCAGCCCCGGCACTCCCTGCATGGATATGGGACCAAACCGGTAACAGTCACGAACTCCATCCCAGTTTTCACATGGTTTCGGCTCACGCCATCTGTTTTCCCCCACAGGCGGTGCTGCAAATGGAATTCCCTTAAATGCAGTAATTCTGGGATCGGCTGCCTCAATTCCTCTCACCAGACCATTTTCCGTTTTTACTATACGAATCATGATAGCCTCCCTTCCTGGCTTTACATTTTTCTTGGATCAATATGATAGACTCTGCCGGATACCAGTTCTTCAAACGGCCCAGGCTTGCAATGATCGCTTCCAAGAAGCGTTCCGAAGAAATCACTGGAAACCAGCAGATCTTTCTTTACCGTTTTAATATCCTCCGGCTTCATCACGTAATGATGCCGTTCTCTTCCTCTCATCGTATCCCATGGATATTGATCCAAAGAACGGAACTTAAGCGTATACTGCTCCGTATCCAGATCAATCTGAAAGACTCCCTCCTGCCCCTCTTTATCAAATCCATAAAATTCCTGCCATGCAGGAAGATCAAGGCAGCAAGGGGGAGCCGGATATAGAATTCTCAAATACCCCCCGTTCATGGAAACGTAAAGATTGCCTTCTGCCTGGTTTTTCTCAGTGGGCATTTTGATTGCTGCTTCCCCGCATTCATAAAATATATTGTTCATGAAGCGGGCATCTCTTGATGTACCTCCCCTGAGATTTCCATGCATGCGAAATGCAACCGGCTTTGCAAAATATCCGGCACTTCTGCATTTTGCGATTAAATTATTGGCGATGTATAAATGGTCGGTTCCTTCGGCATAAATTGCATATCCATTTACAATTCCGTCCTCTTCCATCTTATACCATCCGGAAGAACCAGTCTCCTTCGGGACACTTCCTGCATCAAATCTGCCTTCCACATTCCAGAAAATATTATTATCGATTAAATTAATACCATCTCTGGTGCATTCAATGAAAACAGCTTCCCGCTGTTCTATTCCGTCCAAAAACAGATTCTGTGTAATCCGGTTATTTTCATTGCTGCAGTCCAGCCACAAATGGTCAGCCCGGAATGTCTTAGTGAAAATGTTTCTTCTGATCAGACTGTTTCTGCAATTATGTATTTTCATGCCTCCGGCTTCCCAGGACAGTTCCATCCGCTGCCAGCCTGTGCCCTCGATCAGATTGTCTTCTATTAAAAGATCCTGGGCAAATAATCCAGCTATGCCGCATACTCCTGCATTCTTAATCCGGCAGCGGCGGATTATGGTGTTTCCGATGATCTGATCCTCCGGCACGCAGTGATGCCAGCATTCGTTCCCAATATCAATACCCACACCATTTGCCCAATCCACTTCACAGTCTTCAATAATCCAGTGATGGCCCCTGTAACAGGAGATGGAACCTCTCTGGGGAACCGGCGCACCGGTGGCCGCATGTGCACAGGTGATCCCCTTTACTTTTATATAGGATAAAAAGGGAATCTCCGGTGCAAAGCATTGTTCCCGGCATGTAACCTCAATAAGATGTTTTCCCGGGTCATCATCACCTCTTAACCGAAAATGGACAGTCTGGCCATTGGCTTCCACCCAATACGTATTCTCCTGTGTGCCCAGCTGTTGATAAAGCGACACCTGCACCAGAGGCTTTCCGTCGCTAAATACCATTCCCCGTCTGTTTAAATACGTGGTCATATCGGTTTTATCGTATTCCAGAAACAATCTGTCATGAAGAATATTTACTGCGCAGAATGGATTATACCCTTTAAAATCTTCCGGGTTCAGTTTCAATTCCCAGATAGAAATTCCTTCCGATAAAGCGTCAGAGGAAAAATGGTTCAGTCTCCAGCCCTGGCTGGGAGTAAAATTTTTCACCTCAACAGAAGCTTTAATACATACCGGTTCCTTCTGCCAGGCTTCATAGCAGATCATCTGATCCGGACCGGTACCGCCCATGGCAGGGCGTACACACTCCCTGTACACACCGCCATGGATCCATACCCTGGTTCCCGGAACTGCAGCTGCAGCTGCTTCATTAATCGTCTGAAAGGGCTTTTGGATACTTCCGTCACGCTCTCCCGGCGCTCCCCCCTGATTGCAGTCGACATGCAGTTCCTGCTCATATCTTTGTTCCTGCTCCCAGAATGCGAAGCTTCTGCCCTCCGGAAGTATTGACGTTATATCCATGATTTTCCCTCTCCTGTAAGTCCTTTTTCTATTGTTTTACAGCCAGTTTGGCATCCAGCTCAATCTGGTACTTTTCCTTGTCAAATTTGGACAGCTCCTGAAAGCCCATTCCATCCATCTGTGTACACATCTCACTCCACAGGGAATCAAACTCTGCATCATCTTTAGCATAAATCATTCTCCAGGAATAATCACTGAACAGATCGCTGCACTGATTGCGGATTATGGATATATCCGCCGGATCGCTGGGAAGGGATACGCTTACATTGGGGCTGATTAACAGGATGTTATTCTTCTTCATATAATCGACTGGTTCCGCTGCACCGAACTTCGCCGCCCAGTCTTTTTTCATCTGTGTCATTGTGGCTGCCTTATAAGTGCTCCAATAATCTTTGTTATAGGGTTCTCCTGTATCCGGATCTGTACTGATGGCATCCAGCATCCATTGATTGATTGCATTATTCCCGTCATTGAATCCGCCGCCGCCAAATTCATCCGGTACAGTGACATTATCCATTAAAGCATTGTCGTTGATATATGTATATTTTCCGTCACTGCCTACGGTATAGTTAAATCCTTTTAATCCGATGTGCTGATAGGTCAAGCCCTCGGGACTTGCATACCAATCCAAAAAATCCATAATTCTCTTATATTTTGCACCATCTACCTGAGAACCGACGGCAAAAACACGTCCGCTGCCATAATAGGTATCTGCATCTGCATAATAGATCTGATCCTTAACCGGCGTATAAATAAATGCTGTGCCATCCTTTAACCGATCCTGTGTATTCCAGAAACCCACCTGCCAGTTATACCACATTAAGTACACTCTGCCGGTCTTCATCTTATCGCAGGCCGTATTCCAGTCCTGGGTACCGGAATCAGGATCTACAATTCCTCTTCTGTTTGCATCATTTAAGAAATGAAGCATCTTATAATAAGCACCATCTTTGCTGTTTACGGGAATAAATGTGTTATCCGGCTTTAAAATATTGGAGCCCTTGATTATTTCCCCATACCAGGTTGTCAGCTGTGTGACATTGGCTATGCCTAACATTCCGTCTCCGCCATCCCAGTCAGACCACAAAGACAGGGGGTAAGCCGGATCACCGGCTTTGTTGGTGGGGTGTGCCTTCATCATTTTTTCCAGAACATCTAACAGATCATCCGTATTCTTGATATCCGGGCAACCCAGCTCCGAGTAGAGATCCCATCTTAAAAGCGGACTGGACTTAATTACATCCTGAGAGTATGCGGTGGGTGAAGTATTGGTCATCTGGCATGGAATTCCATAGATTTTTCCATCCTTATTTTCTGGCAAAGCCTTATTTAATACGGTAATCTGATCCTGATAGGTCATTAAATTGGGGTAATTTTTGATATCATCCGTGATATCCTTAATTAAACCTGCTTTTACACAGTCCGTAAAATCCGTGCGCTCCAGCAGCACGATATCTCCTAAATTTCCTGTACTGCAGCGGGTCTGGTAAATCCCGTTCCCGGCAACCTGCGGCGAAATCATGTTCAGTTCAATGTTAAACTTATCCTTCACCACCTTTGCAAACCACCCGGCCTGAGTCCCCTGATAATTTGCCGCAACATCATAAATATCATATGTCATCGGTTCGTCATAGTTTCCTGTACCGGCGGCTGTTGCCGCTGTTGTCGCTTTGGTTGCCGCAGGACTTGCGCATCCTGCCACCATAACTGCCGCCATAGCTGCTGACAGCACCTTAAAAACTCTCCTTTTTACTCTCATACACTGCTCCCTTCTTTTCTATGCAATTGTTATTATCCTTTCACAGCACCAATCATGATCCCTTTTACGAAAAATCTCTGGAATATGGGGTAAATCAATATGATCGGTGCCACAACTACTATCGTAACGGTCATACGGATGGAGGTCGCCGTCTGGGAATGTGCCAGACTTGCCGCCATCTGTGCTGAGGAGGTGCTGCTATTGGCAAGTGATTTTAAAGAACTTGCCTGATTGATGTACTGATAAAGGGTAAACTGCAGAGTGTACAGCCGGTTATCCGTTACCAGAAGCAGCGTATCCTGAAACGCATTCCATTGCGCTACAGCCGTAAAGATTGCGACTGTGGCAAGGATTGGTTTAATTAAAGGAGTAATAATCTGAAAGAATATCTTAAGAGTACCGGCCCCGTCAATTTCCGCCGCATCCTGCAATTCCCCCGGAATGGACTCAACGAACGTCTTGCACAGAACAATATAAAAGGGAGATACCGCAACCGGCAAAATATATCCCCAGAAATTATTGGTCAGATGAAGATTCCGCATTGTGATGTACCAGGGAATAATACCTGCATTAAAATACATGGTCGCCACCACAAAACGATACCAGAATTTCCTCTTCCACATGGATTCCTTTGTAAACATATATCCAAGAAAAGCAGCGATAAATACAGTGACCACTGTCCCGATCACCGTCCTGGCAACAGAGATCTTAAGAGCTGAAAACAGTCCGGGAATCTTAAGAACGGAAGCATAATTGTTAAAATGGATTCCAACGGGCCATAGAAGAATTTTCCCTCTTTCGCTTAAATCATTGGCACTGATGGTATTAATGAATATGTAGTAGAACGGATAAACGCAAATGAATGTAAAAAATAAATAGACAATACAGGTAATTGTATCAATCACATAATCTTCAAAGCTTTGTTTTCTTTTATGCTTATTCACATTATCTCTCATTGCTTCCCCTTTCTGCCTCATTATACAAACCCTTCCCCTCTGACCATTTTGGATATCTGGTTTGTCGCACATAACAGCAATACGCTTACGATACTCTTAAACATACTGATGGCAGTTGACAGGGAATATCCCCCGCTACCCATTGCGATGTTGTAAACATACAAATCCAATACCTGAATATAATCCTTATTGAAAGCATTCTGAAAAACGAAGTACTGCTCCATTCCGTTTGTCAGGAAATTAGCGAGATTGAGCATCACCAGCACAAAAAATGTGGGAATCAAACCAGGGATTGTGATATGCCTGATCACCTGCATTCGTGTGGCCCCATCCACTCTGGCTGCTTCTTTGAGCTGTTCATCGATTCCGGATATGGCCGCTATATACATAATCGCAGCCCAGCCGGCATTCTTCCATGTAAGCCACAGCCACATTTTAAACCATATATGATTTGCAGACTGGAGATAAAGCTGGGGAGTATTTATAATTCCCAGATTCATTAGTAAACTGTTTACCACACCGGTACTGCAGAATACGCAGTATGCTATGGAATACACCAGAACCCAGCTGATGAAATTCGGTAATGTAGTGGCGGTCTGTACAAAAACTTTAAATGGCTTCCATTTGATTTCATTTAAAAAGACCGCAAAAATCATGGGAAACCAGGAAAATATCAGGCTGAGCCCGCTGATCGCAAAGGTATTTCTTAAAACGGCCAGCAGCTGCTTTAACTTCACATCATTGGTAAAGAGTGACGAAAACCATTTGAGCCCCACGAACTGATCCATGCGAAGCGGAAACGGCGGCTTATAATCAAAAAATGCATAGACCCAGCCGTATAGCGGATAATACGAAAACACAGCAACTAAAAGCAGAAATGGTAACACATACATAAACTCTCTGAATGCCCTTGCCTTTTTCCTGTCAGTAAACATTCTCATGAAAACCATCCTTTCCTGTTCTTACAGTTTCACGACATTTTAAGGATACGTATCCCCTTTTGTAAATCGTTTTACCTATTAATTGGAATTATATTCCAGTATGTGAATATAGTCAATAAATATCAGGTTTAAATTGTATCATTTGTATATTTTAAACAAGTTTTATTCTTTAATATTATACTTTATTACTATGTTTTTTTCTTTTTGTTTATGTATAAATCGTTTTACACAACCATTCGTTTTACAAAGTAACAGGGATAAATTCAAAAACAGATACGGTTTGACAATCTCCGCATCTGTTTTTGAATTTATCCCTGTATTTTTACTACAATAATTTTTTTACTGATTTTCTGATAATAACGGAACATGGCAGTGCAACTTCACCAGACTGGTTTTCTGTCTGTTCTTCGTCCCCGTCTAATGACCGGATCAGTAACTCTGCCGCCTTTTTTCCAATCTCTTTTAAAGGGAGTGCTGCAGTGGTCAGCGAAGGCCGGAAATACTGTGCAATCACCTGATCGTCAAATCCCACCACGGAGATATCCTCCGGGGCCTCCAGTTCATTCTCTTCCAGATAATCATAAACTCCCCCTGCAATCACATCCGATAAACAGAAGATCGCCGTAACATTCTTTTTTATCAGTATTTTTGCACCTTCATAACCGCATTCCCGATCCCAGTTTCCATAACATACCAGGTCCGGATTGTAAAAGATCTGCCTGTCAAACAAAGCTCTCTGATACCCGAGAAGCCGTTTATCCATATGGATGTTGTCTTTCCTGCCTCCGATAATGCCAATCCGTCTGTGTCCCATTTTCAGAAGATATTCCGTCATATCATATCCGCCCTTCTCATCATCGATGACAACGGAAGGGAACTCAGGCGTATGGGTATAGCCGTATGTCATGACTGCGGGTATTTTAAAATCCTCGCCAAAACAGCGCATATTTCTGGCATGGCCAGGTACATAGATGATCCCGTCTACTTTAATTGACAGGAGTTCCTGAATTGCCGGATTTAAGACAGAATCATATTCCTCTTCATCATGATACCATTGTTCATTCCATCTGGCATACAAACGGAGATTCACCATAATTGTTCTGTAATTTTTGGTTTCACAATAAGACATAATGCTTTCAATAATTATGGGAGTGGAAAAAAGTGAAATATCCTCGGCAATAATTCCGATTAATTTAGTCTTTTTCTTACGCAGTCCCTGGGCTATATAATTGGGCTGATAACCGGTTTCCCTTATTACCTGTAATACCTTCTGCCTGGTCTCCTCGCTCACTTTTGGTACCCCATTTAAAATGTTGGATACCGTCGATACGGATACATCACATCTTTTTGCAATTTCCTTTAACGTCACCATGGCTCTTTACCCCTTCAAACAAAAGCTGGCACTTAAATGATCCTGTTATTTCTTCCTGCATCGCTCTGCAAGCCCCTTTAAGAAAACTCTGACATAACGATCCCCGCAGACCTTGTAATTGCGCTGGCCTTCTCTTCTTAACAGAGCACTTAATTCCCCGTTTGACAGTTCCGCTCCTCCGGCTTTAAAAACTGCAAGCATATCATCGCCGGTAAAAGCCAGTGCTATTTTAACCTTTTTAAGAAAAACGTTGTTCACATTCCGGTCGTCGTTTATCATAAAATTTGAATCCCCGGATTCCCCTGGTTTTGGTTCCTTTTTTCCCCGTTTAAAAATAATAAAACCATTTAAAAATGATTCCAGCATATGATTATTACATATCTGATTTCCCGGGGATGGGTTGTCTTTTTTTAACGCAGCCGCATCACTGCTGTCATTGTACTTTAACAGCTCCTGCACATCCGCTTTTGTAAGCGTAACTCCTCCCATTTTAAAAATCTCCGCCATATCACTGTCTTTGATATCCAGTGCATATCTTAATCTCTTCAATATATCGATATTTTCCATAAAAACCCCTTTGTATTTAATTTATATTCATGCTTTACTATAACACGCCATTAATATTTATCCAATGCTTTTGTTACCTTTAATTGTTTTCCATTTACCGTGGTATGGCTCATGGCTTCCAGCACCATTGGACCTTTTCCGTTTAATATTTCCACATAGGTAAGTGTATCCTGAATTGTTATGATTCCGATATCTTCCGCTGACATGCCTTCTAAATTAGACAGGACCCCCACAAAGTTCGTTGCTCTGAGTTTCTTTTTCTTACCGCCGTTAAACCGCAGTTTCATGATCCCTTTGTTTAACTGATCGCTTTTTAACTGTCTGATCTCAGGTGCTGCTTTTATTTTTTTATCAAAAATGAGCCTGGCCTTAAATACCTCAGCTTTCTCATATACTGCCCGCTCCTTAATCTCAAATCCAATGAATGATTCAATCTGCCTGACGAATCGGTCCTGGGAGGGAGTCGCCAGCAAAACCGCCTTCCCTTTGTGACCCGCCCGTCCGGTCCTTCCGGTCCGGTGGACATAGGTTTCCGCCTCAAGAGGAATATCATAGTTAATAACAAGGGATATATCTTCCACATCAATACCCCTTGCCGCCACATCCGTAGCAACCAGGTACCGGTACTGCCCTCTTTTAAACCGGCGTATGGCTGAGATCCGGTCCGCCTGTTCCATACCGCCATGCAGCTTTTGTGGATGGTAATTCATCTGTTTTAACCGCTCCCATACCAGATCCACCCGGTCCTTTGTGCTGCAGAAGATGATGCAGCTGTCAGGATTTTCCATAATTGTAATATCAGTAAGCAGTTCAAATTTATCTTCCTCTGACGTAATAAAAAGGGAGTGATCGATATCCGCTGTCAAATCCTTTTCCTCATGAATATCGATCTGGACTGGCGTCCTGCTCTTATTCAATGACAGATCTTTTATTTCCTGAGGCATCGTGGCAGAAAACAGCATGGTAACCCTGTCCTTAGGAAGCTCTTTTATAATTTCCTCTACCTGGTCAATAAATCCCATATCCAGCATCCGGTCCGCCTCATCTATGACCAGGCAGCTGATCATACTTAAAGGCAGAGTCCCTTTTCTTATATGATCCATCACACGCCCGGGAGTACCCACTGCTACATGGGTTTTTTGCTTTAACTCTGTCTTCTCAATAGCAAACGGATGGCCGCCATAGATTGCTGCTGCTTTTATCCGTTTGAACCGTCCGATGTTGGTAAAGTCCTCTTTCACCTGAACCGCCAGTTCTCTTGTGGGAGTAAGAATCAGTGCCTGGGGTTTGTTTTCCAGCCATTTGATCATCTCACAGATGGGAATTGCATAGGCAGCGGTTTTCCCGCTGCCTGTCTTTGCTTTCACAATAAGGTCTTTTTTTTCTAATGCCAGTGGAATGACACGTTCCTGAACTTCCGTGGGTATATCATAAGCCAAAACACGAAGTGCCTTTTGGATTTCGTTGCTCAAAGAAAAACTGCCGAATTTATTCTGAATCATTTTTGATCCTCTCATTCCGTTAATACGGTGCAGTCATCTGATTTCAAGACTGCATGTGAACATTCTATCATCTCATTGAGCAACTAACAACTTAAACTTCATTCTATTGCCATTTTTCGTACTTAATGATTATGGAATCGGTCTTTCCTTCAGTTTCCTTAAGGCTTCTTCCATATTTCTATTATCTGCTTTCTCTTTTAAATAAGTTATTGCCGTTCCTGATAAAAATAAAATTCCAAATCCAGCTGAAAACAGCACCCAGGGCTGCCACATATTCACCGGAAACCACCCAAAGCTATAAATAAATACAGCAATTACTGCAATAACCGTGATCAGCAGCATAGCCGTGCGGACCGCAATGGAAGCCCTTTTTACAACCACATCATTAAAATATATAAATCTGGCTCCGGTTATCAGTAATGATACAATAAGAAACTGTAACATGGTTTCTGCTGAAAGCCCTTCTCCCCCCAGGGAAAACATACTGGAAATTTCTTTCGCACTATCCCCAATCATAACACATATCACATTTAAAATTACCACAGTGACTCCGAACAGGCAGAAGCCCTGCACCAAAAAATCAAAAATAGTCTTCTTATTTTGCATTTATTTAACCCCCAGTCTCTTTTTAAATTCATCCGCATACTGTCTGGATACAATTAACTGCTCTCCATTTTCCATCGTCACTTTTATCCTTCTGTCAAATTCTGCTTTCAGCGACTTAATGTGTTTTAGATTTACGATACATGATTTTCCTGCTCTGAAAAATCCAAATTGTTCAAATTGTTCTTCCAACTCGTAAAGTTTCATCTCCGTTTCATAAACATTATCTACCGTGTATACAAACGTTTTTTTATCAACCGTCTCAATATAAAGCAGCTCTAAAATATCAAGGAAAAATGTTTCATTTCCTTTTACCGCCACCAGCTGTTTCTCTAATACCTTCAATTTTGAAATAATTTTTTCGATCTCAGGTGTGATGGTACTGCACACAATCGTAATTTCTGTATCCTTCACCGTCTCATTTGTCTGGATTATAATTTTCAAGGCTGCTCCCCCCTTCAAATTTAATATATCAAATTTAAATGTGAGGCACAATATGGCAGGAAGCAAGTTGCCGGTTTCCAGATCCAGCATGCCAGGAAAAAAGCGTGATGCAAAAAAACAACACACGAATGGGCACCCTGTCCAAATATCTTACAGGGTGCCCTATTTTGTTTCTATTATGGCGCAGTAATCTGCCACTGCTGATTATACCCGTTGTTGCTGCTCCACTGAATTACATTTCCGCCATCAGCCACAGAGCCCTTTTCTACATCCAGAAGCTTTCCGCTGTTTACATTTACAAGATTGTAATAGCCATTTCCCAGATCAATTAAGTTCCATCTCTGGTTATTCTGTCCGTTGTCTGTCCACTGGATTACGTCCGCTCCGTCTGATGTGGAGCTCTTATAAACATCCAGAACCTTACCACTTTTTGTATTGCTCAGCTTATACCCATTTCCTGTATCTGTCAGAATCCATTTCTGATTGTTCTGACCGCTATAGCCCCACTGAATCACATCCGCGCCGTCCGCGGTGGACCCGTTGGTAACATCCAGAGCTTTGCCGCTGCCCCTGTTGATCAGTTTATAAGATTCACCGGAAACAATCCCCGTATCTGTTCCTGTGCCGGGAGTAATATAGATGCGGTAACCGGAACTATTGTTGCATCCGGATAAATTCACGGAAATCTGTCCGTTTACAACAGGATAATTGGAAGAGGACAGAACTACCGGTCCTCTGGATACGGTATCTTTGCTGACCCAGTCGATCTTTTCCACTTTTACTGAAGCGGTGGAACCGATAAAGGAAGGAATATTTTTGAAGGTTGTACTAACAGTCCCGTCATTTGGTCCTCCAAAAATAAAGCTTACATATTTCGCATTGGAATCTACGCAGGCTGCACCATCTATCAGATCGCTGTCATCGCCTGGCGGAGTAACAAAAACCATATTTCCAGTCATATCTCCATACCATTTATAGAAATACCAGCCTGCACCTTTTTCCGTATTGGTTGCAAGAAGACTGCCAAGCCTTCCGGGAGTCGGTACAAACCACCAGGTGATACAGGCGCTTTCCACCTTATGGCGTTCGAATTTTGCAATAAAGCGGGCGGACGATCCCGGCTGACCTTCCAGATCATGATCGGGGTCACAG
Source organism: Lacrimispora sp. 38-1 (assembly GCF_049890855.1). Taxonomy (NCBI): domain Bacteria; kingdom Bacillati; phylum Bacillota; class Clostridia; order Lachnospirales; family Lachnospiraceae; genus Lacrimispora; species Lacrimispora sp. 38-1. Next base: position 149,424 of record NZ_JBANEW010000043.1, on the reverse strand, counting down.
TATTCATTGATACTGATTGGCAGCGGATTAATTCCCAGGGAAACCTCCAGAGCCCGATAGGTTCTAAGGTTGGGGGCAATTGTCTTCGGTCCCCCTGACAGCTCATGCCAGCTCATGATATCCGGCAGACAGTGATTGGCTTTACAAAAAGTAAGAAAATCCTTCATGCGGGAATTGTTATAATAGCTCTCACATGGCCCTATGATTTTAGCGCCTGGATCATTGGCACGGATCACATCATAGGTCTGTTTCCACATATCGTTAAAACTGCCGTTGGACGAATTCCAGGTTCCCCCAGGCTCGTTCCAGATTTCATAACCATAATAATTATTACGGCCTGATGCTTTCTTATCGTTAATAAAAGATTTTACCTGATTCAGCCAGCTGGACATTCCCGGCCAGCGGTACGGCCAGCCCGGCAGCATATCTGCTAAATCTATGGATACTCTTGCACTGGGAACAGACGCCAGCTTCTGGGAAACCAGAATCGCATCTCCAAACGGATGCTGATTTCCGCTGCCGCCCCTGGCAGGATTTCTCAAAACGTAGGGCTTTAAGGGTGCTACAAGACCGTTTACATCAGCCGGAATACTCTCTGTCATTCCATACAGAGAGCCATTGGCACAATGGGTCACTTCTCTGAGTACATTGGCACAATCTACTGTCATTGCATTTGCCGCCAGCGCGGGAATCTCCGGCACCATGGAGAGCACCAGAATAATGCTGAGTGCAAAGGCCAGCACTCTTTTCACTTTCAACATACATAATCCTCCTCAATCATTTTGTTTGAATGCATTCGTCTTATAGAAAGTGAAATTGACTGAAAATGTAAACAGCAGTCTTTCAGAAACAATTTATTTTATCCCACTACAATATTTTTCTAAAGCCAAAACAGTCTCGTCACTGATAAAATGCTCTATTTTGCAGGCATCTTTACTGGCTGTCTCCTCATTAACATTACAGCAGCTAACTAAGAATTGTTTCAGCACCTGAAACTTTGCTGTAATCATTTTACCCTGTGTACGCCCTTCATCTGTGAGATGGATTTCACCGCCCAGCGGCTTCACCACCAGCCCTTTCTCCTGCAATATTGTTATGGCATTATTTACACTTGGTTTGGAAACCCCTAAATAAGCAGCCAGATCAATGGAACGTACTGCCTGTTCCTTTTCTGATAACCGGAAAATAGCCTTTAAGTATTCCTCCTTTGACGGGCTGAGTTTTTTCTCTGAACTATAATGCATATTCTGGTACATCGCTTATCCTCCTGCTGTTCCTGTAAAATGTGTATGGTTACCATACTCTATGATACAACTTTTATTCATCGCGCCTTTTTAATTCTTTTTTATAATCAATATAATTCATTGGGGGAAACATTGGGAATTCATATGAATTAAAATAAAAAGGCTGGTACGAAGTAAATGCATGAAAGATGTTCTGTAAAGCTCTTTCATCCGCTGCAAATTTTTGTTTATACCTTCGCTCCTCCAATTCACTGGCGCCAGGTTTCTTATTTGGTTTTAATATTTTCTTTTTTATGTTAGTACCTCCTAACTCAAATACGCAGAATGTGTATGGTTACCATACACTATGGTAAAATTTTATTCCTCGAAGTTATCCTTAAAAACTTTGATTTTACTAATCAGGGACGTTAAAAAATCTGATAAAAATTCTAAATCGTGTTCGGAAGCATCTTCCAGCTGTTCCTCAACCATATTGTTTAAGACAGTATGGTAATGTAAATGATTGCTATGAGCCTTTTTTCCCTTTTCCGTCAGATACAACGAATATCTGGACAAATTAAGATCATCGACTTCTTTTATAATCAGAGCCTTTCTCTCCAGCTTTTTGAGAATTTCGGAAACAGCTCCTTTTGTTACCCCCAGGATATCGGCCAATCCACCTACATGGATGCCGGGATTCTCGGCAATAGCCATTATTACATGTATCTCAGAGTGAAAAATCGGCACATCTGTTCCGTAGTAACGAGTCTTCTTATCCAGTTCGAACAAGGCAGATGCGTAATGCAGCGAATCATATGCAATTTTATGTTTGTCATTTATAAATTTATCCATACCACAAGTATATGGTTACTATACGCTTTTGTCAAGTCATTCTATGGTGCCCTTTCCTTCCCTGTATTCCCTTCACACTCCATACAGTTCCAAAACAACTTTATCCAGAAAAACAGATATCTTATCCTGATCAGCCTTTGACCCAAAAAGATTGACACTCAGGGCAGGTTTATTGTCAAAAGTAGAAACGGCAAGCTGAAAATAAGGGCTGTATTTCACGGAACCGGTCATATATGCATTTTTAATTTTCAACTCATCAAAATAAAACCGTTTTTTTTCTATTATCCCAATATTAGTAAAGGCAATGGGTGCATTATTAAAGCTTTTATTCACAATGCTTTCGGCCAGCCTGTAAGGCAATACATCAAACACTTTCTCAAGCATAGTTATGCTTTTCATACAGGCGTTACTGGATTTTTCCTTATTCATGCTATCCCTGACTTTTTCAAGGGTTTCTTCAAACGATATTCCAATATCTGGTCCTATGTCGCAGGTAAGATTGGTACACAGATTACAGATACCCTCTGCTTTATGACCAGGTAAATACTTTCTTAAATCAACCGTGCTGGGAATTGGAAAAGCATAACCAAAAGTTTCATAAAGGGTTCGGATATATGCGGAAAGTATCATATCGTTTATCGTTGCATTATGCCTCCTGGCATATTCCTTCAGTTTCAAAAAAATTTCTTCCGGGATGCTTCTGATCTCTATAAAGGGATTATTTAAATCTCCTTCCAGCTGAAGCCTGGCCGGGTCATGTGCAGACATGTCATTCTTACTAAACAGAATTTTCATTCTGTCTTTCAGGGAAAACATCTGATTGATCTGAGATAATCTCCGGCTTCCTGAGACTGGAGGATGAAAATCAGAATCTTTCTCTATATTGTTATAGATGCTGCTAAGCAGATACAGATAATCTTTGAACCCGGCAGCATCACACAGCATATGATTCATTAATATTACAAGAGTATCTGCCTGTGTATTCCGGATCACACCCAGTTTTATCTGAGGTCCGGTTAACTCATCAACCTCGGAAACAAGGAATTGGTTCACAGCACTATTAACATCTTCCGTCTCAATCAAAGTCAGCATTTCATCCTCAGTATAACTGCAGCTCTCCCAGTATGGCCGTCTTCCGTCTTCGTTAAAACGACATTTGAGCAAAGGGAAAGCCTCAGCTGCCACAGCAAGAGATTTCCACAGGCGACTATAATCTAACTTACTTTCAAACGCTGCCAGAAAATGTAATGTATGATCATTTATCTTTTTCACTTTAAATAAATGCTGTAGGCTGTCCCATGATTCAACTTTATACCGGATATGAGAATCGCTCATTGCCATCACCTCATAATATATGCTTCCAGAAGTCTTCCTATATTTCTATAAATCCATTTTCCTGATTATACCACGTTATTTGAGATCTGTGATCTTTACTCTTACATTTCTTCCGGACAGGACATACCAAGCAGGCCGCAGGCATCCAAAATTACGTTCTGAGCCAGATCTGTAAGAATAATTCTGGCCCGCTTTATATTCTCTTCAGCGTGTAAAATAGGACACTCGTGGTAAAATTTATTAAATGCAGCGGCAACAGTAACTAAATATCTTGCAATAACAGACGGTTCATAACGCTCTGCCGCTTTTTCTATAGCTTCCTCATAACCGGACAGTGCCTTAATCAGTGCATATCCCATATCTTCGGTCAGTACATGAAAATCAATATTTTCATAATCGACCTTCTTATTATTTTTTCTCATTATGCTTTTTGCGCGTGCATAGGTATATTGGACGTAAGGACCGGTGGTTCCATCAAAACTTAATACAGCATCCCATGAAAAATCAACATTTTTTATCCGTTGATTAAATAAATCATGAAAAACAACTGCACCAACCCCTACTATTTTCGCTGTTTCTTCTTTATTCCTTAAATCAGGATTTTTATCCTGAATTGCATGTAATGCACGCTCAATAGCTTCATTTAAAATATCCTCAGCATAAACAATATTGCCATTGCGGGTAGATAACTTTTCTCCTTTCAGACTTACTAATCCGTAAGGAACATGAATTAAATTATCCGCCCATTGATATCCCATTACTTCTATTGCCTTAAATACCTGTTTAAAATGCAAGCTTTGCTCAAGTCCGGTCACGTATACACACTGGTTAAAATCATAAGTTTCTTTCCGATATAAAACGGCGGCAATATCCCTGGAATGATAGATCGAACTGCCATCACTTTTGGTTATGAGACATGGCGGCATATCATATTCTGACAGATCAATGATATCTGCTCCCTGACTCTTCTTTAACAGCCCTTTGCTTTTCAATTCTTCTACTAAAGCCGGTACCTTATCCCGGTAAAAGCTCTCCCCGGCATAAGAATCAAATGTGATTCCCAGCAGATTATACACACGGGAATATTCCTTTAAACTGATCTCTTTAAACCAGTTCCATATCCCCAGTGCCTCTTCATCATTCTGCTCCATCTTTACAAACCAGCTCCTGGCTTGTGTCATCAATTCAGGTTCTTTTTCTGCTTCTGTATTAAATTTCACATAGATCCGGAGCAACTCCTCAATCCCCTTTTCTTTCACTGTTTCTTCATCGCTCCATTTTTTATAAGCAACAATCAGCTTACCAAACTGGGTCCCCCAATCCCCCAAATGATTGATACGTACAACATGAAATCCTAATTTTTCGTAAATCCTGTACAACGAATTACCAATGACAGTCGTACGCAAATGACCCACATGAAAATATTTTGCTATATTGGGAGAGGAATAATCCATGCATATCGTTTTCCCTGCCCCTGTCTTTTCCAGTCCAAAATCAGGTTTCCTCATTTTATCGATCCAGTGCTTCACGTATTTTTCCCGATTCATAAATATATTTAAGTACCCGTTTACTGCCTCTGATTTTTCAATCCCCAGTGCTTCCTGTACTTCTATCATTGCTGAATTCAGTTCCTCTGCTATTTTAACAGGATTCTTATGCAATACTTTTGCGAAAGAAAAGCATGGAAGTGCAAAATCTCCCATTTTCTCCTCCGGAGGAACTTCCATAAACTTTGTCACCTCCTGTTCGCTTATATTTACCAGACTCTTTGCAATCCATTTACAGATTTCATCCTTCATATTATTACCTCCATTTTTCTTCATTTTCTATAAGAGAATAAAAAAAGAACCGAAACAGATCAGCATATGCTGAATCGATTACGGTTCTGTTATAAACTATGAACATCCCCGCACAGAAACAAGACGTATCAATCCTGTAACCATGCGAATATCTTTGCATCAGTTACAAGAGCTTACGTCTTTCTCTGCGTCTTAAGCTGTTCATGTAAAATGGCTTCATAGTCTGTTTCCTCTCAAAATGATGTATTTATTCTACAGTAGAAAAATTATTTTTGCAAGTACTAATTAGGTGATTTTATATAAGACCTTCTTTCCTGGCCTTTTCCACAGCCAGCATCCTGGATGATACTCCAAGTTTACCAAAAATACTGAGTACATGGGTTTTCACCGTAGCCTGGGATATGCAAAGCTTATCCGCAATCTCCCGATTGGTAATCCCCAGAGACAACTGGCTTAATACCTCATATTCACGGGCTGACAATATCTCCGGCTTACTCTCCTTAACAGTTTCACCCCCGCAAATTACAATGGTTTCACCTAAAAATGCTGTTTCCGCAGCACTCATTAACTGACTGCCAGCTGATTTTTGATACAATTCCTTCAGTATAGGCAGCAATGTAACACGATCAAGATAAAATGGCATAAGAATTCGGTCTTCCTGCGCATAATGAATCGCTTCAACCAGCAGATTGCTGATTTCCCGCTTGACGGCAACCTTCACCGGCACATGAGAAAGCATATATATTTTCAAAATGCCGGCTTCTACAAGACGAAGCTTATTATGCTGCAGACGGGATGAGATCAGTATGTCTTCGGTCTCTTTCAATGCCTCTGCCGTACTGCCAAGCTTAAACAGAATCCGTGCATGCAGCAGTTTCATAAAGGGCTGCTGGTTATATTTCTTCGCAGCTTCCAGCTCTTTTAGGAATTTATCAGAAAGACTTTCTGAAAGTCTGTCAATGCAGACAAGCTCATAGAGCAGACGTCCCAGAGTGAGTACACTATAATTAGGATACTCAGACAAAATTCCTTCCACATAAGAGACCGCTGTGTCGTTATCGCCGCGAAGAAACTTCATTTCAGCCAGATGGTATGCCAGCGTCATGTCTGTGATATCCACATGAATATGACGTTCCTCCAACAGCTGTCTGGATTGCTCCAGCACATCCTCCGCCTGCTGAAGCTCCATTCTGCGCATATAAACTCCGGCCAGACCGAAGTAATAATTGGTTTCTATACCCATTAATCCATTAATCGGTTTCAGTACTTCTTTTGATTTGGCATAACAGGAAAAGCTGTCATTTAACCGTCCCAATTCTTCGTAAACCTGACCTAACTGATTATAAGCGAAAAAACTGATAAAAGGATTTAAACCGGAAGCAATTTTAATCCCCTTTATGATGCAGTTTTCCGCTTCCTCATATTGCATCTTTTCCAATAATGCGCCAGCATTTTCAATCAGTAACACCGCTTTCACCACAGGTCCGTATGGAACTTGATCAATCTGTTTATCTGTCAGCGCAGGATATTGAGGCAAAATCCCATTCTCATTGGTAAAATAGATCTGAGCGAAGTCAACAATACTAAACAAATCTGAATCTTCATACAATTCCTTAAACTTTTCATAAATAACCCGGCAACGTTCCATATTCAGATTTCCCAGATTATAAATAAAGCACTGGGCCGCCAGATCCGTATCCTGAAATAAAAGCTCAATCGGAACCTTATCAAGATAATTCCACGCTTCTATCCTGCCTTCCATTGCTTTCGCCACACGCAGAACCTCTTTATAATTGCCAGCCTCACAATACTCCTGTAAGGCTTCCTCAAAATCCCCTTTTTCTTCAAATGCTCCTGCTGTTATTCTGTAGCATTCTGCTTTTTGCTCTTCAGGGAGGCAGCTAAACTGCTGCTTTAAATATTCCGATAATATATTGTGATAACGGTATATTCCGTTTTGTTCGTCCAGGCAGATAAGAAACAGATTTTTTTCCATGAACCGCTCCATCATCTGATCGAATTCCGGTTTTGTAAAACCCTGGAACAGCTTATTGCAGATGTCCGCATCAAAATAAGAAAGATATCCCGTTTTTATCAGAAAATCCTGTTCTTTTTCCGTGAGAGCATCAATAATTTCACGGGTCAGGTATTGGGAAGCAATCCCGCCCCCGGCACGCAGCAGCTGGCCGGAATACTTTCCCGCCGCTTTCGCCGCCGCCGCAAGCTGCAGGCCTCCAATCCATCCTTCCGCAAAGTGGTTTAACTGATTCAGTTCTTCCTCACTGCCCGCCAGCTTCATTGTATCTTTAAGAAAGGCCAGCCCCTCTTCTTCCGTCAGCTGCATCTGTTTTCCATCAACAAACAGCAAACGGCCGGATACTGCCATCGGGCCTAAATATACAGGCGGGTCTTCCCGTGAAAGCATAAAAAAGTGAAAGTTGGAAGGCATTGACTCAATAAAAAACTCAAAGGTTCGTATGAGAGCCTCATCATGGATGCAATGAACATCATCTAACACCATGTAATACTCTTCGTCTCCCCATAACCGGTTAATCAGCGTAATCAGCAGATTCTCCATATATTTTGTGTCCGGACTGGTTCTCATCAGATTGAAAAGACTTCCATCATCCTGTAAAAGGGGGCTGACTGACGCAGTGAAATAGAGCCAGAAGGTATACACATTGGTATTTGTAAAATCCAGTGACAGCCAGCATACATTTTTAAGTTCCTTCTCATGAATAAATGATGAGAGAAGTGTTGTTTTGCCAGTACCCGCACCACCGCTCAGAAAGATAATACTCATATCCCTGCACCTGGAAAGCTGTTCAAACAATCCATGGCGCACAATATAATTTTTGCGGGGTGCCGGTATTTTTAATTTAGTCGTAAGAAGTAATATATCTGAGGAATGCTCCATCGTTTATTCACCTGTCGTTTATTTATTACTATCATTGTAATGCAGGGAGCCGGCTTTGACAAGAAATGTATCACTTTCATACCCTTTTCATATATTTCATTCGTAAAACGGAGCAGGAAACTAGAAACAGTACTATGGAAAGTGCAATTACATAAATAATGCTGAAGCTGTGCTGCCATGCTTCTCCCCGTTCCATGTACTCAACAAAATTCATGAACTGTTTTTGCGGCAGTACCTTAATGATCAGATCCAGCAGCATATTTTTTTTGGTGAATAAGTAGAAGCTGCCTGCAAGCATTGATGTTAAAACGATGACAGATCTGCCCAGCATGGACGCATTATCCGGTTTATTAATCAGTGTATTTAACACCAGTGCAAACGAAATGCCGAATAATCCCATTACTGCAAGCAGACCAGCATACTGTAAAAGTGTGAAGCCAATATCAAATCCACAGTATTTTAAAATAATAAGCAGGATATATTCCGGCAGAAACATGGACAGGCAGTAGACGCAATGAGCTGCAAGATAACCGCTAAAAGAAACCGGCGCTGCCGTAATCCGCCGCAATTGTCCCTGCTCCTTATCATCTGCAAAGGCAAACAGATTGGCGAAAACCTCCATGAGAAGAAACATCATCATGAAACCTATGATATTTGCGCCAACGCCCCGGGCTGTTTTACTATCTTTAAGAATGGCATCCGGGTTTTTAAGCAGTGTCAGCACCATATTTTTATAACTGTCACTGCGAAGTGTCTCGATCTGATAATCACCGTTTTTACCGATTGTCACATAAGCATCATATTTTTGCTCTACCAGTGCTGAGTGAGGCGGTTTTTCCGGAGATACTACGATATTAAGTCTTGCCGGGCTTTGAGGTAAAGTTTCAGCAGATTTGTCTGTTACCAGAACAATCCGGCCTTTTACCTGCTGCACCTCCGTCAAATGAACTGCAAGCACCATGGAGGCAAGGGTAAATGCTGTTAATAAAATCAACGTAACAATGCGGGGAATGGTCCGCTCATAAATATTAGTAATGGTGGTTCTAAAGGTCCTCATATATAATCCTCCGTTCTGAAAAATAATCCACATCCCAATGTCAGCAGCACAGAAAGCACCGACGCAGTGATAAATACCGGCCAGAAATACTGGTAACTGTTGTCACAGGACAGAGTAAAGAAAGCTTCATTCAGCCATTTTACAGGTGATATCTTTGTGGCAAAGGCCATCAGACTGCCCATTCCATCAAGGGAAAAGAAGGTTCCGCCCAAAACACAAAGCAGACTAATCACCGTACTAAGCAATGTACTGGTGGTTTCTTCACAGTGGAACACACAGCAGAAGAAGATTCCAAGAGCTGCTGCCGCAAATTCTACCGGTGCCATTAAAAGAATAAAGAAGACCGGATTGCTCCCCAGGCTGACATGAAGCAGCGGGCACAAAATTACAAGCAGCAGCGAATGCAGGATATAATTAAAAAGAAACGACGCGGTCATTTTCGAAAAATAAACTGAAAAACCTCCGGCCGGGGAATAAATAATCCGAAGATTTGCCCGTTTAATATCGCGCTCCATAAAACAGTTGGAGGCAGTCATGGCTCCGTTTAACATACCATAGATGATAAGAGAAACTGTATAATACTGATATGCAGTGTTACTGTCAGCATAATCCCCTCCGCACAAGTAACCCAGGATCAATATCAATAAACCTGCAAATGCTGAATTATATCCTACAAGAACCGGATTTTTAAACAAATTGCTGAAATCCATTTTAAAAATTGTCATAAAACGACGCATATCCTACTCTCCTTTCTCAGTCACGCAGCTTGCGTCCTGTTAATTTTAAGAAAACAGTCTCAAGGCTTGCAGCCTCGCTTGTAATATTCCGTATTTTTTCGCCATGATCGCTTAACAGGGAGATGATACGGTCAAGATTTTCTATGCCTTTCAGTGATGTGATTTCAAAGGTCTTACCATCTATTTTTACAGACTTAACACCTTCCACCGCAAAAAATTCATCGTGCCCGATGGTGCCATTTTCCTCAACCTCTATGATATACCTCTTTTCATTCTGAATATCCTCCTTTAAGCTTTCCTTGGTTCCTTCTGCCAGAATAGCGCCATGGTCCATTATAATAATCCGGGTTGATATCACTTCCACCTCTTCCATGTAATGAGTGGTATAAATAACTGTCATGCCCTGATTTTGCAGTTTCTTAATGGAAGAAAGAATATGATTGCGGCTCTGGGGATCAATACCCACCGTAGGCTCATCCATGATGACCAGCTTCGGGTGATGGGCTATTGCACATGCAATATTAAGACGTCTCTTCATTCCGCCTGAAAAGGTCTTCACTTTATCATTTCTTCGGTCTTTTAAACCGGCAAACGTAAGTGCCTCCTCTACCGCTTCATTCAGCCTGCTGCCGTAAAGTCCGTAAAGAGAAGCAAAAAACCTTAAATTCCGTTCTGCACTTAATTCTTCATATAATGCTATATCCTGGGGAACAATGCCGATTGACTGTTTATAGGTACGAAGTATTTTACTGATTTTTGTGCCTTTAAAGCGGATATCCCCCTCATCACTTCCCAGTACAGCGGTGAGAATATTAATAGTGGTACTCTTTCCTGCACCGTTTGGGCCCAATATACACAACACTTCACCCCTGCGTATTTCAAAACTGATTCCTTTCAGGACAATATTTTCTTTAAAACTCTTTTTTAAATTGCTGACTGTCATTAGATTATCCATAGATTCTATCTCTCCTTATTTGTTTGCTATGGATATCATACGGGATTTTATAAATAAAAAAATCAACCGTTTGGCTGATTATAATGGTTGATTTCTTATAGCTCATACCATGATGAGCGCCTGGCAAATTCCTGAAATTACAGTTAATGAAACGATAGCCAAAAAGATCCATAAAAATATCCTGCCTATTACTAAAAGTACTTTATTCATCTAAATATCCTCCACCTGCGAAAGCCTTATGTGAGTGTCCATTTGTTACGTTCCATCATCATAACAAAGAAACTCTGACATAAGGCTGTCAGAGTTTTAAATATTTATTGCAGATATTAGTGGTTATTTTTTTTATTTCCTCAATGAATTCTTCTGGCTTTAAAGCGGTCACCTGCTCAGGATGGCATAAAACTAATTTACATATTTCATCTTTATAAGGAGTCCTGACAGTCAGATGCATTTTGTTTTCTATGGATTGTACCTGCGCATCCTGGAGATAAACATCATCCCTGATAATCCTGTAAAGAGCGGAATCAACGATCAGTTCATATGTATTCCAGCGGAACTTGTCGTGCTCTGGCAGGGACAGCTCCCTGTTTATATAGAGGTTTTCCTCATCCATACATGTAAGTGACACAATCCGGTCAAGTCTGAAGGTTCGCTTTTCTTCTCTTAAGTGGCAATAGCCGATTATGTACCATCCTCCATCTCCAAACTGCAGTTCTACAGGTGAAAAGCGCCTGGACTCTGTGGTGTTCCGCTGTGGATGATAATAACTTAATTGCAGATCGCGGGATCTCCACAATGCCTCCAATATGGTTTTTAAAACATCATCTGTATACCCTCCGGGTATAATCCGCAATATGTCAAAATTTATGTGTGATATGACCTGAGCAGCCTTTTGCCTTTCTTCGTCCGGCAAAACATTAAGTAACTTACTGCTTAACAGGTTATAATCAGTGGCCATATTGGGAATTCGAAACTCCTCCCCTGCTTTCAGCACCATCAAAAGCATTAATATTTCCTGCTCGCTAAGTTTAATACTTGGCAGAAAATAGGAAGAATCTATTTCGTATCCGCCGCCCAGCCCCTCATAGGAAATAATGGGAACATGAAGCTGGCTGAGCGCATCAATATCTCTGTATACGGTCCGCTCACTTACATCAAAATAATCAGCCAGTTCTCTGGCCGTCATTTTACTTCGCATTCTTAACAAATGAATGATTCCATTCTGTCTTTCTGTTTTTTTCATTCAATATACTCTCAATTCGTATTAAATTGGATATAATCGTGGTAGGTGATAACACATTTTTATTATATCACCTCAAACAGTATATAACAGATACAGCAAATATCAAAGTATATATAATAATTTATTCTGTAATGTGCAAAAGCCTGGCTATATTTCCGCCTAAAACCGCATCAGAAATTTCCGCCGTATTTGCCAAACGCAAAATTGTATCTTTTGATATCTGCAAATCGCCAAATGGACGGTCCACACCGAAAAGGCATTTGCTTGGTACTTCGTTAATAACAGTCCATAAAACAAATGTGGAGTAGTAAGCAGACGTATCCAGGTACAAATTAGGTACATCCTTTACCAGCTTTATGGTTTCTAGCCAGTTGCAGCCGCCCAGATGTCCCAGAATGACCGGAGTCTCCGGATAACCAAGGGCCAGTGCTGCGATTTCATTAATATCCTGAATTGTCAGTGGAAAAAATGCATGAATCCAGACCGGCAGGTTATTAAATTCCTGAGAAGCGCAAAAAATATTCTTCATTAAATGAATCTGACCGCTGCCTGGGGTAAATTCTCCCATTCCGGTCAAACTGTTCTTACAGATCACATCACTCACATATTGCAAAGTTTCCTGTAAGTCTAATCCAATAGGAACAGCACCAAAACCGATGTATCTGTCCGGATATCGTGCAATTGCTGATGCAAGCTCTGATGCGGCCTTTTTCCTTGCTTCTATCATGGAGCCTTTTTTACCAGCCAGTAAATCATTCAAAAATTTAATTGAAGTACTGACCTCGTCAAAATTTACAGATGTCTCCGGATGAAATGTTGTAGAAAATAAGACCGTTTTATCAATTCCTGCCTTATTCATCGAACTAATATGCTCCTCAATTGGTAAAGTTACATGGGAATGTCCATCAATAACCATATTTTCAACCTCTTTCCTTATACTTGATGTTATCATCAGCTCCTATTATAATGAGTTTATGAAATAAAGAAAGTATGCACTTTTTTGTAGCATACTCACGAAAAGGGGAGTAGTCAATGACTGAAAAAATATGTTTTGTCAGCAATAAAGAGCCATTTGAATACACACTATCCATTGTAAGCGGTAAATGGAAATTAAAAATCATATACCTTCTGGCCTGTACGTCACCAGTCAGATACGGAGTTTTAAAAAGAAATATATCCGGTATTACTCATAAAATGCTGAGTACACAGCTAAAGGAACTGGAGAAAGAGGATGTGATTGCACGGAAAGAATATCCACAGGTTCCGCCCAAAGTTGAATACTGTCTGACGCAGAAAGGTGAAAGCCTTATTCCCATAGTGCTCGCAATGTGCGAATGGGGAAAAGAGTATATAAAACCATTGGTATGAATTAATTGAAATAATTAACAAAAGATGGTATGCTACCAAAGGTAAATTCACACATGGAGGAATTACATGATAAAAATTGAAAATCTATCCTACTCATTTCCACAGAAGGATTTGTATCATAACATTTCGTTCACTTTAGAAGAAGGCCAGCATTGTGCCTTTATCGGCACAAGCGGCAGCGGAAAAAGTACGCTGGTCGATATCCTTATGGATCCTGAAAAATATATGTTTGAGGGAAAACTGGAGATATCTCCCCATTGCAGAATTGGATATGTAAGCCAGTTCTCTCAGCTGGATCATACAAAGGAAATAACCGTCTCCCAATATATTGGTGAGGAATTTATGAAACTGCAGAATGAAATAACATCCATCTGTACTGAGATGGAGACTTCATCAGACATCGATACCCTTCTGGAAAAATACCAGCAGGCCCTGGATGCCTTTCAGGCAATTGACGGAGATAATTTTGAAAGCAACATGAATAAGCAGTTAAGTCTGGCAGACTTAGGCAAACAGGGAGATCTGCCAGTCTCCCAGCTCAGCGGCGGAGAATTTAAGCTGGTACAGGTAATAAAGGAAATGCTGACCCAGCCTGACTTAATTATTATGGACGAACCCGATGTGTTCCTGGATTTTGAGAATCTGAATTCTCTTAAAAATCTGATTAATTCACACAAAGGAACCATGCTGGTGATCACACACAACCGGTATTTATTAAATCACTGTTTTGACAAAATCATTCATCTGGAAAATAAACTGCTCCAGGAATTTGACGGACGGTTCATTGATTATAACTTCTCTTTACTTCAAAAGAAAATTGAATTACAGGAACTGGCTGTTGCTGATACGGAAGAGATTAAGAGAAATGAGATCATAATCAACAATCTAAGATCACTGGCAACCACACATACGGAAGCAGCCAGAGGAAAATCCTTAAAAGCACGAAAGAAAATCCAGGAACGGTTAATAGCCCGAAGAATTCAGGCTCCATTTGTGGATATCAAACAGCCGGAAGTCCACTTCACAACTGCCAGTGAACTGGATAATGAAACTGTTTTAAAAGTCAGAGATTACAGTGCGGCATTTGATGAAATGCTTTTAGAAAACGTTAACTTTGAGATTAAATCCAAAGAAAAAGTTGCCCTGATCGGTCCCAACGGAACCGGCAAAACCACATTACTCCGTGATATCTTTAAAAATAACCAAGACTCCATAGAGATAAAGGAAAATGTTAAAACAGCCTTTTTATCCCAGCTTCAGGGTGAAATGTTAAACGAGTCCCAAACAGTACTGGAGGAATTTTTCGGTCTGGGTTTCAAAACGTACGATGAAATCAGCTCCTATCTCTCAAACTACACATTTGATGAATCAATCCTTCATCAGAAAATAGGAGCTCTGTCCGGTGGCGAAAAAAATATACTTCAGTTAGCAAAAATCTCTGCAGGCAAAGCAGATTTGCTGCTTCTTGATGAACCAACCAGTCATTTAGACACCTATTCACAAATAGCACTGGAAAAAGCGATTGTGGATTACAAGGGTGCAGTTCTGATGATATCCCACGATTTTTATTCTATCGTAAACTGTGCGGACTATGTCTTAATTATTGATGATAAGACAATCAGAAAAATGAGCATGCGTAAATTCAGACAAATGACATACGCCAGACATTTCGATAAAGACTATTTAGAATTAGAACAAAAGAAAAAGGCAGTCGAAACAAAAATTGAACTTGCTTTAAAAAATACTGATTTTGAGCTTGCAAAAGTTTTATCTGAAGAATTGGAAGCTATCATTCAGATGCTCTGAAATTCTTCCATACCTTTATTTCATATGCTCCTGACCCCATTGATACATCAGTTCCAGTATTGGAATCAGGGTGCGTCCTTCTTCTGTCAGAGAATATTCCACACGGGGCGGTACTTCATTGTATTGCTCCCTGTGGATTAAGCTGCTGGCTTCCAGTTCTTTCAGCTGTGTGCTTAATGTTTTATGGGCAATTGGGTGCAGTTCTCCCCGCAATTTATTATACCGTATAATTCCTGACTCATAAATCCTCCATAATATTATCCATTTCCATTTTCCTTCTACAGCTGACATGGTGTAGTACATCGGGCAGCTGCTGTAATTTCTCTCAAAATCCGACATCGATTCCTCCCAGCTAACAAAAAAGTTAGTAACTAACAACAATGTGCATACTTTTCTCATTGAGTATAAGGATATATAATTTATCTGTAAAAATCAAGTAGGAGGATGTAACTATGAAAGTGATCGCAATCAACGGGAGTCCCCGGAAAAATCACAACACTGCTGCTCTGCTAAAAAAAGCATTGGAGGGAGCACAGGCAAATGGTGCTGAAACAGAGCTTATTCATTTGTATGATTTAAACTATAAGGGCTGTACCAGCTGTTTTGCCTGTAAGAGAAAGGATGGACCGAGTTATGGAACATGTGCCTGGAAGGATGAATTAAGTCCCATTCTTCAAAAAATCAAAGAGGCCGATGCCATTATACTGGGTTCCCCTATTTATCTTCATGATGTTACCGGACAAATGCATGCCTTTTTGGAGCGCATGGTTTTCCCTTTTATAACATATACGGAAGGCTACAAAAGCCTGTTTGAACGAAAAATTAAGATCGGACTTATCTATACCATGAACGTGTCTGCCGCACAAATGGAGGAACGCGGTTTTCGTTCAACATTAAACGATAACGAAGATTTCCTCAAAAAGGTCTTCGGTCATAGTGAATCACTGTTTTCCCACGATACTTACCAGTTTGACGACTATGATAAATACGTTGTGACGGTTTTCGACAAGCACCATAAAGCATTGGTCAGAGAAAACCAGTTTCCAAAGGACTGTCTCAATGCCTATGATATGGGACAGCGTTTTACCAGGCAGGAAGTATAAAACCGGTAAAGCTCTCCTGATTCGTAATATATTTACAATCGACTTCATGGAGAGCTTTTTTCTGTATTTAATACTTTAACCCATATCCCACCGGAAACAGGACTTGGTCTGTTCTGATATCCTCAACCCTTGTATAATATGGCATAGGCAGGGTTCCTTTAAATATTTTCTTTCCAGTCAGAACATTGGCTATGCCATCTCCTTCACTTCCTGGCAGATAGCACATTACTATACCGTCCCATTGTTCCATATAATCGCTTATGATAACATTTCTGCCGGCTACAATTAAGGCTACGGTCGGATGCCCCAGGCTTTTGGCCAGATCAACCGCTTTCGTGTTGCCGGAGAGACCGAGACTGCCGGTGATGCTGATATCCGCACTGTCACCCTTCCATTCGGCGTAAGTCTTTTCTCCCAGACACAATAAGGTCATATCGGCATCCGCTGCTTTTTCCGGATCAGTGATAATCGTAAGATCATATTCATTTGCAAGTTCATTTAAACCATCCAATATGGTTTTTCCTTCCGGGATCCATTTGTGACCTTGGTTTTCTACATCCGAACTGCCAAGCCAGGTGACAGTCCAGCCCCCGCACTGTACCCCCACGTCATTTGCGGCAGGCCCTGTAACAAATAGCTTTGTTCCTTTCTTAATTGGCAGTATGGCATTGTCATTCTTTAATAATACAAGGCTCTCCTCTACCAATGTCCTCGCTAAATCCCTGTATTTCTGCGAACCGACACTGTTCTCTGCAGATGTTACCTTCTCCATCATTGGATCATCTAAAATCCCCATTTCCTTTTTCACCGTAAGAATCCGGCTGACAGCATCATCCACACGGTCCATCGGAATCTTGCCTTCCTTTACCGCTTCAACGATATATTTCCGGCAATCCTCAAATTTGCAATCTTCCATCAGCATATCAATACCTGCATTGACTGCAGTAATCGTCTGATCTTTTAGATTGTCACCTGGTATATTATGTATGGAATCCCAGTCACTTACGATAAAACCTTTAAAGCCCATATCATTTTTTAACATGGATATATATTTTTCATTGGCATGCATCTTAATACCATTTACACTGCTGTGACTGATCATGATGGTCTTAACACCAGCATCGATTTGCGCCTGATAGACCTTTAATAAATCCTGAATTTCTCCATCCGAAAGCGTGGCATCGCCACGGTCAATCAATCGTTTTTCTCCATCTGATTTTTCACCTGTCCCATACAAAACATTACCGTCCGCAAAAAAATGCTTTGCACAGGGGAGAATTCCCCCATCGATTAACCCCTTGGTAAAGGATGCTCCAAGCTCTGTAACCATACCTGTTTCAGAGGAATAGCTCTCATAGGTTCGCCCCCATCTGGGGTCCTGAGCCGCAGATAAGCACGGAGAAAAGCTCCAGAGCATACCTGTCAGTTTTGCTTCATCTGCTACTGCTAATCCCATCTGGTAGGTTAACTCCTTATCGTTGGCAGCACCGATTCCTATATTATGCGGATATATAACAGTTCCTTCACAGGTAGCCACGCCATGAACCGCATCATTCCCGTAGATATAAGGTACACCTGCCTCTGAGCTCATGGCCTCTTTTTGATATTTCAGAATCATATCCTTCCATTCCGATGAATTTAAGGAATTCTCACCAAATGTGGACAGGATACTTCCATAGCAGTTTTTCTTCATCATATTTTCCGGTATATTGTACACTGCTCCCTGTACCATCTGAGCTGCCTTTTGATCAAGTGTCAGTCTCCCAAGAATATCCTCCACTGATGTACTGCTAATATTATTGTTGGAATCAGCAGACGTACTTACCGCCGTCTGACCAGCGTTATCCGTCTGTACTCCCATGCAGCCTGTTAATGCCAGCATAAAAGTCAGACATACCCCTGTCACGCCACCTCTCATCACTAAATTCCCCCTTATAATGATTTATATATTTCCAATTATTTTACTCCCGTTAAAAATGATATGCAAGAACCAGTCACACTTTTCCAGCTGCGTATATAATTAACTTTCGAAAGGATTCTTCAAAACGTTCATCATCTTCTTTTGTTCTTTTTCCAGGTCCCCTGAGATGATTTTTAGATTTTGCTCTTCTTGCTGTTTTTGCAATGTGACGTTCCATAAGAAGCTGATTGATATTATCATTGGTATACCACTTTCCTGACTGGTGAATACCATATGCGCCTTTTCCCAGCGCCATCGCCGCTACTCCATAATCCTGTGTTACCACGATATCACCTGATCTGCATAAATTGATTAATGCAAAATCCACAGCATCTGCTCCCGCGCCAATAACCCTGATCTCGCTGTAATCAGATTGCAGCACATGATTGGTATCACATAGAAGACACACATTTATTTTATGCTCCTTTGCCGCTTTTTCAACAAAACGAACTACCGGACATGCATCTGCATCTACATAAATCGTCATTATTCCACCTCATTTTTCCATAGGTATTTAAAAAGTCATCATTAATTATATATGCCCTGCTGTCTGCGGTCAATTCATAGCAGCATGCCGGAGACAAATAATAAGGGCGACTGACTTTCTTTTAAGTTACATACAGGAAAATCAGCCGCCCCATTAGAAGTTTTTCTAACCTTCACAACCATTTTTTGAATAAAGATAATTATATAAAATCCCATGTCTAAGTTCGTCTGTTATAATTTCGATCATCATATTAATATGCTCACGAAACTGCATAGCGTATAGAATTTTACGATATTTCTCCACAGCATTCTGTTCTCCCAACAGAGCTCGGGACAAGCCGGCACAATAACTTTCCGGCAAAACAAACTGTTCTCCCTGGACCTGCCTGGGCATCGCTCCGGTAATTTCGACAAACAGCTGCTTAAATAAAGCATAGTGCCCAATCTCATCGTCACGAATTCCAGATAATATCTGTTTGTCTTCATTTGATGAAGCATTTTCAATTAGCCATGTATAAAACAGTCTGTCTTCAGTTTCACCTGCAAGTGCCTGCTGAATCAAAGCAAGTGCATTCGGCAGGTTTTGCGGAAAAGTGAATATATCAGCAGTTTGCTGCTCGCCCTGCATCATTGATGCATTCATGACAGACATATATGGATTTGTATAACCATAATTATAGGGAACATAACCGCCATATTCATTATAACTCATCATTTCTCTCCTGAGAATATACTCTAAATATTATATGAAGCATTATGAAACCGGTGTTTGTCAATGTCTTCCCATGATATAAAAAAACACATCTATGGAATATACTGTCTCATAGATGTGTACGCATTGTGGTCTGTTGCTGCTTTGATTCGCAGCCTGCCCACAAACCTTTATTGAAAATTCTCCGTTTATCAGGTAATTATAAAGGTAAAATAGTTTTTTTAAATTCCTGGTTCAGAATCTGTCCCATAGAATTATAGATAGCGGACGCTCCGCAGAACATTCCCACATATCCGGCAATCGTATGGATGGATTCTGCTCCGGTAAAGTCAGCCAGTGACAGCAGGAAGAATAAAACAGTTAGAGAGCCAAAAACCACCTGGCTGGTACGATTATGTTTTAAAGTTCCGATAAACATGAAAAGGGTGAACACACACCAGAGACCGAGGTAAAATCCCATGCTTATGGGGTCAGCAGCCTGGATTCCTTTAAACGGATTAATCCAGATTAAGATCAAAGACCACCAGAAGAAACCATAGGCTGTAAATGCTGTTGCACCAAACGTGTTATTTTTCCTGAATTCCATAATACCAGCTATGATCTGAGCGGCACCACCTAATCCGAATCCCATTGCAACGATCACAATGGATAAAGGAATAAATCCTGCATTGTGAATATTCAGCAGGCAGGTAGTCATTCCAAATCCTAAAAGTCCGAGAGGAGCCGGATTGGCAATAGAAGAGGGAGTTGATGGAGCTGTTGGTGTTGACTGAATTGATGAAGCTGTTTTGGTTGACATTATTTGTAAAAATCCTTTCGTATTATATATGCGAAAACGCACCTGGCATATAATATCATTTATTTAAACAAAATTCAACACAAATCTATTCCGACTGCCTCATAGTCATCCACTTTCATACTTCTGGCGATTGATTCAATGCCTGACAAATGCCGATAAATTTATAAATTCCTACTGTCTCTTGCGCAGTTTCCTGATTCTCCTGCTGCTGCCAAAAGACTACAAATAAAAGTTCAATGCACTGCATCATAAGCGGCAGCGCATTCTTTTCCTCTTCTTCTAAAACAATGATAGTTTCATAACCATCGAGAAACTGACTGATAAATATAAGCCATTTATCCTTAATTGCCATAAGATCCTTCTGACCTGATAATTGTCCTAACAGAAAATACGCTATGTCAAATAAACGGGCATCCTGCTTACCTAAGTCAAAATCCAGAACACCGGTTAATGTTGTTCCTTCAAACAGCAAATTACCATAATGCAGATCCCGATGAATCTGCTGCTTCGGTAAACGGGGGTAAATGCAGCATAATGCTTCTATTGGTCCAGACCATTCTTCTTTTGTCAACAAAATGCTGTCGGAGAGTCCACTGCTAACCCAGCCCTGCAGTTCCTCATTAAAAAATGTGAGATCTGTCCGTTTATTGGTAACTGTCATAAGTGCACTGTGGATTTTCGCAGCAATGATGCCTGTCTCATAAGCAATGGCTGCGTAATCCTGTTTAAACACATCTTTAATATGGACGCCAGCCAGCTTCTCCATTAACAGATAGCACCCCTCTTCTGCCACTATAAAATCTCTGCCATCTATTGCTTTCAGAATATGTGGCACAGGAACCCCATGAGTATGAAGTGCCGCAGTAAGCCTTATATTACTTAGTGCAGAGTTCTGTGTGTTTACCAGTTTTAGAATATATTTTCCTGCCACTTCCCATGTTGTTGGTGTAGTGGCAACCGGCTCTCCATTAATGCCCCAATTTACATTTATATCTGCAGTCATACATGTTCCCCCTCTCTCAAGCTTAAATAATCAAATCAAAAAGGAATTCTAATGCTGTACAAAACTCAGCAGCCTGAATTCCTTTCCCGTGTATTTATAAATAATATATAAAAATCAACCTTTAATATCAATGGAAGCCGCAGAACTGCCATTCGCTGCCCCCTGACTTGCTTTCGCAGCACTATTCCATGCCTGATTATATATCCCCCAAAGCTCAGATTCACGGGCATTTTCGGCTTTCGTTCCATAGGAAATCCATCTGCCGTTGGAGTAAGAAGCTACCATTTCTCCATTGCTGTCGTAAAATTCAGCGTAAGATACATCATTTGCTTCCCTGCTGTATTTAACGGAACCGAACATATAATCCAGCAAATTAAAGGTTTTAGGCTCCTGTCTGATATTTTTATATATTGCTTTTAATCCCTCTGAAATAATACTTTTCCGATCGGGGGAAACAGCAGATACATAGCTTTTTACCAGATTTCGAAACCCAGCTGAATCTGACTGGAACTTTCCGGCTGCCTGATCCTTTTTTGCCTGTTCGATTATAGCCGTCTTATATTTTTCATCGCTCATTGCCGGAGCTGTTTTTGTGTTAAAATGAAAATCGGTATAATCTGGTGACGGCACATTCCCCCGCTTCTGTGTTCCTGTGAGCGGACGGCTCTGTGCTAAGGATTGTTCATTTCCTATTCGCATCTTATGTACTCCTTATCTTTTTTATCTGATGAAAGACTTCCATATGGGCTGGTCATATGAAAATCTTTCCTTTTAATGTCTGTTTATTTCGATAACAGGAAATTAAAAAGAGTCGTCCCAATATATTGTAATGTATGGATTAGAGTATGTCTTAGAACCAATATCCAGTATCATTCCGTGAGAGATTGCACCGCTTAAGCAAGTGCAGTTAAATGAAATTGTATACGTTCCATTGGCTTTTGATGCTAAGAACCCACTAGTTGTCAATGTTGTATTTTCCTTACCGTTCCAGCTCACCTTCTCTGCTGAGCTCCTGTTGCTGCTAGACAAAGTAAGGTAATTGGTCAGCATGGCTCCTGAATAGCTTTTCAGCGAACCCGGATTTACCTCAAGCTTTGTAATTACAGCATTTGCAGGCAGACCGGAAACCCGGAATGTAACTTCACTGGAATTACCGGTTTGTCCCTTATTTAACACGATGCTCATTTTACCGGAAGAAGTTACCTTCTTAGTTCCTGTTGCAGCATATGCAGAAGTGGTTGCTGTAAATGCCATTGTCATAATTAATAAAGCGCTGAAAAGAATTTTTAAAAACTTGTTTTTACTCATAGAAATGCCCCCTGTTCTGAATTTTTCAGAGACTGTCAGCAACCAGCCTGCTGCATCTCTTATTATGTTTATCGGATCTTTGGGGGCTTTTTCTAAGATTTTTTGTGATTTTCTATATTCCATTTCAGCATAACTGTCAATACAGTCCTGGATTTCCTCACGTATTGAGAAACATCTCTTCCAGCACTCTGCCATCACAAGGCCCAAACTCAACACCAAGGATGGCCGCAATTGTTGGAGCAACATCTACCATATGGATTTCTCCCAGCTGGTATCCTTTTTTAATCCCTTTTCCTGATACCACAAAACAGCATCCATACTCTGGCTTTTCCGGAGAATATCCATGGGTCGCATACGTTTTATTCTCTTCCTTTAAATCCGTTACAAGGGGGCCCGCAATGCTGTCATCAAAACTATAACCCAGTTTTGCTTCCAGCATACAGCCGGAAACCGGGAAGGCATGGAACCGTTCCAGTTCTTCTCCGGTATAGATTTTCTCAATACCTAAGTTTTCCTCCTCTGCCGCTTTTTGAAGAATCCGAAGTGCGCGCTGCTTTACCTCCTCATCATTCTCCTTTACGTGCAAATAGGCAGACCCGCCTGTGGATTGCAGATACGCTCTCCATTGCATGCTCCCATTTTCTTCGTAAATAAGGCCGTCTTCTCTCAGTAATTGATTCAGTCTCACCTTATATCTGACATTTTTCTGACCATGGTCACCCAGTACCATGAAAACCGTTTCCTCTGAAATGCCTGCCTCAGTAACTGCTTCCATCATCTTACCGATTCTTTCATCCATGCGGATCAAAACCTTGTCAATCTCAGTACTGTCTGTCCCATGGTGATGCTTTGCATCGTCCAGATCAATAAAATGAATCATCAATAGCTCCGGTTTTTTACTTAATATGGTATCTTTTCCACACATGACTGTAAAATCATCCAGATAAGGCTGTTCAATCCCTTTTCTTATTTTTCCGTATTTAAACTCAAGCCCCATACAAAAAAACGGATTTCCATTTTTCAATATTTTCAGAGCCTGATTTTCCTGTCCGATTGCCTTTATCTCCGGCATATTATAGCGAATGGCTGCTTTACCGGTAACAGGCCACAGAATTCCGGCTGATTTCATCCTATGCTTCTTTAGTGCCTCATACACAGCAGGCACCCTGATATCTTTTTTAAACCAGAACCACGCCTGATCTTCTTCGTCAACAAATGGCTGGAGCGGGTTATTGTGATAGATTCCGTGCTTATCCGGATAAACTCCGGTCACCATGGTGGTATGTACGACATAGGTGAGGGTCGGATACACACTTTTTAATTTTGTGCTGGAAGCCCCGTTTTCTATTAACCGGGAAAGATTAGGAAGCCGGCTTGCTTTTTCCCAGTTATCTTCAGAAAATGCATCATAAGAGATCACGATTAAATGCTTTGCTTTTCCCTTGTTCATTTTCTATTTCACCATCCTTTACCTTAATTTTGTTTCTATCGGTAGTCTTACAAAAATCAGGAATCCCACTAAAAACAGTGGAATAATTCCCAGAATACTCCACCTTGCATTGCCGGTAACTGCTGTAGTAAGGGACATCAGCGTTGGTCCCATAATAGCAGAGAATTTACCAAATATATTGTAAAATCCAAAAAATTCATTGGATTTATCCTTTGGAATAATCTTTGCAAAATAAGACCGGCTCAGCGCCTGAATCCCGCCCTGCGCAGAACCAATCATGGCACCAAGTATGAAAATATGCCATACGGATGATACAAAAAATGCAGCAATGCAGGAAATAATATAAGTAAATATCCCTACGATAATCATGGTTCTTGCAGAATAACGTTTCGCCATATTTCCATAGAAAATAGCACAGGGAAATGCGATTATCTGTATAATCAGTAAAATTGCCAGCAGCGAGAAAGTATCCAGCGCATCATTTCCCATAACAGCGGTGGCATATGGAATCACCATCTTAATTATAGTATCCACACCATCAATGTAAAAAAAATATGCACCCAGAAAGCAGAAAACTGTTTTATACTGTTTCATCTGTTTAAATGTTTCTGCCAGCCTTTTAAAACTATTCTTTACCATATCCTGATGGGGTTCTACATAATGTACCTGTTTTACATTTCTTATCATGGGGATGGTAAAGAGTCCCCACCATAAAGCAGTAATGATAAATCCAATCTGATATCCAATTGATTTTTCCATTCCCAGAAGAAATATAAGCACCAGACTAATGCCAAAGGGAATCACACTGGATATATATCCGAATGCAAAGCCAAGGGAAGATATCTTATCCATTCTTTCATCACTGGTAACATCCACAATAAATGCATCGTAAAAAATATTGGATCCTGCAAATCCAATTGCTGATAAGATAAAAAACAGAATTAAAAGCTGCCATTGCCCGCTGGACGGAGGTATAAATGCCAGCGACGCTGTCGAAAGAATACCCAGACAGGTAAAAAATACAAAAAAACGCTTCTTTTTGTCTTTATAATCGGCGGCAGCACCTAAAACAGGACTTAAAGCCGCCACCAGTATACTGGCAATAGAGTTAAAGTATCCCAGGTCCATGCTGCGTTTCACATTGTCAAACATTCCAAACATTATTGGCAGTAACGCGGTGGTGACAGCCATGGAATAAGCCGAATTACCGCAGTCAACCAGTATCCATGACTTCTCTTCCCTGCTTAATTTTATCATTGAACCCTCCTATTTCCGGTCCATCCCTCCCTGTACTCTCCCTACAATTCCTCCCTCCAGCATCACTTTAATGCCTCTTGGATGATTTGGAGAATTAGTTAGTATTCTCTGGACCACACCTTCTGTCAGCTTGCCTGTTCTCTGATCCTGTTTTTGCACCACCATAACGTGGTCACCGATTTTAATATCTTTTCTTACTGTTCCGTCCATTATTGTTCCTTTCATTGCTGAAAATTTCCGGGGTTCCTCATTCCCCTAATTAAATAGCTGTTACATAATAATGTCCAAATGAATTAATAATAAGCAATAACTTAAAAATTCGCAGAGGAGATCTTGTGATGGATTATAGTTTAATATGGAAAACAATTGTTATTTTTCTCGCAGGTAAATTTATACTGCGACTGGGAGGGCGTAAATCCATCTCACAAATGACAATCACTCAGACCATTGTCATGGTTGGCATCGGTTCTCTTTTAATACAGCCGATCGCTGAAGATGAAATCTGGGGCACATTGCTGATTGCATTCATATTCACCATGCTTATGGTTATTTCGGAATATCTGGAAATAAAGTTTGACATCTTCGAATCTCTCTTTTCAGGAAAAGCTGTGATTGTTATTGAAAATGGAGAGATCATTCTGAAAAATCTAAAAAAATTACGGCTTACGGTTGACAGGCTTGAAACACGTATGCGTCAAAACGGTGTAAGCTCTATAAAAGATGTAAAAACAGCCACCATAGAGGTAAGCGGTCAAATAGGCTACGAACTAAAGGATGATAAAAAACCTCTGACAAAGGAAGATTTTATTACCATAATGGCGGAAATATCACAGAAAAACCAATTAATGACAGGCTGCCAGAAAACACAAAAAAGCGATTCAGACAGTATATTCCGCGAGGTTACGGCTAAAAACAAAGAGGGTAAAAATGAACCTTAATTTATTTATATTTTAACATAGTTAAGTGTCATTTCCTGCTGTGCAGTTAATTGCAAAACCAGCCTGTTCCTTTCCTCACTGAACGTAAACTTAAGCTTTGTATTCAGTGGGGTCTCAAAATGCCAGATGCAGGCGGAAAACTCATCATGACTCCACTCCCCATAGCAGACTGCTCTATAAAAGCATTCTTCTTCCCAGAACGGCTTCGTATTCTCCACCCACTTTTTCTCTGTAAAACGGACCACATATAAGGGTTGGGAGTTTTCCCCGTTATATAGGGCCATCAGACATTCGCCATTTTCAAAATCAAATCTGATCTTTTCTATTTTGAAATCTTTCTCCGCTGCAGTATCAGAAGAAAGCTGGTAGGCCGCCCGGAATACGGGATAGGATTCCGCATTTTCGTTCACCTTCAGATGTGTCTGGCTGGTACCAAACTCAACCAGTTTCTTGTAATCATCACTTTGTGGAAGAGCCGCTTCCCCGCCAAGTGCCGGAAGAAGGTCACTCCAGATCAGTCTCATAAATTTACCCATATCTGCATTGCTTGTTACAGCAAGAACACAGTTGTATTCAGGCATAACGATGCAGTATTGTCCATACATACCATCTCCGCGGTATACTCCTTCGGGTACACATCTCCAGAACTGGTATCCATAACCCTGGGCCCAATCGTTATCTTGCTCGTCTCCATTGTCAATCTGTTTGGACGTCGCTTCCTCTATCCATGCTGCAGGTACCAGCTGCCGTCCATTGTATTCTCCTTTTTGCAGAAGCATCTGCCCAAAAACCGCGATATCCTCTGTTTTGATATTCAGTCCAAAGCCTCCATAGCTGATGCCTGAATTATCTTCTTCCCAGACGGGGTCAATCCCCAGCGGCACAAACAGCCTGGGCATAAGATAGTCCACAAGCTTCTGACCGGTTAATCTTGTAATAATCGCAGAGCACATATAGGTAGCCATGGTATTGTAAAAAAACGCGCTTCCCGGCTCATTCTTCACATGGGAGCTTAAAAAACCCAGAATGTTATTATACTTCTCATCACCCCAGTTCCAGTTCTCATATGTCATCCCTGTTCCCATTGTCAGTAGGTTTTTCACGGTCATTCTCTTAATTTTCTCATCAACCTTTTCCCCCAGCTCTTTCATTTCAGCTGTAAAAATATCAGCAATCAGGGTATCTGTCGTCAGCAGGCCCTCCTCAACTGCCAGACCGATCGCCATGGATGTAAAGCTTTTGCTTAAAGAAAACAGCTGGTGCCGGTACTGTGGCCCATACGGTTTCCACCATCAGTCAGCAATATTTTTTCCGTTCTTAAGCAGCATAAATGAATGAAGCTCTAATCCCTGTTCGTTTACCTTGTTTAAAAATTCCAGAATTCCACAGGAATGGATTCCCTGTGATTCTGGTGTTGCTTTTTCAAGTCTCATACACTACCTCCCAGATTTTAATCAGATCCTTTTGCATTTAACATCATTGTATGACAAATTGGTAAATAATACAATGAAAGAATACCTCCAAAAATTTCACCGGAGGTAATGTATGCAGATTAACGCAACATAAGCATCATTTAAGTATCCGCCCGGCAGCGCTGACCATTATGCTGCCGGGTTTTTATCAGGAACAACTAAACCGGAACCAAATCTTTTTAAGTCCCTGCTCAAGTCTTTTCTGTCGTATATGGAACCACTACGAAGACCAGTGACAACGGGAATCTCTTTCACATCAAATTCGAGAGTTTTAAACATCTGACTGGTATAATCTATATACGGCTTAAACAGATCCGCATTGGGATTGCCCTGATTAAAGGAAAGAACTATTTGTTTTTTGACAGCATTTTCTTTAAAGAAGGGAGAGAACCGAGGTGAAAGCTGTGCAAACAGCCTGTCGATAACTATCTTTCCCTGAGCACTCATCTGGCCCATGTAAATCGGCAAGCCTAAAATGATAACATCTGTGTTCTCCATTGCATTATAAATTTTCTGCATATCATCCCTGATAACGCAACCCTGATCACTCTTATGGCAGGCCCAACAGCCTCTGCATGGTTTTATATCAAGGTCGCTAAAACTAAAAGACTGGGTTTGTGCCCCATGTTCTCTTGCGCCCTCCAGCAATTTATTTACTATAAAGGCAGTATTGCCTTCTCTTCGCTCACTTGCAATGATTCCCATAATATTCATATGGTTTCCTCCTATTATTTGTGTTTTTGTGTCCCAGGACTCATACTGTTATCATAGTATTTTTTTGTGTCCTTGTCAACAATATTTTACAAAATAAAAAGCAGCCTCTTATTATTAATTGGGGCTGCCTCTCATCCGTTATAATTTATCACACCAGCCAGATGTAATATCTACACCCAGCTTTTTTATCTCTGCATCTAAATGTTGATTAAACTTTACCGCAAAACCAAGCATACTGTCATACTGTTCTTCTGTTATTTCATCAAATACTGCTTTATCCCGCTCTTTATATTCTCTATGCAGTTCCTCATGGACTTTGTATATCTTATCTCCCGGTTTTGTAAGTCTGAAATATACCTCTTTCCTGTTGTCTGGTTTCTGATAACTTTCAATAAGACCTTTCTCAATGAGCTTCTTTGTCAGCTTACTGATTGCGCTTCTTGTCATATAAAACGCCTCAGCAAGTTTTGTCACATTGGAATCTTCATTCCCACCAATGTATTCGATACAATGTACTTCTGAAGGATTATACCCTTTCAGTCTGGTTTTCATTTTGAAGCTGTCAAGCCACATCTTCTTATTAAATAAATCCCAAAGTTCCGACATAACCTGTTCTTCTTTGTTCACAGCCTGTTCCTCCGATTCCCTTAAATTTCCCGATTTCCGGAAGCATACTCATTCATACATATGTCGAGTACCTCTCTGGCGGGCTGGATCAAAGCATTTTCATACTGACATTTCCACTGTATTGTTTGTTCCATGTGCCCGTCTGCTATCCCATCCACCGTTTCCCCGCTTTTGACTGGCGCATCGTTGGCATACATATAACTCAGCAGATTATAGGCATGGTTGACGACCCAGTTGGGATCCATTCCGTGATAATGATACTGCAGATCCGGCAGGTAAAGAGTACTCATGCCAAGTGTATCCACCAGCATATCTTCCGTACCCTCAATATTGAAAAAGCGGACATTGACAGCAAAGTAGATAAACCGGTCTTCCAATGGAATCTGATGGTTTATTATTTTATCCCTGGTAAACATCTTTCCGGAAGTCTGGAACTGCACGGCAGCACATTCCGGATATAGTTCAACCAGTGCCTCCATAAAATTCATCAGCATATCCGCCCTGTCCTTATAATTCGCCATGGCTCCGGCTAGCATATCCGTTGCAACTACATGATAGCTGCATTCAGACAAAATCTCCGCGCTGTTTTCACAATCCCACATCTGGCTCTTTGCAATCTCATCAATCTGATAACCATCTGTTTTCATGCATTCCATGACCATCAGCTGCGGCGGCATGCTTCCTTCTTTAAACTCCACCTTATATTTCTTTGGAGCAAATCCAGCGACCTTCGTGTCATGGCAGAAACAATCCAATTCTCCCAAATGCTTTTCCATGACAGCAGTCATCTTTTCTTTCGATGGCATTTCACACTTTTCTTTCATCAGCAAATGTATGACAAAAACAGAACCAGGGTGCTCCTGCTTTGTTAAATCCTGTTTCAATGAACTATTTTCTTTTTTCCTGAATTTATCCAATATACTCATGTTGCTTCTCCTCTTTTGTAAGTGGTTCCAGTCGTATCATTTATTTTAATGGACTGTCATGGAGAATAATCACCTTTTCATATTGATATTCCCCCGCATCCACAGTCATCCGGCTCATCGTGATCTCCATATTAAAACGCCGCTTACCGCAGCTGCCAGGATTAAGATATAACACGCCATCTATAACTTCAGAGGAATATTTGTGAGAATGCCCATAGATCACTACGTCCACTCCGGGCAGACGTTTGGGGATATCTTTCCTGTTATGAACGATAAAGAATCTCACACCTTCAATTGTGGCGGAAATACTGGCCGGCAGATCTTTCGCCCAATCCATATCGTTATTGCCGCGTACCATATAGGTCTCTCCCATCGTTCGGACAGTATCAGCGATTGACGGGGTATTGATATCTCCGGCATGGATTATGCAATCGGCTGCATCCAGTTCAGACATAACCTGCTCTCTCAGGATGCCATGAGTATCGGATATGATGGCAATGCGTTTCATAAGTTTGACTTACCTCATCAGACCGGCAAAGCGTGTTATGTTATCTTCAGCAACCCGCGACTGGCTCTGTTCAGATCTTGTTATCTTCTTCATAATAAACTTCTCCAGGAAATTCATTTTGTCATAATTGCATTCCCCTCCAAAGAACCCTTTTGCAGCACACACTTCCAACAGTTCCCTGGGGAAAGCGGAGTCAAGCTGCTTTTGTACATCATCTTCCTTCGCCATTCCACATATAAAAAGCCCCAGTTTTTTCACTTTAAGAGTACTAAGATTGTCTGAGCAAAAACGCATTACCGGTTTTCTTATCTTTCCTGCATAGATCGAACCGCCTATGATGACTTTATCATATTTCATCAGTTCAGGATGATTCCTGCTCAAATCACAGATATCAACATTTTCACCCAGTTTTTTTGCGAGAATCTCAGCACAGGTTTTAGTAAATCCATATTTCGTTGCATATGCGATTAATGTACTCATTCTTTATACCTCCCATATAATTAAATCTTCACCGTTCTCCGTTTCATTCACTGCTTTGTGACACACCAGTTGCTAAACCTTTCATCGTAAAATCCGTCAGGTAATCCAAGATTTTCGGAAAATACTCAAGTCCTATTTCC
Source organism: Lacrimispora sp. 38-1 (assembly GCF_049890855.1). Lineage (NCBI taxonomy): Bacteria > Bacillati > Bacillota > Clostridia > Lachnospirales > Lachnospiraceae > Lacrimispora > Lacrimispora sp. 38-1. Next base: position 118,249 of record NZ_JBANEW010000043.1, on the reverse strand, counting down.
TCCTTATGGATCTCGATCGTAATGATTGATGTAAAAATGGCCATAATCATACCACTGTCAATATCATTCCTTATTTTCCCGTCTGCCTGCCATTTTTTTATGATCTCATAAAAATCCCGATACATAAAGTCAAGTCGGTCCAGTCCTTTCTGTTCACGGAAATACTTCTCTATTTTAACAGATGCCTCCTTGTTATACCACTCTTTCAGAATCGGATTTGATTTCATACCTTTTAAATTTAATAGCATCAACTGCTTAACCACACTCCCGGGATCCTGATCCATATTAACTGATTTCATTATTTTTTTCTTAAGCTTCTCATTTTCTTCCAGATATATTTCCATGAAAAGCTCTTCTTTTGAGGAATAATAATTATAAAATGTACCTGTTCCTATTTCCGCAATTTTCGTAATATCCGAAATATTAGTGTCCTTAAACCCGTTTCGGCTGAACAGCTCCTTTCCGCAATTAAATAAAATTATTTTCGTATCTTTCAATATACAGCCCTCCAGAATATCCTGTGTCAAATAACAACTGATTTTTAATCCACCCCTGCCATTCGATGTCCTATGTAATCAAATAACCGACCCATCAGCTTTTTAATGGGATTCAGGGATACATCGTAATAATAATCCGATTCAAACCAGCCATTTGTCCTGTAGTGCCGATAGTCATAATAATCATCGTTTAACATTTCTTTCATGCTTGTTCTTGAGATTCTAAACATCAGCAGCCTGAAAAAAGATGGAGATGGAGCTGTTTGACGCATCAGCACCCGGTTAAATCTTGCGGCGGCTTTTTTTATTTCAAATGAATTCTTTTTTTGTACATTTTTTGTGACCGGCTCCAAAGTCTTTAATACGCAGCCTTTTGCAGTACTATACCCCAAATTCTCACCAATATTTCCAAGGTACTTTATAATAGAGTTTCCCCCGTAAATTCCCTGAGTAACAATGGATGTAAATGCCTTTCCAAAAAAGCAGGGCCGATGCAATAAGAAAGCTGTCCGGTCCAATAAATTCTTCATGGATGCCGAAACTTGAAAAGCATAATTGGGAGTGGCAAATATTACCCCGTCAGAATGGATCATCTTATCAATCAACAGATCACGGTCATCCTGTATAGGGCATAATTCTTTTCCTTTATTGAAACACAGCTTGCAGCCCCTGCAAAACTCAATTCGATAATCCTTTAAAACGACATATTCAAATTCAATCTCCGCATGCGATTTCAAATTTCTCTCAAATTCACGGACTGCTTCGTAAGTAGCCTTTTTCTGGGCACTTCCTATAAATGCGGTAACCTTTTTCATTAAGTCCTTTCTTTAATCAGCAATATATGAATGAATAATAATTTGTTCATTCATATATTAGCATTGTTACCATTATACGTCAAGCTTCATTTTTTTACTATTTTACCAGACCAGGGGATACAAAAAGGCCGCTCCTAAAAGAACAGCCAGTTCAATTTAAACGCGGAAACAGCTTTAGCGCATTACCATAATAAATAGCGCAGCGCTGTTCATCAGTAATCAGATGCGTTTTATCTAATGCATCAGCCAGTGCAGCACAGCCAAACTCTGGTGTATAAGAATAGTCACTGCCATAGAATAAATGGTCAACTTCAGCAATTTGCAGAAGTGCAGATAATTGCACCGGCAGACATACTCCTGCTATATCATAATATAATCCTTTTAATGCAGCATATACATCAATCTCTTTTTTAGTATAACTGGCAAATAAAGAAGGTAAAAGTTTCATTGCAGCATTAAATCTATCTGCAAATACCGATAAAAATGCACCCGCATGAGGGATGACAAATTTAATATCAGGAAAACGGTTCAATGTTCCTTTTAAAATCATATTGGTTACGGTGCGGGTAGTATCAAAAAAATATTCCAGTATTGGAAGCGGAACGTCTTCAAGAACATGTTCAGTGACACAGCCGGGCCTGCACGGGTGCAGCACAGCCACTGCTTTATTTTTATTTAATTCTTCAAGTATAGGATCTAAACAAGGATCCCCCAGATAAACACCCAGCGCATTTGTAGGCAAAGAAAAGCCATCCGCATGCAGCTCGTCCAATGCATACTGAATTTCTTCTATGCTGTCCTTAATATCTGGTATTGGTAAAGATGCGAGTAAACCAAATTGTTCAGGATATTTTTTTACAAGCCCCGCTCCGTCTTCGTTTACTTTTCTAGCCAATATTTTAGCTGCATTTTTATCTCCAAAATTTATATGGGGAACGGAAACAGATAACATCGATGTAGAAATACCCAAATGTTTCATTGCTTCTAAATGCGCTTCTGGATTCCATTCCGGAGTTGGATACCCATCCGGATTTTTCTCTCCTCTCGTTAACAGAGCTTCTCTGTAAGCCTGGGGTAAAAAATGTGCATGCATATCAATTTTAGGTATGCCGTCACCTTTAAAATTTTTTAGTATTTTTTTCGTATTATCTTTTTGCTGCATGTGAAACCTCCTTAATTGAATTATTTATCTTATTGTAGTTCATTTAGTTGAATAATTCAATTATTTTTAAAGAAGATTAACACTCCGTTTCATAACACCATTTCGCAATTTCTGCGATCAATTCCAGCGGAAGCTGTCTGTCATAAGGAAGCTGTATCGCACCTTTACTTGTTTTATACTCCGTCAGCCGTCCTGCAAAATGGACCATTGCATTCTCACCGGGATACACTCCTATATGTTTCTTAAATGCGGCAAAATGAATGAGATTATGTCCGCTCCAGTAAGTTGGCATCTTCCACGATATACGTTCCTCTGAACCCGGCAATGCAGTCCGGATCGTATTACGAACCTGGTTTAAAAGCAGCTGAACTTCCTCTGACTGAGCTTTAATATAGGCATCGATTGTATCCGGCACCTCGCTGCAAAAATGATTTTGATCCTGATTTTTAAATTCCCGTCCACATTTTGGGCATTGCCACATATTAGATGTACCTTGTCCTTTCCCGGATTACCCGGTTCTTAACCCTCCATACCAAGTATCACAATACCGATCGCTGCTATGGCAATGACAACATACTGTTTCCACGACAGCTTTTCCTTCAATATAATTCTTGCCCAGACAAGGGAAAAAATGCAGTAAGACGAAATTAATGGAGCCGCAACAATTGCATTATTCCCCAATGCGTAAATATAAGCAAATTGTCCTGCTGTTTCAAACACACCTGCCAGTACCTTTGGTTTTTCTGCGGACAGTCTGATTTTCTGTTTTTTTACAATTACCACATAAATAAAGGCAAAAACCGCCATCAGCAAAAATGTAAATTCGTATGCAATATTTGCGGATTCCTCTCCAATATACCGGTCAAGAACCAGCGCATCTGCAAAAGTACCAAGTCCGTCAATGATACAATAAAAAATCGGGAAGAAAATAGCAATAAAGCTGTGAGTATATTTCCTGTCCGGAACCATGCCGGACTGCATACGTTCTGCATCCTCCTGTCTCTTTTCAAAAACAGAAAGAAGGAAAATACCCATACATACCAGTGCCACTGCAAAAAACTGTAACCCGCTCATTGTCTCCTTCAGAATAAAGAAACACAAAAGAGCGGCAACTGCGCCTGACGAATTACAGATGGGGGTGGAAATGGATAGAACTACATACCGCAGCCCGATATAACCAAGTATCATAGCCAGAATATAGAGAAATGAAACCGGCAAATATGTAAGGATATCTGAAAGTTGAAACTCAGCTCCTCTGCAAAGTTCAATCACTGCGTGAATTCCCATGACAGTACCAACTGCCATAACCATTTTCCAATGGCTGTATTTATCATCCGGCTTTGAACCTATCTTTGAAAAGAGGTCAGAACCACTCCAAAATAATATTGCTGTCAGCGAAAGTATAAACCACATCGTATTTCTCCTGTCTTTACCATTATGCAAATAAATAGCTTGTCATGGATAAGGAACCCAGCATGCAGCTATTGTTATATACCGTTATTTTATCCTCTTCATCGGCTGCTCCGAGTAAATATAAGATGGGATTAAAATGGTCCGGCGCAGGTACCGCTGATTTTGCTGCTTCTCCCTGGCTCATATAGTGAATGACTTTCTCATAATTTCTATTTTCAATATTATCTTTAACAAAATCATCGAACTGATATGCCCAGTCAAATCCCTGGTCTTCCATCCCCCAGTCAATCATTCTTAAGTTGTGTACAATATTTCCGGTACCAAATAAAAGAACGCCCTGATTTCTTAAAGATTTCAACTCCCTGCCTATCTGGTAATGAACCTGCGGAGGCGCAAAAGCATCGATACTGATCTGAAAAACAGGGATATCCCGTTCGGGGTACATATGAGTCAGAACAGACCATGTACCGTGGTCAATCCCCCAGGTATTATCATATACGCTTTGTCTGCTGATTAAATCTTTCACATTGCCTGCCAGCCTGGGATTGCCAGGGATATTATATGAAATCTTATATAATTCTTCGGGAAAACCGTACATATCATAAACTGTCCTTGGATTTTCCTCATTCATGATCCTTGTACCTTCCGTATACCAATGAGCCGAGATTGATATGATTGATTCAGGTCTGGGGATTTTCTTCGCCATTTCCCTCCAGCCCCTGGTATAGCGGTTATCTTCTATTGCGTTCATCGGTGAACCATGGCCTGCAAATATCATGGGCATTTTAGACATATCGTTAACTCCTTTCCTTTTATATGTATTAGTTAATATCTGATTATCATTCCCATATTAATTAATATCCAGTAATTTCTGTATGTTTTTACCGCATACGAGTTCAATTTCATCATTATTCATTCCAGCTTCACGCATCTGATTGATTGCCAGATTTATATTATCTGTACCATAGGGAGCATCCCGCATGCATGGGCATGTCCATCTATAATTTTCATATTTTTCCTGTTCTCTAACGCCAATCTATTAGAATTTCCATATCCTGTTTTATGTTTTAATATATCCAGTCCTATCCATATAGTCAAGCATTTTTTCGTTCGTTCCTTTCATCGGATCAGATACGGTTTTTGGAAATCAGCGTACCCTCTCTACCAAACAGCTATAACAACCTGGTACAGCATTATGAATATGGATATACTCTATTTTTTCGTTACTAAAAAAATCAATTATGCAGCTTTTTATGTCAATACCATCAATCAACTTGCATTTCAACATCATCCCACTTTTATCATAACCTCTAATTGAGAGCTTCCTTTGCAGCACCTGATCTGGAATAGCATTAACTGCGATTTTTGCTGTCTCTGCATTCTTCCGCACAAAAATAGCTCCATTCCCTTGATATGGCGAATTGGCGACGTGATGATTATAGTTAAGAAGATAAACTGTCTCACCAACTTTTGCATCCTCTAAGCTGACACGGCAAGGATATCCGGGACTAGTATCCGCGACAATTTTTACGACCCCTTTATTTTCCAATTCTTCATCAGACAAATCATTTAAATATTGAAACTCACTTTTTTCCAACCCTCGTATTCTAAAATCATACATAACTGATTCTCCTTTCATTTATCGATGTTTATTACGGTATTCTTTTGGCGAAACACCTGTCACCTTCCTAAACTGTGCATAAAATGTGGAAAGGCTATCGAAACCGCTTTGCAGGGAAATTTGCAGAATACTATTTTGTGTATGGACTAGCAGATCTTTTGCACTGTCAATTCGTAGCTGGTTTAAATACTCCGATGGCGTTTTCTGATATTGCTCCTGAAACAGCTGTATCATACGGTTTCTGCTCAGACCGAGTCCCGCAAGTTCTTCTTTCAAACGGCTGCGATCCGCAAAAAAATACTGGTCACAGACTGCCTTGATCTTATCAGCGGAGTCCTTTAGCGGCTGAAATACCAGCAGATCCGGGCGGCAGCGCTTGCAGGGACGCAGTCCACTCTCTGCAGCCTGCTCTGCTGTGTCAAAAAAGAGGACATTTTCCCGCTTTGGACTTTTTGACCTGCAGGAGGGTCGGCAGAAAATCCCTGTTGTTTTCACACCATAAAAAAATCTGCCGTCAAAAGCGGGATTACAGGTCTGCGAAGCCTGCCACTTTTCGTCATCCGTTAAATTCACTTCGGACATTTTATTACCTCCTTCGTTTCCATTGGCATCCCAAGTCTTACCATGGCTTCACCAAGTACAGAATCTGCTGCGCTAAGATGTGTTATTTCTTTCAATCCATAATTAAAAGACTTATACGTGACAGGTGACATGACTTTTTTCCAATTCTAACAGTTTTTTCTTTAATTCCAGACCACCAGCATATCCCACTAATTTACCATCTGAACCGAGTATACGGTGACAGGGTGTTAAAATAAGAATCGGGTTTTTGCTATTGGCCATACCTACGGCGCGGGAAGCTTCCGGCCGGCCGATCATCTCCGCAACTTGTTTGTAACTGTGGGTTTCTCCATATGGGATACTGTGCAAAGATTCCCAAACCAATTTCTGGAACTCTGTACCTTTGACTGCAAGCTTTAAGTCAAAGGTTTTACGGATTCCTGACAGATATTCTAAAAGCTGCTTTTCTGCTTCTTTTAACAATGGCGTTGTCTGTTTATTGCCGCTGTACTGTTTGCCCTTAGCAAAGAAAACCTCCGTGACAGCTTCATCCTGTTCTGATATTACAACCGGGCCAAGGATTGTCTGAAAAATAGCTGTGTTTTTCATGTAATAAACCTCCTCTGTTCTTATAATTCAGTTTACTCTGTTTTTTTCAGCATATCATCCGATTTTGCACCATGTAATTTTGAGGTATTCCTTTTTCCGTTTTTTCATATTAAAGAAGAAATAGTATAAGAAAAATATAACATACATATTGAAACCTTTCAATTTTCGATTATGAAGGTTTAAAAAAAGGCATTATGACGTCAATACACCACCTGATACTGACTTCATAATACCTTATCATATTATTTAGTTTCTACCTTTTCTAAATTAATTCACCATTTGACCTGATGCACTCCCTGTACCAGTAAAATGAATCTTTTTTATATCGATCTAATGTTCCATTCCCCTCATCATCCTTATCTACATAGATAAAGCCGTATCTCTTTTTGATTTCACCGGTGCCGGCACTGATTAAATCTATACACCCCCACGGGGTATAACCCATTACTTCTACTCCATCCTCAAAAACAGCCTTTTTCATCTCTTCTACATGCCGTTTTAAATATTCAATGCGGTAGTAATCGTGGATGCTACCATCTGCTTCAAGCGAATCCACAGCTCCTAACCCGTTTTCTACAATAAACAAGGGAATTTGATATTTGTCATATAACCAGTTTAGGGTAATTCGAAGCCCTGCAGGATCAATCTGCCATCCCCAGTCACTGCCTTTTAGCAGAGGATTTTTATATCCGCTAATCTCATTTCCTTCACTTTTATCCTGATTAGAAGGATCAGCCATTACGACAGAGCTGGAATAGTAGCTAAATCCAATATAATCAACAACACCTTTTTTAAGTGTGACTGCATCCTCTGGCAAAGTCTCAATGACTAATTGATTGTTCTCTAAAAATTTGTAATGAGAACGAGGATATGCTCCCCTCACATGTACATCCAAAAACATATAAGCCTGCTGAAGCTTTTTTACATGTGCCATAACATCCGAGGGATCACAGGTTGCAGCATAAGAGGTTGGATGGAGAAACATTCCGCCAATCATGAAATCCGGATTAATTTCTTTTCCAAGCTTTACCGCCTTTGCACTTGCTACAAGCATATAATGAGCAGCCTGGTATTCGGTCTGAAGCTTATTTTCTCCCTCCAAAAGCTTAATTCCACCGGGTTTCCAAGGCTTTCTGATAATCATATTAATCTCATTAAAGGTGAGCCAATATTTAACTTTATCTTTGTATCTGATAAACAGAGCTTTGCAGTAATTCATATAAAAATCAATTAATTTACGATTTCTCCAACCGCCATACTCTGTGACTAAATAATATGGCATCTCAAAATGAGAGATTGTTACGATGGGCTGAATTCCATACTGCAGACAGGTATCAAACATGGAATCATAAAACAGAAGTCCTTCTTCATTCGGTTCTTCCTCATCTCCATTTGGAAAGATTCTTGTCCAGGCAATACTTGTGCGAAAGCATTTAAATCCCATCTCGTGTAATAAAGCGATATCTTCTTTATATCTGGAATAAAAGTCGCTTGCTTCATGATTGGGATAAAATAATCCTTCAATAATCCCATCCGTAATCTGTCTTTCCACTCCATGAGATCCGGCTGTCAGGACATCACTGACACTGATCCCTTTGCCTCCCTTATTCCATCCGCCCTCAATCTGGTTTGCTGCAACTGCACCCCCCCATAAGAAATCATCTGGTAATCTGCTCATGCCTTCCTCTTTCTAAATTTCAATATTAATCAGCGGCTGTTCCTTATTCACTGCTGTGTTGATCTGAATTGGCTCAACCCGCTTAAAATCAGCTGTGTTGGATATAATGACCGGGACAATTGTATCAAATCCTGCTGCCTTGATTTCCTCCTGATCAAAACGGATCAGTAAATCGCCCTGCTTTACTTTCTGGTCTTGCTTTACATATGCAGTGAAATATTTACCCTCTAACTTAACAGTATCCAGTCCGATGTGTATTAACAGTTCGATTCCCTCTGCCGATCGTAAACCAATTGCATGATTTGTGTGAAACAATGATACAACAGTTCCGTCAAAAGGCGCATAAACGTTTCCATCCGCTGATTCAATGGCAGCTCCGTTGCCCAGTATTTTTTGCGCGAACATTGGATCGTTTACTTCAGATAAATCTCTTACAACTCCCTTTAGCGGAGAATTTACAGTAACATTTTTTAAAATTCCGGAGGCTGCATGAACTTCTAATTTCTTTCCGTCTTCCAGAAGTTCTTCTTCCTCAATTCCAAAGAACAGTACTCCGATAAAGGCCAAAGCAATACTGATACCCACTCCAATCAAAATATGAATATAGCTCTTGGCAATATACGTTGGAAGTGCCAGTAATCCCGGTAAAATCAATGCAGTCGCACCACCGCCCCAGAAGTTAATATAAGCAGCTCCAACACCGCCGGCAACCATAGCGCATATAAACGGTTTTTTATACTTCAGATTGTATCCGAATATAGACGGTTCCGTGATACCAAATAATGCTGTAACACCGCTGGTTAATGCACCTGATTTGTTAGTTTTATTCTTTAGCAGAAAGAATACGGCAAGACAGGCCCCTGCCTGAGCTAAGTTTCCGGTTAAATTTGCAGGTGATATTACAGAATAACCGTACTGCGCAATGAGCTGGCTATTAATCGGCGTGATTGCATAATGCATTCCAAAGATAATTAATACCGGTCTAAACGTTCCAAAAAGGAATGCTCCTAAGACACCGTTCGCAGTATATAAATAAGTTACAACTTTTGCCACTGTGACACCAATATAGGTTCCAATCGGACCAATGGCTATTAATTCAAGCGGAACCATTATAAACAGCACCAGCATGGGTACAAACAGTACTTTAAACATATCAGGAATCAATTTATCTATGTACCTGTATACATAGCTCATCACCCATACAGATATGATAATCGGAATAATTGTAGTTTTATAGTTCACAAGCAGTACAGGCAGACCAAAAAAACTTAAACTTCTGACTCCCGTTTCTGCCACTGCCGCAGCTCCGTTCATAATTGTGGGATACATATATGCCCCTGCCAGAGCCACTGCTAAAAACTCGCTGGTTTTAAATTTCTTTGCTGCGCTGACTGCAAGAAAAAACGGAAAGAAATAAAAGATTAAGTCGCTGATTAAGTTAAATATCTGATAAGTTCCGCTTGTTGATGCAATCAGATTGGTGGCTTTCATAATAGCAAGAAGGGACTTTATCATACCGCAGCCGATCAAAACCGGAATAACAGGTCCGAATACACCAGATATCGTTTCAACCACCCTTGATACAGGATTTTTCCTGATCGCTGTACTCTTAATCTCAATATCACTCTGATTCAAATCAATCATTCCGCTGACAGCATCAAACACTCCTTTTACTTTTGCTCCGATAATGATTTGCAGCTGTCCGCTTTTGATCTGTGATTTTAATACTCCCTCCAGCTGATCAAGCGCTTTTAAATTAACAGATGATTCGTCTTTTACATTAAGCCTCAGTCTTGTGGCGCAATGAGTTATATACGTAATATTGTCTTTACCCACAATTTCTAATATCTGTTTTGCTAACTCCCCATTATTCATAATTCTTCTCCCTTAATATTAGTTATTTTCCACCTGCAAAATTGTAAAGCATTCTTTCCCGTAAAACGGTCGTATCCTTTCCAAACATTTCTGCGATCTTATAGGCAAACGGATATGGCGTCGCAGGTCCCTGGCTGGTAACAATATTCTGATCTGCAACAACAACTTCATTGATAAAAATGCCCCCGATCAATTTTTCTTCATACCCGGTATATCCTGTCACTTTTTTCCCCTCGATTACGTTTGCATCAGATAATACTACGGTACCGGAACACATCGCTCCGATATATTTGTTGCTATTATTGAAATACTGCACCATTTTTATAACTTCCGGATTTTCTTTCAGATTCTGCCCGCCGGGACGACCGCCAGGTAAAACAATCATGTCATATTCTTTGACTGTTTCACCAAATGCTATATCACCCTCCACGTACATACCATGCATTCCTTTTACCAGCTTATCTCCAAAATAGATCATATCGCAGACAAGTCCGGCTCTTCTTAGAATATCCACAATTGTTAATGTTTCGCCTTCTTCAAATCCTTCTGCCATAAATACTGCTATTTTATTCATGATTTTTCCTCCTGTATTGCATGAAATGAGTTAAAATAAACCATGCGATTCTTTACAGTGAGACTGTCGCCTCCCAGTACGTCTACAAGCTTATAAGCAAAAGCATAAGCGGTTGCAGGACCACGGCTGGTTATAAGATTTCCATCAACCACCACGATATCCTCTTTAAAAATCCCAGTTGTTTTTATCTTCTCATCATAGCCTGTATATGCGGTGAACTCTTTTCCTTCCAAAACACCTGCTTTTGCCAATGCTATGGGAGCCGCGCACATGGCGCAGACAAACTTTCCGGCATGATTCATTTTTTCAATAATATTAATGACTCTGTCATCATCTCTTAAATTTACGGCTCCTGGCAATCCTCCTGGCAGTACCACCATATCGTAATCCAGGACATCTTCACTAATCATCGCATCAGCTCTGACAACAATATCATGACAGCCTTTCACTTTTTCTCCTGCCGTACTAATCATGGAGCACTCTATGCCGGCTCTTCTGATAATGTCGACAATTGTTAATGCTTCACTTTCTTCAAATCCTTCCGCTAAAATAACAGCGACTCTGCTCATTTTATTACCTCCTGTCTTTCAATACCAGTTATCGGTCTTTCATTGTTAAGCTTAGTTTAGCATGATCATATGCAACCGAAAAGCACATATTTTTTTTATGTCTGTAAATTTTAGTTGCATTAAATGTACGTCCTGTGCTAAACTGACATCACTATAGGAGAATAGGGGTGAAATCATGTTAAGCAATTACAATTATTTTCTTGTTTTATCAGAAGAACTGAATATAACCAGTGCTGCAAAACGCCTTTTTATTTCCCATCAGTGTTTGAGTAAATATATCAAGAGTCTGGAAGAGAAATATGGCATTACTTTTTTTGAACGAAAACCAAAATTTACATTAACTCCTGCCGGTAAGATTATGCTGGAAACTTTGCGGAGAATTGAACTGGAAGAACAAAATTTAGAAAATCAACTCATAGATATCAAAGAATCAAAATCCGGCACCATTAATTTTGGTATTACCGAAGGCAGGTACTCCATCCTGGTTCCCAAATTGCTAAAAGAATTTCATGACCTTTATCCAAAGGTGGAATTAAATATTTTTCGTGAAACCTCACCAAAAATGCAGGAAATGGTCCTGGATAATTCCCTTGATCTGTTCTTGTCCGGTACAAGCAATATAACAACAGTTGATCTAAAATATCAGGTGCTTCTGAATGAGCAGATGTATGTTGTTATATCAGACAATCTTTTAAAGAAATATTTTCCTAAAAACTACACGGAATATAAAAACAGGTTCAAAAAAGGAGTGGATCTGCGTCTGCTCCAGGAAATACCATTTGTCTTAAACAAAAGGAACTTCAACTCCCGTATACTATTAGACCGTCATCTGGCCGAACTTGGGATATCGCTAAATTGCATCAGTGAATTGACTCAGCCAGATATACATTATCTATTATGTGCAGAAGATTATGCTGCATGCTTTTGCTTAACTATGTATCTTTCAGGAATCAATCAGTTAAACGAATCCAGCTCTTCGGATTCTTACTTAAACGTGTTTCCTATTGCAAACTTTACGGCTGAAAATCCACTTGCACTGATTTATCATAAAAATAAAAAATTTCCGTCTTATATGGAAGATTTTAAAAAAATTATAAAAAAATACTGCATTCCATATTCTCCCGGCACCAAAGAGAATTTATAAAAATCTCTTCCTTGTAAAAAAGCATTGGAGTGAATGTTGGATTCACTCCAATGCTTTTTACAACCGGAATAAGGCACTGATATCTGAAACTTTTTCCAGATTTCTCAAAAGTCCGTATTTTTCATTCTTAGTTTTTTCACCTGGAGTTCCGGCAACTAATTGATCAAATTTTACCTTCAGCATATCCCAGCCAAACGGTGTTTCTACATCTCCCAGAGGAACCGGAACCCATTCTTGGTATAAACTGCCACTGTAAGTCTCCAAAATCACTTTAGCAGCACAAAAATGTGTTGGATTCTTATCTAAATACTCCTCAACTTCGTCATCCTTAGTAACCGTGATTCTTTTAACCAGGCTCTGTATTTCGTCATCATTGAAACTGTTAACTATTAACGTTTCAGAATCCATGCGACCATATTTTAAAGCCACTGCTGAAGTAAATTGAGCACTTGCCTGCGCTCCAACTGCTGTCTGGGGGAAAGGATTGGAGAGACGATGTACAAAAGATGAGGTTCTGATATCAATTGTTTTAACAAGTTCTGGAGTCAGAGCATAACTTTCTCTTAATTCTAATATGGCATCAAGCACTGCATGCAGACCTCTCTGGCATGCATGGCGTTTAAAATAAATATCAGTAATCTTAAAATCTTTGCCAAGGTTACTCAACACGTAATCCGTCTCGCAATGACCGCTTACTCCCTTAAAAGCCTGAAAAAATCCATATTTCCCTTCAAGCGCTGCGTCGGGACCGGTAAATCCACAGGATGCAAGTCTCACAGCTCTTATACCAGTTAGTGCTGCCCAGCCGCCGCACATGATCTTACCAGAAGTTCCGTCATTCTGATATTCTATCAGACCTCCTGTAAACAAAGATGCAATTCCCATCGCATTCTTTGTTTTTTCAGCATCAGCACCAATAATCTTAGATATTAACGCCGCCGCTGCGACCGCTCCACATACACCGGTCGCATCGAATCCTCTTTCTCTATACATGTATGGATTGACAGCCTCACCTAAACGGGCGTAGATATCGTAAGCTGCCACAACCGAAGTTATCATCTCTTTCCCATCTTTCTGATATTGCTGAGCCATTGTAAGCAATAATGGCACCAGGCCTGAACCAGGATGTCCCATTGCATGTCTGTATCCATCATCCAGATCCGCACACCTTGCCATCATTGTATGCGCAAAAACAGCAGTCTCACAATCCGTAAAAATCTCCTCTTCTCCTATAAAACAGGCTGATTTTTCCTTTTTCATGCCAAAATCAGATAATTCTGCGTATTTAAGTATTTTTTCACTTGTTTCACAATAACGGCCAAAAAGCAAATTTCCATAGGAATCTAATATCACCTGCTTTCCTGCTTCGACCGCTGTTTCAGACAGATCTCCATATGATAGATTTACCACATAATCTGCTAATCCATAAATCAAATAATTCATAATCTCTATCCTTCATCTTGTTTTTTTAAATAAATTTCGCCATCTAATAATAGTCTCAAAAATAAGAATTGATTATAGATATCTTAACAGATCAGCCCTCAATTCCGAAGCATATGTTATTTACAACTATGTAACTATTACTTGCAAACAGCAGGGATTCTAATGCGAAAGAGATGAGTGATTCAGTCACAGAATTATTGGGTACACTATTGCTATAATCTACACATCGAAAGAGAAAGGCAGGTATTATCATGGCAAATGTAATTATTATCGGAAGTGGTCCCGCAGGTATTTCGACTGCATTATATACAACAAGAGCCGGAATCAGCACCAGAATTATAGGTAAGGATCATGGTGCTTTAGGTAAAGCGTCTGAGATCGAAAATTATTATGGATTCAGTCAGCCGATATCAGGAAATGATCTGATCACAGAAGGAATAGAAGGCGCACGAAGACTTGGTGCAGAAATTGTAACAGACGAGGTTTTGGGGATATCTTACGGTGATAAATTAACCGTTATAACAAAAAGCGGAGAATACGAAGCTGACAGTGTTGTTCTTGCCACAGGCACTTCCAGAACTGCTCCAAAAATTAACGGGTTAAGAGAATACGAAGGTCATGGCGTTAGTTACTGCGCCGTGTGTGATGCTTTCTTCTACAGAGGAAAAGACGTAGCTGTTTTAGGCGATGGCAGTTATGCCCTGCATGAAGCTTTGGAGTTACTTCCTACATCAAACACTGTTACAATTCTTACCAATGGGAAAGAGCCTGAGTTCCCGGTTCCCCAAAATATTATAGTTAATACCAGCATCATTGATTCGATTCGTGGTAATGATGCCGTTGAAGAAGTCCATTTTCAGAATGGCGAAACACTTCATATTTCAGGTCTTTTTGTAGCCATTGGTGTTGCCGGGAGTACCGATCTGGCAAAAAAGATCGGTGCCGTAACTCAGAATAACAAAATCATTGTTGATGAAAATATGTCAACGAATATTCCTGGAGTTTATGCAGCCGGGGACTGCACCGGCGGGCTGCTGCAAATATCAAAAGCAGTATATGAAGGGGCCAGGGCGGGTACAGAAATCGTTAAGTACTTAAGAAACAATGATAGAAAAAATACGAGTAGTTTTTCCTGATTGGTTACCACAGCCAAATATTTTCCCACTTAAGGTAAATGGAACTCTTTAAAAGGAGTTCCATTATTCCACCATTTAAGAACATTGTGTATCAGATAACCTCATTATTGTAAATACTATACTACTTTCCGTATCTTTACCATGTCTGACTAAATAATCATATCGTTGTCTGCAATTTAGAATATATTAATTCTGCGAATTGGCCGTATTGTTTCACTTCTTTCAAGTAAAATCGTTTTAATACTTCCTTCTGAGTAAACAGCGGTATCCCCGCCCCCAATAACACAGGCGCAATCTGTATTATCATATTGTCTATCATATCATTATCTAACAAAGGAGCCATAATTGTGCCGCCCCCAACAATCCATATATTTTTATCTTTTTCTAACTGTTTAACAAATTCAACAACATCACAATTTACAGGAATAAATGCCTCTGCTGATAAGCTTTCTGCATGTGTGATCACATAATTTTTAGTATTCGGATAAATGCTGTTTATATTGTCCATCTTTTCTATTACATTAAATGTTCTTTTACCCATAATTGTAATATCCATGCTATTATAGAAACTCTCATAATCCGTTTCTCCCACATCTCCTGTCTGATAAAGCCAGTCCAGGTTATGGTTTTTATCAGCCAGATAACCATCCAAAGTTATACAGCCATAAAAAAATACACTCACACTAATCCCTCCCTCAAGAACAAAATTTTATAACTCATAACAGATCGATCCAGTAAATTTCTGTTACGGATTCACTCTCCTCATCATATCCTTCTCCTGACAGAATGCCGCCGTTCTTTACAGCAACTTTAGCAGAGGCCCTGTTGCTTTTATCACATGAAATCATGACCCTCTGCAGCTTAAGTTCCCGCGCCCGGGGCAGTAAAAGCGCAAGCTGCTGTGTCCCGTAGCCTTTTCCCCGTTCTGACGGACTTATTCCATAACCGATATTTCCCCCATCTAATTTAAGTTCTTCCGTTAAATGATGCCGCAGCTGAATCGAACCTATGATTTTATTATCTTCTTTACGTATTGTGAAATACGTCGTGGAGGGTGTCTCTTCCTCAGAAGCTGTCTTAATTTTTTCAGCCTCAATCCTCCTTAACCACTCGTCAAAATCCTGATAATCAATAAATCCGCTGCTGCCATTTATCAGCTTTTCTCCATGGGAAATAAAATCGTTCCTATATTCCATGGCCTGCTTTTCATATTCTTTTGAAGCTTCTACTAATTTTAATTTACACATAATATTCCTTTTCATTTAAAATCAATCATTTTGCGGTATACTTTAATTTTTTCATTCAGATGTTTCATATTATTTGCCCATTTTTCCTGCTCTGCCAATACATACTTCCTATGCTCTTCTAATATTTTCATGCGTTCCTCTATGGTACTGTCCCCCTGATAACGCAGCTTTGAATAGCGATTAATGTCCCTCAACAGCATTCCGGTATCTTTTAAACGCTGTATAAACCGAATCCATTCCACATCTGCCTCATCGAATACACGCCGTCCGGCAGCGTCGCGGGACACCTTTATTAATCCCTTCTTTTCATAATAACGTAATGTATATGCGCTGATTCCTGTCTTTTCCGACAGCTTTCCAATCGTCATGAATATCCCTCCCAAAAACAAATTGAAAAAAGCTTGACTTAGATTATAGTCTAAGCAGTACAGTACTATTATAAAACAGAAGGAGATAAAATGATATGAATAATTCAAGATTTGAAGCTGGAATAAAAAATTTAGCAGAAATTGATGGAAAAGGAGGGGAACAGGTAATTCATTCGCTTGAGAATATTGCACCGGATTTGGGAAAATATATTGTAGAATTTGCTTTTGGGGATATATATGCCAGAAATGGACTTACCGTTAAAGAGCGTGAAATGATCACTATTAGCAGCCTTCTTACGGCCGGAGGGTGTGAACCGCAGTTAGAGGTACATATTAACGGTGCTTTAAATGTAGGGATTACACCAGACAAAATTATAGAGACATTCATCCAGTGTATCCCATATACTGGTTTCCCCAAAGTCCTGAATGCAGTTAATACTGCAAAAAAAGTCTTTCGTGAACGTAAATTAATTTAGCTCGATTTCTGATAAAGTCAGATTCATTGCACTGCCCCCAACCCTGACTTCCTGAATTTCGTTTTCCTTTACCGATAAGGATACCAGAATTTCAGATGGTTTTTCCATAGAATACCCCTGCTCAAATACAAGATTCGATTCCTGCCCGCTTTTAATTTTGCCATAGAGGTAAAGATAGCATCCCAGTGCTCCGTTTGAGGTTCCTGTTGCAGATTCTTCCGGAATTTCATATAACGGAGCAAAATTTCTGCAATTGGCGTTGGCACCATGCAGGGATTCCAGGGTGAAAACATGATAACCAACTGCATTATATTTCTGGCTGATCATTTTGATCTTTTCCATATCCGGTCTCATTGCATTTAAAACCTCAATACTTTTTACAGGTATCATAATATCCCGAAGTCCTGTAGATACGATCTGGGCCGGCAAATCTGCCGGAATTTGAGAGGCATCGATATTTAATGAATCTGCAAGTACATCTTTCTCTATTATTTCCGAAAACACGGGAACTGACTGGTTCATCATAACGGAATTATCTTCTTTAATTTCAATTCCCAGTTTTCCGGCTTTTGTCTCCTGTTTATACTTACCTGGTTTTAACACTCCCAGATATGCCATGGTATAAAAGGCAGCAATTGTTGCATGACCGCATAAATCGACCTCTTCCTTTGGCGTAAAGAACCTCACTTTAAAATCTGCTACATCTGATTGCATAATAAAAGCAGTTTCGCTGAATCCAAGAATTGCAGCAATCTTCCCCATTTCCTTTTCCGATAATGAATCTGCATCAATCACAACGCCTGCCGCATTACCGCCTTCCCTGGTTTTAGCAAATGAATTTAATTTATACACTTTTACTTTCATAATCAATGCTCCTTATGTAGTTATAATCGTTCCAGCAGCTATATACTTTTTGTTATCTGAGCTAATTCTTTTAAATCAGAAGCAATAAAATCAGGCGTCATTCCCAAACGGTCAGCAGGCTTGCCAAAGCGGTTCAGCCAGCCTACTGTAAATCCAAAGGATTTTGAACCAGCCGCATCCCAGCCATTTGATGATATAAAAAGAATCTCCTCTTTATCAAGCCCTAATCTTTTGGCCGCCAAATCATATGCATCTGGTTTCGGCTTATAAACTTTATAATCTTCAACACTTATAATACCATCCAGATGTTTATCTAGGTAAGTGTTTTTTACTAATTCATTGAGCATTCTCAAATTGCCATTTGAAAGAATAAATAATTCACGGGGGCGAAAGTTATTTAAAGCTTCCATCACTTCCGGATAGAGACTTAAATGCAAATATTCATTTAATATTTCTTCTACTATTTTTTCATTATATTGCAGTCCAAGCTCTTCTAAAGAATAATAAAGCGCTTCCTTTGTTAATGACCAGAAATCTTTATATTTATCCATTAAGGATGTAATCCAAACATAATCCAGTTGCTTTTGTCTCCAAATCTGACTAATCTCCATACCTCTTCCATGATACAATTCATTGCATTTTTTTGTAACCGAATGCACATCGTATAAAGTACCATATGCATCAAACAGAACTGATTTAATCATTTTTAACCACTCCTTTGATTTTGATCATTTAATACTCTGAGTATATCACACGCATCCGTATTATTAAATTTGATAGTTGTAATATATACTATTATAAATTATAATATCGCCAAAGGAGGATGATCAATGGAAATCAAACAATTAAAAACTTTTTCTGCAATAGCTAAATCAGGAAGCTTCAGCTCTGCTTCGAATTTACTAGGCTATGCACAGCCAACCGTTACTACCCATATCAAACTATTAGAGGATGAACTTAAAGTAAAGCTTTTTGAGAGACTTGGGCATAGGATCAGACTTACTGAAGAAGGCAAACATTTACTCTATTATGCTGAAAGTATTTTAAAATTATCTTCTGAAGCTTTATTATCTTTTTCTGAAAAAGAATTAGAAACTGGTAAAATTACAATCGGAGCAAATGAATCTTTTAGCGTTGTACGTTTACCATCTATACTAAAAATCTTTATTCAGAAATATCCAAATGCAGATGTACGATTAAAATTCGGCTCAATAAAAGAGATACATGAATCACTGCAGAATAACGATGTTGACATTGCACTCTTTTTAACCCGCGAAGTATGCTATTCTGATCTTATTGTAGAAACTTTAATTGAGGAGGCAATTGTAGCGGTTACGCCACCCGATCACCCCCTTACAATTAAAGACTCTGTGAATATACTTGACTTTGAAAATGAAGATTTAATCATTACACAAGAAGACTGTACTTACCGGGCAATGATTCAGGAACTTATAAGTGAGAATAAAGTTCATCCAAAATCCATTATTGGAATTAATAATATTCATGCAATAAAACAGCTTGTAATGAGTGGACTTGGTGTTGCACTTTTACCCCGTATTTCCGTGGAATATGAAATTAATCAGAAACTATTGGCTGAGATTCCCTGGAAAGAAGCACCTCTCCCTGTTTTTACACAAATTGCTTATCATAAAGACAAATGGATTTCTCCAACAATTGCAAGTTTTATAGAGGAAGCCAGAAAATTAACATAATAGTGCTGTCAAGATGCTCCACTGTAATTCCTGCAACTGCTTTTTTATTACCGTTTTATCCGTTTACGGACTTAATAAAATTTTATTACCACTCAAAATAAAAAAGATTCCTGCTTTAAAAACAGGAACCCATAAACTGATATCCATAGAATATCAAAAGCCATTCATTTTCCAACGCGGACTAAGAACATGTGATTGTTATGATCAACGCGACTCAGACAATCACTGGCTGCTCTCAGTAGTACCATTGATCGTTATATTTCCGCTTTCAAAAAAACCGGTGGCATTATAAGCCCAGGTACCTTCTGATAATTCAATGGTTTTTGTTATATCAGAACTTCCAAAAGTCAGTCTCTCTTCCTTACCAGACGGTGAGAATAAAAATAAATCTACGTTACCGCCAGTTAAGTCCGCGGCAACTTCTATGATCAGTTTCTGGCCGTCTGCTGCCTGGAAGCTCCCGGATTGCACAACTTCCCTGCCGCCATTGTTGCTGACTTTAAAAACCGGAGCCCCTTTCTGCGGGCATATTAATTCCTCTGCTTCCGGCAATGGCTTCTGTGATGCACCGGAACCAGCATCTGCAAAGGATACCATATTCGTACGAATCAGGGTGCATACCACAATCAGACAAAACGAGATCATTGTAAGAACTTTTTTCCTTCTACCAAGTTGTATTGTAAACATAAAATTCCCCCTTTTGAGCTACAAATGCAGTATATTTATATACTACATTTGCATTTAAAAATCGTCAAGTAGTTATTAATCAAAAATTCACTTCATCGCAGATAATTACATCATATTCTTAAACTTCCTGATTACCTTTTTTTCATATTCCGGATCACTTCCACCCCTGCCAATCCGGTCACAAAGCCCCAGCAGCGCAACTTCACTGATATCCGTTTCCTGTTTCATTTTCCCGGCATCGCCAAATGGCAGTTTTTCCGTAATATATAAAATGTGCATATGATACCGGACCAATTTTGCGACTGACTGAATCCAGGAACCATCACTGGTAAAACAGGATAAAAAATCTACTGTCAGCTGTTCTCCCTCAAAATCATGATCATAGGAAGTGATTTTCTCTTTTTTAATTTTTGTTGTCCCCGGTTTACCGATGTCATGAAGCAGCGCTGCCCACATCAGAGTCCGTTCTGACTTACTTTCCATTTTCCGCTTTGCTGCCTCATTTACCACCATCATAGTATGATTCCATACACTTCCTTCCGGATGGTAGCGTTTTGACTGGGGCGTTTCCTTCAGTTTTAAAAGCATAGAAAACGGATAATCAGAAAACCACGGTTCCAGGCTGATCTGTTCCAGATATTCGGAAGGACAGTCATCATGAAGCAGGTGAAAGTCTATTTGGTTAAACTGTTGTTCCATATTATTTCTGTTTGTCATTAAATCCGCCTTTCTGCTTATTAAATGCCTGGTTTTAATCATACTATAATGAGATGATTTTCTCCATCATCTTCCAGTAAAACCCTGTTTCCCTGAATCAGTCTTCCATCCACTGTAATCGTTTCCGTTGTCAGCTTTCCCTTGCTTCTGTTCTCAACCCTGATCTCATAATGAGAACTCCCGTACTTATATTCGATGGAAAAATCGCCGAAACTCACAGGCGTGGCCGGATCAATTACCAGCTCATTCCCTTCTTTTTGAATACCCAGAAACCAGCTTAACAGTCCCTGATACATCCAGCCTGCGGAACCTGTATACCAGCTCCATCCGCCCCTTCCTGTGTAAGGCGGGCTTAAGGATATATCAGCTGTCATTACATAAGGTTCTTTTTCGTAACGGAGTACGTCCTTCTTTTTCTGTGTAATGTAAATGGGATTAAGTATGGTAAACAGGGTCTGTGCCAGGTCATAATCGTGCTGCATCGCTGCTGCAATTGCCAGCCAGACCGCTGCATGGGTATACTGACCTCCATTTTCCCGAATCCCGGGGATATAATTTTTTATATAACCCGGATTTTTGCTCGTCTTATGAAAAGGAGGCGCCAGAAGTAAGGAAAGAGCATCCTCTTCCCTTACCAGATATCGCCTTGCCGACTGCATTGCTGTCTTTGCCCGCTCCGCCCGGGCGCCCTTTGAGATTACGCTCCAGGACTGGCTGATGGAATCTATCATGCATTCGTCGTTTTCCTTCGAACCAAGCTTCGATCCATCGTCATAAAATGCCCGCAGATACCACTCCCCATCCCATGCGTGTTCTTCGATGCTTTTTTGAAGGTTTTCCCGCTTCTGCTCCAGTTCCTCACCGTAAGCTTTGTCACCTTCCAGACCGCATAAAGGTATGAAATCACTTAATACGGTATACAAAAACCAGGCGAGCCAGACACTTTCTCCTTTTCCCAATATTCCAACTTCATTCATGCCATCATTCCAGTCGCCTCCCCCCATAAGCGGAAGGCCATGCTCTCCGAAGAAAGTCCGGTCAATAGTTTTTTTACAATGCTCGTAGACACTTTCAAAAAGCAGGGACACTTCTGGGATAAACATTACATCATGCTGTTCCTCCTTTAATACCGGACCTTTAATATAAGGCACCTGTTCCTTTAGAATCCCTGTATCTCCAGTATTTCGAATATAAGCAGCGGTACAATAAGGCAGCCAGAGCAGGTCATCGGATATTCGTGTCCTTACGCCGATTCCCATGGGGGGATGCCACCAATGCTGGACATCCCCCTCTTCAAACTGTCTGCTGCAGGCAGTCAGAATCTGACTTCGCAGGATACCCGGATCTGTAAAAAGCAGAGAAAGAGTATCCTGAAGCTGATCCCGGAATCCATAAGCTCCTCCGCATTGATAAAATCCCGCTCTCGCCTGAATACGGCAGGATAATGTCTGATAGAGCAGCCAGCCGTTAACAAGGATATCAACTGCCCTGTCCTTCGTCTTTACCTGAATGGTCCCTAATAACCTGTCCCAGTGGGCTCTGACTCTTTCAAGTTCCTGTTCTGATGCAGCTGCCTCCCTGTACTTGTTTCTGATTTTGTTTATCTCATTCAGACTGCTGCTCTGCCCAAGCCCAAACACCACAGTTTTACTCTCCTGGGGCTGTATTGCTACCGATACCTGTATCGCACCGCATGAATCATAGCACACACCCGTATTGCAGGTGAGCTTTACCTCTGCTCCCCTGGGTTCCCGGATACTTCCCCTGCGTCCTAAAAACTCCTGTCTGTCTCCGGTATAACCGACAATCGTCTCGCTGGAGAACAGGTAGGAAATGTTATTTTGAAAGTTCATGGTATAAATGTTCTTTGCATACATATATTCATGTTCATTATCATAGGAGGTGAGAACATAGGGATTGGTCTGCTCTCTTTGCGTACCCAGAACCCATTCCACATAGTAGGTCAGGCTTAAATATTTCACTTTATCTGACTGATTCTTAAGCGTTAAGTTCCATAGCTTTAATGATTCATCCAGAGGGCAGAAAACAGTCAGCTCCTGATCAACCTGTGATTCCTCATGAAGAAATCTGCTATATCCAAAACCATGCCTCACCCGGTATATGCCCCTGTCAGATCTTCCCAGAGACATAGGCGTTATAACCTCTCCGGTTATTTCATCCAGAATATAGACTGCCTCGCTGGCTCTGTCACTGACTGGATCGTTGGACCAGGGCGTAAGCTTGTTCTCTCTGCTGTTAACACTCCAGGTAAAGCCCCCGCCCGACTCCGAGATCTGGAACCCGAAGTTCTTGTTTGAGATAACATTAATCCAGGGTGCCGGCGGCCTGTTATTTCCGTCCAGCAGAATTTCATATTCTCTGCCTTCACAGACAAATCCCCCGAAGTCATTAAAAAATTCATAGTTTTCCATAAGACTTAATATTCCTCCAGCAGCTCCAATTGATTTTCTTTTACATTGGTAAAATAAATTCCTGTCTTATCTGAAAATACCACCCGAGCTACCGTATACAGCAAATCAATCTCTGCAGGGAGCAGCTCATACGTATGCAGTGTAAAGAAACTTGGCTTCCCGCTTCCGGAATCATAAATACGCATAGAACTTGTCAGATCGTTGATTAATTGATCTACCTCCTGAAGATACCCATATTTGGAATCAATGAGGATAATCAGATCTACCATAACAAGATTGACTCTCAGGTATTCGTACGCTTTTAATACATCCTTTATCGTTCGTTCCTCTTCCATAGACTTTACCATTAACAGCAGAATCGGATTATCTCCGGATATGCCAAATTTCCATAAGAAACTCTGATTCTTAAAATTACGTCTGATATTTTCATGCGGTCCCCGGTAAATGCCGGCAGGATAAAAAATGGGACTGATCATATCCTGAAACGAATTCAGCTGCGTTCTGGTAATCTCCAGATACTTTAGCTCCAGGTTGCTTTGAAGACGGAACTTTTCCAGGACATCATCGATCCGGTAAGTTACATTCAGTTCCTCCGCAATTTTTACTGCCTCTTTTTTACTGCTGCACACACCGGTAATAAAAGATATGCAGGCTGATTCACCTGCTCCGATACACAGCTGTCCCCGCAGGCTCATAATCGGATCGTTGCAAAAACCCGAATCATTAAAAAAGGTAGCGCTGTTAACTACAGAATCTGGATTTTCCAGCGTATTGTTCCTGCCGATAAATCGTTTTCTGTCATTTTCAAATTCTATTTTTTTACATAATTCTGCATTGGTTTTCGCCATATGCATCACATAAGGATTGTCGGGTTCTTTCCTTTGCCGCCTTTTAGTCAGGAAAATATCCTGCTCCTTCACATACTCACTTTCAAGAAAGAGCTTATTAAACGCCGGATGGCTGATCTCTGCCATATGGGTATCATCTGCCACCTCCATATAACTGGTCACTTCCAGCTGTTTTTCCTCATTTCCATGATTGGTTAATGTGATCTTGCGTATCTCATAATTATGATCCGCATCCAGACTGACAACCATATCCGTTAAGATATCCCCGTCCCTGCGTTTAAATTCCGCGTGGTGCGGGCTGAATACCACCTGGTAATCATCCGGCTCTGTACTGGTGGGATGATAGCCTGCACTCCAGTATTTTCCCTGCTTCATATCCTTGATATAGATATAATTACCTGTATTCTCATAAATATCTGATCTCCAGCGGTAAAGCATACGGTCCTCATATTTACTGAAACCATCCCCATCCGAAGTAATCATCAGGGAATACTTTCCGTTTGACAGATAATTTACAACCGGCGGATTTTCACCTGCATGACTGATATAACGGTCATTGTAACGGTCTTCTGTAAAAAGGGACTTTCCGATTTTAATGGTATACCCCTGTCTTGCAATGGAAATCAAATAAGACTGACGCTTTTCTTCCAGAAGAACTTCCGTGGCCTTTATCATCATTTCCGCATGAAACCGTTCCCGGAGAATCCCTTCATTGAGGTAATTATTAATTGCTGCCAGATTCATCCCCTGATGATGTGCCATATAGGATTTTACAATACAGTAAGGTGTCAGTTCCACAGAGTTTGGTACATTAAAATCAACGGATTCATAAAAACCGTAATCGCCGAAAGCTCCTAATTCTTTCAGTCTCCTTAAATTACTGATACAGTCCTTTTCTGCTGTATCCAGTGCCAGTATTGTTGCATAGGGTGCAACCACCAGGGAATTTTTGCGGACCGGCTGAAGCCTTATCTTTGGAACACCGAATGCCTTATATTGGTAATTCCCGTTTAAGTCAAACCGGTAATATTGGGATTCAGATATCCCCCAGGGAATTTCTGCCTCTCTTGCATATTTCATCTGCTGGAGTACCGCTGCCCTGGAGGTCTGTTCATAGACAGATCCTTCATATTCCTTTAATACAAGGCCTGGCATCAGAAATTCAAACATTGTACCGCTCCAGGACACAAAGCATGGAATACCTTTTACTACGGTCAGCGGTCTTCCCAGTTTATACCAGTGTTTTAAAGGCACTTCTCCCATTGCTACAGCAAGAAGACTTGTAAGCGACGATTCCGATGCCATCAGATCGTAACAGCCGTCATCCAGGGTATGTGAGGATACATGATATCCAATATGAAACAGCATTCTCTTATCATTAAATAAAAACCGGAAATCAACGTTTGCCAGCATGCTGTCTATTTTACTGCATAGTTTTCTGATCCGGTCAATCATACTGTCTGCAAATTTATTATCTTCTCCCGCGATGCTGGATAATGTGGGATAAGAAGAAACGGGTTCTTCTTTTAGTTTTAAAGCCGAAGCTTCATTCACAATACGGTCGATGTGGTTCATTAATTGTCTGGTCAGGCGGTAATCGGAAGACGGCTTCAGTTCTCTCCCGTTTAAATTTTCCCATATATCTGCAAGGTCTTCAATCAGTTCCCCTATCTTCTGGTATCCTGCCCTAATGCTGTTTTCAGACGGACTCCCTGTTCTTTGCTTTATCTCTTCATTGCTGTTTCTGATTGCTGCCCTGAGTTCTGAAAGTAAATGATCGGGGCAGACCGGCTTGTCGATCTGCTCCAGAAGGCCGTTTTTAAGGGCAATCATATGTCCCCAGAAATTACCGCTGTCTACCGTTGATATATAGGCGGGATTAAGCACCTCCAGCGTTTGAATATGATACCAGTTATAGAGGTGTCCCTTCCATTTTTCCATTTTCTGTACCGTCTCCATCAGGTTTTCTGCTGCCTCCACTGTGGAGCTTAAAGTCTCAAATCCCAGATCTCTGGCTGAAAGAATTGACAGAAACTGAAGTCCGATATTGGTGGGCGATGTTTTATCGCTGATTTTTTCAACCTTTGTGACCTTATAATTATCCGGACAAAGCCAGTTATTTTCCTTTGTGGAAAATTCTTTGAAAAACTGCCAGGTCCTGCGGGCAGTATCCATAAGCAGCTCCTTATCATCCGGATTATCCCTCTGATGCAGTTTCTTTTCCGGCTGACTGATCCAGTAAGCAATTTCAAAAGTAAGAAACCAGTCCGCCATGAGGAGCGTTGCTAAAATCATTCCCACCAGGGGCAGATTCCCCGAAAACAAGATGAATAGAAGACAAAAAACCGGGAGGAGTGAACTCCACATGGTAAGAAAATAACCTTTTCTGGTATTGATGACAGAGGCATCCACTGCCTCTGCCGTATTCCAGCGAAGCAGATTTTTTTTGCTGATCAAAATCCGGTACAGGGTTCGAAAGATTGCATCCAGTGCAACATAAGCACGATAGGGTGTAATCGTAAACTCCAGGAATGCTCTTATCAACATCACTGCCAATTCTTTTAAAAAGCCTTTATACACAAATGCAAGCTTTGGCCGGAAGAGCTTTTGGGTACTCACGGCAAATAATAAAATAACCAGATTAAACAGATCATTAAAGAAAACAAGCGGCAGCCAAAGATAAAACGCTTCTGGCATCCATATCAGATTCAGTAATACAAACAAGACTTTGCTGAAAGGAACCAGACTGCGTCTGAGGTTATCAAAAATCTTCCATTTCGATAATGGGCTCAGGCTTTTTCCGTCCCGGGTCTTTTTCATGAACAGCCATGGCAGAAGCTGCCAGTCTCCGCGCAGCCACCGGTGCTCCCTTTTTGTAAATGATAAAACGCTGTTGGGAAAATTGTCCATAATCTTAGCCGTACTGGAGAAAGCCGTCCTTGCATAACAGCTCTCAAAAAGATCATGGCTGAGTATCCGGTTTTCCGGTACTTTATTATGAAGCACCGTACTGAAGGCTTTTCTATCATAGATGCCCTTCCCGATATAGATCCCTTCGTTGAAAATATCCTGATAAATATCTGATATTACGGTTCCGTAATGTGCAAGACCGGATTCTCCTCCGAATATTTTTGTAAATCTGCTGCCATTTCTATCCGGAATGTGATTTCTGACCGAAGGCTGAATGATGACATAACCTTCCAAAACCTTATGACCTGCAGAATCCAGAACTGGTTTGTTTAAAGGATGATCAATTAACCCCACCAGTTTTGCCGCATTGTCACGAATGAGATTTGTATCTGCATCCAGTGTAATCACATACCGGAAGGTGGTAAGAAGCTTTTCCTCACAATAAACAGCGGAAAAAGTGGTATTTTCTTTTCCTGTTCCGTCTAAGAGATTATTAAACTCTTCCAGTTTTCCTCTCTTGCGCTCCCAGCCCATATAACAGTTCTCTGCCTCATTCCATTTACGGCAGCGGAAAAACAGGGAAAAGCGCTGATCCTCCGAAGGATAGAGCTCATTTAGCTCTTTCATGCGGGCAGCAAGGGCATTGCGGATCACATCATCCTTTGGCATGAACTGGTCCTTTGAATCTTCAAAATCAAGCAGCAATGCAAAGAAAAGGTTTGGCTGCCGATTTGCAAGATAATGCTTTTGCAGACGCTCCATGTATTCCAGACCTTGTTCCTTTGAGGAAACGATGACCGGCATGACTACAAAGGTTCTTGCATCTTCCGGGATTTCCTTAAGATAGTCAAGAGCAGGAATTTTTCTAACGGTTATCCTTCTGGTGTAAATGAAATTAATAATTTCCATGGAAATGCCGGTCAACAGCGGCATGACCGCTAGCAGGGTAATCACAGACCGGCTTACAGCCTGCAGTTGTCCAAGCGTGCGGAATGCATACAGCAGGCCGGCCCCCAGACCCAAAAGCATAAGAAACAGGGATAAGAAATAAAGAAAACCTTTTGCATTCCATTTTTTCTTAATCCTCCGGGGAATCGGCTTTCCTAATGCCTTTGCTTTTAAAATCGGATATCCCTTTCCTAACAGATAGGCCCCAACATGATGGGAACAATGCAGTCCATCCCGTCCCTGAATTGCCAGTTCCAGGCAGTCTTTTGCTATCTTTTCTTCCATCAGCCGGTAACGGAGAGATAATTTCACGATTATCCCGCGGTACATGCCTCTGGACTCCAAATCCATATTTGAATAGACACCTGCCGGATCCTGGGACAATATCTGTTCCAGACAGGAGTATTTTTCAAAAAACTTTTCTTCATCGACTTCATTGATGTCTCTTAAGCTGACAATTAACGTCCTGATATTTGTCTCGAGAAATGACTGGATTTTTCCTTCTTCCTGGAATACTGAAGAATTTCTCACCTGTCTGTCCTTTGAGGCAAAATGATATTCCAGGTATCTTTGTATGGATGCCTCGTCAAAAGACATATTTTTCATCAGATAGATGACATGTGCGTGAAATGAGTAGTTAAACCTAAGGCTGTCCTCTGTTTTGCAAAGAAGCGCTGATAAATCGGCCGGTCCCTCTCTGCGCTCCAGCTTTTCCCTTAAAAACTTCTCCGCCCTGGACTTCACTTCGATCATATGAAGAATTTCATCTGCAACTGCAATAATTTCTTCCAGTATACAAAAACCCAGCATTTCCGGCAAAACCCAGATTTCCTTGTCTGTAAGTGCTATCTTTTGCTGATAGGCTGTCAGCATCACTGAGATGTTTTCTTCACTTAAATGTCCGCCGGTAAGAGCCACCATCTTCTTCGCTACTACATAGATCCGCGGAAAGTTATGGTATTCTTTCACCTTCAGAATTGGCAATACAGCATAGCTCGTTCCGGAAGTCCGCACTTTTTTCATTTCCCTGTACATCATCTGGAAATTATCATAGAGCCAGCGTGCAGCCGGAATCAGGGAAATGATTCCTGGAGACAGCGCAGAGATCGTATCCCTGATTTTATTCAGTTTTTTATAAGCAGCCTGATTATAATCATTAAGAACAAAGCTGTTCCCGGTCAGCCTGACCTGACTGTGACCTTCTGCCAGCTCAAGCATCTGTTTCTCCCATTCACCCGGTCCAGGCTTATTTCCCGCTTCCTGAAAGCAGGATGGAAAGCGCACGTTCTTATCAAAATGGTAAAGCCCATAATATAACATAAATAGAATCATGCAGATTATGAAACTCAGTATTAGTAAAATGACCGGCAGAAACGGTGAATTTATGTTAAAATTAATTTTATCCAGCAAGATCTGCAATAGAAGCTCCTCCTTATTTAAGAAATCCTTCAAATATGATGTCATCTTTTTAGTCAGTCTGCCTATTTTTATAAAAAACAGCACAATATTATATTGTTACATTTTTTATGGTTTTTATCCTGAAACTTGTGTAAAAGAAAAAATGCAAAAGAATGAGCAGGTAAAACCTTATTGCATGAATAAGGTTCAATCTGCTCATTCTTTTAACTCTCACAAAACGGATCAGAAACCAGCCTTCCGGTAGTCCATTCAATCTTGCCATTATTTCGTAAGTAGGGCTTAAGCCTTCGCTGTAAGGAAGTATGTTCCGGCAATTCTTCTAAAGGAATCTCTCTGCTTCCATATACCCAATCCATAAATCCCAGACTATCCTCATCCATTGCCTGGATATCAAACGCTTTCTGGAATTCCAATATTCTGGATTTATCAGGCAAAACGTTTTTTAATGATGGTGCAAGCAGCCAGGAACTGCAGACCATATCAGCTCCGGAAAAATCCGGATAATATTTTTCAAAAAATTTCAAAGCTTCCTTGTAGGATTTCCTTAGATTGCTTATTTCCATATCAGCATCCGCCGGAATATGTATATCAATTAAATGTTTATCATTTTCCACTCTCATCTCATATTCAAGCACGCCAATCCGATATTCCACCATTGAAATCTGACGAACTGCCCACCATGACCAAACGTAACGATAGCTTCCGTTTCTATCCTTATAATCCTGCAAAAATCTGGGGAAAAATTTCATAGTATCAATAAAGATATTTTTTGAAATTCCAAGCTTTAAGTATTCATCATAAACATCACACACACAATGCAGCTGGCAGGTTAAAATTTTTAAGCCATCCTCATCAGGAGACAGTATGTTTTTTAAATCCTCAAGCCCACTTTCCCAGGTTTCCTTGTGCTTCATCTGCTCTGTTACCTGTTTTATAGCATTAAAATCGATCTCTTTCTCAAACTCAATTAATTTCTCCTGTACCTCATTTTGTATCTCCAGCATGCTGCATAGTTCAATTAATTTCATTTAATCTCCTTCCTTCAATGGGAAAAACCGGCTATGTGCATTGTGACAAGGATATTGTAAACCTTTTATTATGGTTTCACAAGCTATCACCATTGAATGATTGAAAAATGATAAAGGCAAAGGGGAAAGATCCAAAAAAATGATCTTTCCCCATGGAAACTAATGGTTATCTTATACGCCTCTAATTTATTTCCTTTATCTCACCTGAAATCATGTATATGGTTCTTTCACATATATTGGTGGAATGGTCAGCAATTCTTTCCAGGTACCGTCCTAAGAACAGAAGTTTTACAAAGGCGTCCTTTTTAATCGAATTTTATAAAGAATGCAAAAAGTAAAAAAGAGAGGCAGCAGCCCCTCTTCCTACATTATTAACTCAATGCCTCCATGATTCTTCGTTCCTGCAGGTAACATTGATTTCTAAAATGCTCATAATAATATTCTTTCATTAAGTCCAAATCTCTTTTGTACTTCTCAACCTCCATGGCACAAACTCTCATCCACAGAAGCCTGTCTATGGATACAACTAAAACATTTCCCTCATCAACGGCATCCTTCAGAAAAAAATTATAATCAATGAGTGCAATGCTTCTCCAGATCTCAAATGTATTTATGATAAAGCCCAAATCACCATACAGGTCTTTTTTGTTATCTGGATACTTTTCTGAAAATACATGATAATCTTCTTCTGAAATGATCAGATCGATATCTTTGCCCGCCTTACGTATTCCATAATATTCCATGGCCATTCCGCCTATTATGATTGGTTTTTTTAGAAATGACAAAGGAATCTCATTCAGCTTTTTATTTACCTCTATAATGACTTGATTCATCAATATTTTTCACCCCATATCCTTCAATACAACTGATTTGTTATTACTCTTTCCTTACGCCGGTTACATTTCCATATTCATCTGTTACATATCTGCCCTTTGTCATATCCAGTATCACATATTTGTTATCCCATTTATCAAGGATCACCGCGCAGCGTCCGATGGGCACATCAAACGGACCATATTCTACCGTTCCGCCTGCTTCTTTGATTTTTTCAATGGATTCGTCCACAGATTCCACCTTTATATCGATAAGAACCTGTTTTCTTTGGCATTGTAAAACTATTTCGGTAATATCATTCTCCATTCCCAGTCCGACCATTTCCGCATTACGCCAAAGAAGCTTTAACTCCATACTGTCACAATAATATTGTATTCCTTCGTCTAAGTCAGAAACATAAAGCTCAATACAGTCAACATTCTTAAATATATTTGCCATATTAACACACTCCTTCTCTTATTTATATCACATGACAGGAATCAATAACCGGAATCTGTTCACATCCGGATTCTTAAAGGTTCCATCATAGACCTCAATCATATCATTATCTTTTATGACATACCCCAGGCTTCTTGCGTAACCAATTGCACCAGCATAAGCATCCGGCGTGCTGATACGATCAGGAACACTTGCCTGAAAGAAGTTCTGGGGTGTTATAAATTTCTTTGTCATACCAGGGGGTATTTCCGTGAAAGAGTTAATACCGATTGCAGCCATATATGTAAAAACTCCATCCTTGCAGCCTTCATGTTCACACATACCATACATGGTTACCGCATCTGGCGTCAGCTCAATTTTTTCCAGGCGTGCTAAAAATTCACTCCATAATTTACCTATGGCTCCGTCACCATCCCATTGCACAGCCCTACATTCCAGCCCAGCAACAGCAAAGCCTTCCGTATGCAGCAAACCGAACTTCATCTGATGTTCATCCATCACGGGTTGATCGCTTATTACTGTTAATCGTTTTAATGGCGCAGATGTGCTGCTCTTTCGGTACTTACTTGGAGACATTCCGTACACTCTGGAAAATGCCCTTGTAAATACATCATGTGATTCGAAACCATATTCGAATGCTATATTTACAATAGATTTATCACTATCTGCCAAGTCATTTGCAGCCATTGATATCCTGCGCCTTAATATGTAAGCACCAACTGTGTCCCCCGTCAATCTCTTAAACAACCGGTAAAAATGCGGCACTGAAATTCCGGCTTCCCGTGCAATATCAAAATAGCTGATATCATTAGTTAAATTTTTTTCAATATATTCCATGGCTCTTTGAAGAGACTGTTCCTTCGGCATAATGTCACCTCCCATATAATAATAGCATTTATCTTAATTTTTTCTCGACTATTTTTATCAAATTCTGTCCATCCTGCCAGATCTGTATATACCCACATATATAATAAGGCAAAAACCATATTTTCATCGGTTTTTGCCTTTCATTCTCTCTTAATTACTCTTTTTTTAATATTCGTTTTAAACTGGCGGCATCTAATAAATTGACCGTCTGAAATTTACCTTTATAAAACACACCCCAGTTATTAAAAACGCAAGGCAGTTCTTTTGCTTTTTGCAGCGTATCCACCGGAATGACAGTTACCGGAACTTCATTTATTTCGCAATACTGCTTTACCGTCTCCAGATTTTGAAAGATATAGGGACATTGCATATCATAGTAAATTGTAAGCTCTTCTTTTTCGATTCCGTGGTTTTTAACGTTTTGAGCAAACCTTGGAGTTGTTCCATCAAATGAAAGGGCGAGTAATTCATATCCCTGTTCGGTAGTATCAACAACATCAAAACCGAACTTTTTCGCGAAGGTCTGATCAGAAAGCCAGGCTTTCTGCTTATTTGATCCAAGCATACAAATACCCGACTTACCATTTTCTTTGGCATCTGCAAGACAATACTCCATCAGCATTCTCCCATACCCCTTCCCTTTGCAGCTGCCAGACACCCACAGGCAATACACATAATAATAGTTATCACCGGTTATGGGAACCCAGGCGGTTTCAAGAGGGGCATATTCAATAAAGACTGTCGCCTTCTCATTTAACTTTCTAAAGACATGCCCTTCCTTTAACCGGTCCGAGAGCCATTGCCGCTTTGCTTCAATCCCGGGATGCATTTTTTTACTTCGGATAATGCAGCATAAATGCTCACCTGCAAGGTTTTCTGTTGTTAAGTTTATAAAATCAGTATTCATATATACCCCCTAAAATCCAAACTTTTATCCCAATACTTCCTGGACCCACTTTAAATCCCGATAGACTTAGTTGGCCCTGCTACCAATAATTTAACTAACTGTTCTGCCATAAAATCTGGTGAGTATTTCATATCATTATTTAACCACCATTTTATGGCTGACATATACAGCGAGGTGATCATCTCTAAAAATAAATCTCTTGAAATTAAAATATGATCCGGAAAACAAATGTCAAGCTTCTCAATTAATGCTTTCTCAAATTTTTTGCTTATTCCTGACATTTCTTTATCATTTAAAATTATTTTATAAAGCATAGCATCACGTTCAACTGTCTTGAGAATGGAACTTATATTTTGTACAAAGCTGTCATATTCAAGTTTCCCATCAGTAATATGCGTCTCAGGAGCCACCAGCTGTAATATATTTTGCATAGCTTCCTCCATTGTTTGCTGCAAAAGATCATATTTATCGGTATAATGAAGGTAAAAGGTTGACCGGTTAATCATTGCCTGGTCCGCAATATTATTTATTGTTATTCCGCTAAAACCCTTTATATCCAGCAATTCTACAAATGCATCCCTTATCAGCCTGCGAGTCTTTATAATCCGCAAATCATTTTCATTAGTCATTTTCACCCCACCTGTCTATTATTTCGTACATAATCAACAATTACAGCAGCTTCGTTGCATAAACCGCAAATTCTATTTTATCCATCATTGAATATGAAATTTGGCTCCATTATACTACTACTTGTTAAAACAAGAAAGGAGTTTTCAATATGACAAAAAAATGGACAACAAACGATTTTCCGGTAGGACTTTATAATTTACATCCAGACCCAAGCGTCAATTTTCAAATGAATCGATTTTACAATTGGACAAACGACAAAACTATGCTGGCTGAAATGCAAAATGCCAGTAATGCAATTCATTCATATAGTGACTTAATTAAATCGTTTATTGAGCTTGGGGAAAATTCTCTCGAAAAAAATGAAAAATTAAAGGCGGCCTATTATTTCCGTGGTGCTGAGTTTTACATACCTGATTCTAATCCGGACAAAAAAAAGTTACGCAAACGGTTTATTTCTCTTACCTGTGATTATTATGGGATCTCAGAAAATCAGCACTATATGATTCCATATCAGAATGGTTATCTCTCAGCTTACCGTATATCACCTGAAAAACCGAAAAGCACTGTTGTTTTTTTCGGCGGTTTTGACAGCTATGTAGAAGAGCTTTTTCTGATGACCATGATATTTAAAGATGCCGGATATGATGTGATCAGTTTTGACGGGCCAGGTCAGGGCAGTGCATTGGAGGATTATAATATACCAATGACACATGAATGGGAAAAACCTGTAAAATCAATTCTTGATTATTTCCGGTTGAATGATGTCACATTGATCGGTATGTCACTTGGCGGTTATTTATCCTTAAGGGCTGCTGCATTTGAAAAAAGAGTGAAACGAGTAATTGCATATGATATTTTAGCGGACTTTTTTGATGTATTGACTCATCAAATTGACCCTGTTTTCAGAGATACCTTTAAAGACATGATGGTCCAGGAAAAAATGGAAGAGGTTAACACCCAACTTAAAAAGCTGGCGGAACAAAATTTAATGCTGGAATGGGGAATTATGCAGGGAATGCATATAACCGGCAGTACATCTCCTTATGAATTTTTCCATAAAATGCTTTCTTATAATACAAAGACCTTTTCACCTTTAATAACACAGGATGTACTTCTTCTTGCAGGGCAGAATGATCATTATGTTCCGATAAAACAGTTTACAGATCAGATTTTAACATTGACAAAAGTCCGCTCTCTTACTGCGCGTATGTTTACTTCGGAGGAAACAGCCGATACCCATTGCCAGATTGGAAATCTGGGGCTGGCGGCAGATGTTATGCTTAACTGGATTGATCAGATCCAATGAGACAGACCAGAGGTTGCGAACTTATTTTCTGTTTTCAAAACCTTCTTCTGGAGCCCACCTGCACATGCCTCCTATTTCATAACGGCAATTACAACAATCGTCTCCATCCCCAAGTGTTTTTGTCCGTATAAATCCCAAATGAAGATATTCGCCGATCATATAATCCACGCGGCATACTGCGGGGAATATACCAAGAGCGTCAAAATCTGCGGCTATCGTTCTCAGCCCGCATCTTGTAATATCTATGCCAAAATGACTTTTGCCTTTGGGAATAAAATGAATTAAAAAATCATATGTGTGGACTTTTCCCTGCATTTCCCTTTTTTCGTGCATTGGTGCTTTTTTACGAAAACTATTAAGATACATTCTTCCGCAGGCTTTGCGGAAGAATGAGGGTATGGCAGTAATTATCTTTTCATTCATCAGCCACAGGAGATCTTGTATATTGTTATCGTTTGTACCTAGTTCGACAGCGGTTTTATACCACGCAATATAGGCGGGAGCAAAAGCATAATTAAACGAAAAAACGGATTTGCCGATATCGGGCGTTTTTTTGCTGACCTGTTTAAAGTATCTGTCTGACGTTGCGGTAAAGCGCATTGTATAATCTTTCCCGTACCTCTTTACCATCGCACCGTGTGAGCGTATCATTCCGATATGATATATTAAACCATAAAGCATCATTTATCAGTTACCCGCTTTCATCTGCATAATCCAGTCAAAATCTGCATCTCTGGCTTTTTCTGCCATAATACGAAGCTTATTAAGTACGAATTCCTGGGTTTCTTTATCTATTCCATCCGAAATATAATCGATCCATTTTTCTATTAAATAAATAATCTGCTCTTTATATTCCTTTCCTTTATCTGATATATAAAGGTTTTTAGCTCTTTTGTCTTTTTCACAAACTTTTCTTATTATAAACCCTTTATTTACCAGCGAATTTATAGTTTTTGTAGTTATTGATTTATCTATCAGAAGAATGGAAGAAAGCTTCTCCTGATTAATTCCCTCGTTATCATACAAATTTACCATAAATATACATTCCCAGTAATCCAAATCTAATTCTTTGAAAGCAAGATTAATATAAGTTTGAAGTTGTCTGTTTAGAATCCCAAAATATCTTGTATCATGTTTTATATTCATTTTTGTCTCGTATAATCCAATAATTCCTTTTTAAGTTGATTGAATTATATTTTTCCTTTCTTATTCTTATTTACACGATAATGTCTTATGCTCAGTTATAACTTTTGAAATATTCAACTATATTATATACATTTTACTATATATTGTCAACTTATTATTACAGTGTTTTTTCGTCATTTCGCATGTTAATATAATATGTATTACAATGTAAAGGTTAATCTCTAAATAGAATTTTTATAAAAATATTATTTTCTTTTAAGATAAAAATAGTTGATTTTAGTTGATTTATTCAACTAATTTTGTTATAATCTCGTCATTAGTTAACTAATATAAAATTATTATTTAAGAAAGAAGGTTTTTATTATGCCGTTAAATCCAATATTTAACAAATTACTAGAAACAGATTTTGACAGTATGTATTCCCTTAGTATTGAACAGTTTAGAGAGTATTATGAAAAAAGCTGGGATGATTTTAAAGGAGATGTAATTGACGTAGGAACTGTGATCAATCGTACCATTAAAACTGCAAAAAGAGATACTCCAATCAGAATTTACAACCCCAAAACCAAGGGTATTCACCCTGCATTTATTTGGATACACGGAGGAGGATTTATTTTTGGAAGCATGGAAGTTTACGATTCTATATGCCGCAAAATAACAAACAAAGTGAACTGCACTGTAGTATCCATCGATTACGGTCTGTCTCCAGAACACAAATTCCCTGATCCAGGGGAAGAATGTTATTCCGTTATAAAATGGGTGTATGACAATGCAGCAGAATTAAATATACAGCCGGATAAAATTGCGGTTGGTGGTGACAGTGTTGGAGGAACACTTACGGCAGCAGTTACTCAGATGGCAAGAGAAAGAAAAGAATTTTCAATTACTTATCAGGTATTGATTAATACAATGTTTGATTTGCTTGGAATAACAAAGCCTTTATCCAGAATTGAAAACGCAAAGGGATACAGACTGGAAACACATGCAATTGAAGGATGGTATGTTCCTAAATATTTAAATGATTTAAGCGAAGCCAAGAATCCTCTGGCCTCACCGTTACTAGCAGAAAGTTTCAAAGATCTTCCAGATGCATGCATCATTACATGTGAATATGATCCGCTAAGAGATGAAGGCGAGCATTATGCAAAGAACTTATCAGAAGCTGGTGCTGACGTATGCCTTAAGAGATATGACGGAATTATTCACGGCTTTTTCAATATGCAAAGAACGGTTGAGGAAGCCCGGGATGCTCTCGATTTGGTATGTACAAAATTAAATGAAGCTTTACATTAGGAGGAAAAAACATGTACCACCATGTTATTGCAGAGTTCTTAGGTACGGCATTAATGATTGTATTTGGCATAGGCGTACATAGTAATGAAACACTGAACGAAACAAAGCATCATGGTTTCAGCCATATGTTTGCCATCACAGCCTGGGCCTTTGGCATTACTGTTACCCTTTATCTTTTTAACGGTGCCTTTATCAATCCATCCATGACACTTGCTCAGGCTGTTCTTGGTAACATTTCATGGAATAAAGTAATACCTTATATAATTGCCCAAATAGCAGGAGGATTTGTGGGTGCCATACTGATCTACATTTGTTATGCAGATCACTTTAAAGTATCAGAAGATAAAATTGATTCGGTAAAAATACGTAATATTTTTTGCACCTCACCAGGTATTCAAAATCTGCCGCGTAACTTTTTTGTAGAGTTTTTTGCAACATTTATCTTTATCAGCTGCATTCTTGGAATTACCAGACTTAATAATCCGGTTGTTGAGCCTATTGCAGTTGGTCTTCTGGTATGGGCCATTGGTATGGGACTGGGCGGTCTTACAGGATTTGCCATGAATCTGGCCCGTGATATGGGACCAAGAATTGCCTATGCCATTTTGCCAATTAAAAATAAGACAGAGGCCGATTGGAAATATGGTATATTAGTTCCAGGAATTGCACCACTTTTAGGAGGGGTTTGCGCTGCACTTTTTATGCAATCTTTTTTTGGAATGTAAGTAGAATCAGACCCTTGTTTTAAGAGAATGTTTTAATTTATATAAAAGCAGAGGCATCGAGATTTTTCTTTCTCAATGCCTCTGGATTACTTTACCGGAATCCAAATCTCACTTCTGTATTTGGGATTCTCAGTATCCTTACTTTCATTCCAAAGAATTTCAGGTCCCTCTACTGTCTCATATCCCGATGCAGGAAACCATTCTGAGTAAATCCTTCCCCACACGTTTTGAAGCGTTTCAGGAAATGGTCCTACCGAGTCAAAAACGGCCCAGGTACCAGCAGTAATGTCTAACTCGTCAAATCCTGTTGTTTCTTTGCTTGTGGTTGCTACACCGATATAATGATCCAGTTCTCCATTTTCTTCCATTCTTTCTTCGGAAAAGTTTGTTGAAGCACTGACAATACCTGTCGGTTCAATATTTGACAGCGCTTTCAATCTTTCTATAATTGCAGGTGTCAGAAGTTCATACATTTTTGCAATCTCCGGATTTACACCATTAAAAATAATTGGAACTCTTTTCTTAAATCCTACTATTTTAAACGACTCTTTTTCCACAATTCTATAATTCATTTCGCATCCTCCATTAATTGATAATTGAAAAGTCATTCTTGGATAAGCCTTTCGTTTTGTCTGTTCACCTCTTGCCTCAGAGGGCAGAATACCATGCATGCTTTGAAAAGCACGGGCGAATGAATCAGCTGAATTATAACCGTATTTCACAGCAACATCAATTATTCTGAAATTTTTATCCCTCAAATCAAGTGCTGCTAATGTTAATCTTCTTCGGACATATTCAGATAAACTGATTCCTGATAAGAAAGAAAACATTCGTTTAAAATGATATTCGGAGCAATTAGCGATTTTTGCTGTCTCACCATAATCGATATCTTCCGTCAAGTGATTTTCAATGTATAATAATGCTTCATTCATACTGCTTATTGAATCCATAAAACAACCTCCTTTCATCAACCATAATATCATAGGATACATTTATATATCCGATATTCTGTGCACAATTTAGTCGTATCATAAATAAAATCCATGCACAACTTATAATAAAACCCTCAGCGTACTGAGGGTTTTAGATAAGATAGGTTATACATTTGCATCTGCTGCAAATGCCTCTGAACCCATTGGGGAAATTGTAACGTAAAGGCGCAAGACGTTTTCGCCGATGTTTATAACCTGCAAGCTTTCCTGTCCGTCAACCTGCATCAGCTCCCCCGCCTGCAGCGGAGTTTCATTGCCATTCGTGACAACCTTGGCGTCCCCCTCCATAACCTGCAGTAAAAGAGTTGATTCCAGATGTGTATGTCCTGGCAGTATTTCCCCTTTTGCGATGTTTAGAATAAACGCAATTACATTATCGCTTTTGAAAAGCATCCGCTTAGCGATTTTTCCCTGAGGATCATGAAAATAATCAGTGAAAATAAATTTGTTCATGGATAAATTCTCCCTTCATTTTATCTTAAACTTTAATATACCCCATTTCCCAGATAAATGTTTATCAAAACAATATTTATAGATAAAGAAAAGGCCAGAACGGCAGAAATTAAGTTAATTAAGAGCCGTTCCGACCATATTTCATCGGTAATTATTTTAATGTCTTCCGTTTATTGGAATCTATTTCTGCAGCTTTTCCATCTTGTAAACCTCGTATTTTCAAACAATTTTCTTCCCCTGGTTTCTGCTTCTCAAATTAGGGAATAACCCGTGCAATGGTGTCTTTCAGACTTTCTGCCAGCGGCAATTCATTTTCTGCCACATTCTGATATGCTGTTCTACAATCTCATTAATAAATCATTCCCATATAACATAATTTTCTACATATGCTCTAATTATAAATTTACGTGCCTTACCAGACATTAATATGTATTCTTGTTTTTAAATCTATTTCTTTTTGCTCTATAATTTTACTATCTTCAGCTTTATAACCAAAGGGAATTATTGCC
The DNA here is from genome assembly GCF_049890855.1 of Lacrimispora sp. 38-1. Taxonomy (NCBI): domain Bacteria; kingdom Bacillati; phylum Bacillota; class Clostridia; order Lachnospirales; family Lachnospiraceae; genus Lacrimispora; species Lacrimispora sp. 38-1. The sequence goes on along the minus strand of NZ_JBANEW010000043.1, from coordinate 77,396 downwards.
GCCACTTCTAATTCATCTGGTACAGCCAGTATGTCTTTTACTTTATCAGTATTCTTAGGAATGAATGTAACACCTAGAACTTCATGCTCAGCCAAGCTTAATAATATATTCTCAATACAGCACCATACCGACGCCAGACAATTCAAGTCATAGATTCTATTACTGTCTTTTACAAGTGTCTTTGGCTTATAAACTACTACCAATAGTTCCGGTGCAGTTAAGATCATTCGCTTCTGTTTTGGAATAGCATCCAGATACATTGCTTTTGCTAAACTATCATGGTTTTCAAATGCCTGTAATAAATCTGAAGACAGTTCTTCGACCATTTCTTCGGTCTGAGTTAAGGCTAATCTTATCTTGGAGTCCCTTACCATAATAAAATCCCATTGTTTTAAATGGTTATAACTCGGTGCCTTAAGTCCTGCTTCAAGAGATTCAATTATTATTCCATTAGGGACTATTTCATTTGAAAATTCTCTAATAGTTCTTCTTTTATCAATAACTTGTTTAAATTCCATATCTCACTCCAATCATATTTTAAAATGTCATTATACGAATGTTATCTCATATTAACTCTTTCGCCTTAATCAAACGTATGTTCTTTTTCTATTATACTATAGCTTTTCAATTTCTACAAGTGTAAATGTTTAAATGTCTACAGGTTTCGAATTTTAATTCTTCCATAGTTAATATCTACAGAAACTATTCTATCGGTACATCAAATTCATTTTTTTTGAAATAATATGTTCTGTCTTCTTCTGTAATTTCTCTCACTATTTTACATGGGTTGCCCATTGCAATTTTATTGTCTGGTATATCCTTAGCCACTACGCTCCCTGCACCGATAACTACATTATTCCCTATTGTAACACCAGGAAGAATTACAACATTACCTCCGATCCAGACATTATCTCCAATAGTAATTGGAATACCATACTCATAACCTGTATTCCTCGTATCCGGATGTATTGGGTGTCCTGCTGTATAAATTGATACATTAGGAGCAATCTGGGCATTTTTTCCTATTGTAACTTTGGCCACATCCAGAATGGTCAGATTATAATTCGCGAAGAAATTCTCCCCTACTTCTATATTCCATCCATAATCACAATGAAATGGCGCTTCAATCCATATGTTTTCTCCAGTCTTACCTATAATCTTTTTTAACATTTCAGGTACTGATTCATTCAATTTCGGTGAAAGTTGATTAAAATCATAAATTTTCTGCTTACACGCAAATCTTTCTTCCTCTAATCCATCCAGCCATGCTTTATATGGTAATCCTGCTAACATTCGTTCTCTCTGGTTCATGATTTCTTCTCCTTCTACAATTGATGAAAAATTGGCTGCATTTTTTCAAAGGTACAGAATTGTTTAAATCCAATTTCCTTTAAGACATCTTTGACTTCTTCAATATGATCACCAAGATGTTCCGTCTCATGTGTATCTGATCCTATTGTAAGAATAGTTCCACCTAATTCAAAGTACTTATTTAATATATTTTTAGAAGGCATTAAGTCTTTTAACCCGTACTTAAAACTTGAAGTATTTAATTCTATGCCTTTACCATCAGCTATTACCTGTCTTAAAATCAGTTCCACATATTCCATTATTTTTTCATCTGGAAAATCACCATATTTGTCATAGCGTTTAATCATATCCAAATGACCAAGGACTGAATACTTTTTATAATTTTTCACCACATCCAGGATAGCCTGATAGTAGTTTTTCTGATATTCTTCCTGCGGTTTTCCTTCCTGATATTCATAATTCCAGAATTCTTTATTGTCGATCTGGTGATTACTTAAAATAATAAAATCAAATTGATAAGTATCATAGTCTCTCTCAAACTGCAGTAATGTATGCTTTTGTACTCCAAATTCTATACCTGCTTTTATGATAATATCTTTACCATACTTTTCTTTCATTTTTTCAATTTCTGTAAAATATGCTTTATAATCGCAATTTAAGTCTGTTTTAACCCCGTAATCCACATGCTCTGTAAATGCGATCTCATTTAAACCAAGGTTAATCCCGCGCTTTATCATATTTTCCATCAGACAGTCTGAATCGTCGCTATAATAGGAATGTACGTGATAATCAGCAAAATAATTTTCTTTCATAATTCCTCCCTAAATTTTTCTCTATTTTATCTCAGGCTTTATATAGGCTCTTTATAATGAGAATCTGAGATAAGTTCTGTCAAACCAGATTGCTCCTGAAGTTTCAATATGCAAATAAATAATTTTGTTATAATAAATAAAGATTTAATGGTAGGAAACAGCATTTACATAAAATATTATATCAATTATAAAGGTATACGTAAATATGTTAATATTATGTCAATTTCAGAAATTGCTGTCCATCAGAGTAACAGTTCCATCAAATACTGCCCTTCTCTTCTGTCTTTCACCAGATCCAGAAATTCATTTAACTTATCCACATCAATCTTACGTTCTTTGAATTTGATATGTACATATACAGCCCCGATTAAATTCGCATCGTTAAAGAATTTACAGACTTCCACATCTGCGATTGGAAGATCCCATGGATAAACTGTATTAATTTTCTTTATTTCCTCTTTAATCATCTGTAAGAATAACGGCTGTACGCTGATTCCGCCACCAATGACAATCTTTTCCGGATCTAGAATAAACTTATAATTATTAATCTGTATCGCAAGATGCCTGACATATTCACGAATTCCGGCAAGTGCCTTTTCATCTCCGCAGTTCGCCATCGAAAATGCCTTTTCTCCATCTAATTCAGCCTCTGTGAGCCTGTATGATTTGATACAAACTTAATCAAACCCATATCATCTTTATTCTTTAATACACAGCCTTCATACGTATCGGCCTTCCCCATTCCTACATCACCCATTCTCATAGTACAGAATTCACAGCCGGTGCATGGAAGAATATTATAATCAATAAGATTGATCAGTGTACATTCTGCACCTTCTGCTTCACATGCTGATAATGCCTCTTTCACTAAGATTTCTGAATTACCGTTATGTCTTCCGGCTACAATACCATTACTTTCATTTTGTTTTCTCCTTCGCAAAATATTTTTTTATAATAATTCTCCCTGTTTTCCGTACTCGTAAGAGCTGGCTCAATCTGGGAAAAACAAAAAGGAAAGGATTCCACTACAGAATCCCTTCCCTCGTGCTTTTTTCTATGTAATTGTATATAATATATCTTTTAATACTTTGCAATCCTCTCTTTAAAGCTGCTCAGCTTATATTCCCAATCTTTTCATTTACAGAATATCACATTTTCTGAAGCAGCAGCCATAGTTCTTTCGCAGTCAGTTTAGAAGTTACATATATGTAATAGGAATTTTATTTATTTTACGGAAAAATACTGTACCTGATTTTCCAGCGTATTAGCATAATCTTTTAACAATTCTGCTGTTGATTCAATTTCACTGATATTTTGGTTTAATCCGTATACAGAGTTTTGCACCTGTTCTGTGGCATATACATTTTCTTCTGATATATTCTTTAATGCTTCGATATGCTTTGTAATCTTATCTTTTGCAACATCACAGATTTGAGTCTGTTCTCCTATTTCCACTATTTCCTTCAATGACTCTTCAATTCCATCATTTACTTTTCCAAAATGAATTTGCGTTTCCACCAGCTTTTCTTTTTGTTTTTCTACATCTGCCAATACTTCATCCATGATTTGCAGCATTTTTCCAGATTCAGATGAAAGATTCCCAATGATTTCATCAATCTTCTTTGCTGATTCACTGGACTGGGTTGCCAGCTTACCAATTTCTTGTGCAACAACGGAAAAGCCCCTGCCATGTTCGCCTGCTCTTGCCGCCTCTATACTGGCATTCAGTGCAAGCATCAAGGTCTGCTTTGCAATCGTTGTTATCATCTGAATTACTGTATTAATCTGGACAGAAGCATCATACGTTAAATGTACCTGTTTATTAATCCGCTCAATCGCATAATTTGTTCTTTGGTTTGATTCATCAAGATCTACCATTAGTCCAATCGACCAATTCCCATCTTCTTTCATTCTGCCTGATGTTTCTTCCAAATGCTGAACACTTCTTGCAATATTCCCAATCAGGTCACTTATCTCATTTATATGTATAGAGGCCTCATTCATATCGCCATTCTGTTTTTTTGCATCATGCGATACGCTCTGTGCAGATAATTTAATATGTCCGGTAACTTCATTTACATCCCCAACCATCTGTTCAAGTACCTTCTCTGAATTGACCAGCTTTTCAGAAACATCTTTAATGTTAAATATGGAGTTTTTCAGTTTAACGCTCAAAGCATTCAATGCTTGCGCCATAAATCCAATCTCATCCTGCCGGTTCTCCATTTTTTTATCAATCATTATATCCAGATTTCCGTCTGCTATCTGCATTAAGTACTCTTCTGCTTTTCGAATAGGCTTTACAATACCATGTGCAACATAAAGCAACTGAGCGGTACCAACAAACAATATAGCAGCAATTGTATTAGCAACCAACATTGGATCATATCCTTTTAATGATAAAATAGAAACAGCCGTCGACATAATAACCAGAGGACACAAAGCGGTTGCGATAATCTGGTTACGAATACTCTTCTTTACCCTTTTTGATTTTACCTTTTCTTGTTTTACCATAAGTTTAATATCCTCTCACTGATATATTTTAATCTGTTTTACCAACCTAGTATGTATTTTCCTTATTTAAAATTTGTTTATAAATTGTTTCAGTTTTATTAATTATGTTTCTTAATCGGATTAAAAATCAAAGGTTTCCAGAAGTCGGTTATTATTACCGACAATCTGAAAACCTTTGATTTTAAGCCATATGGGATAATTTATTTATCTTTGCGTGACATCAATATCACCATTTCTACATGCGCCATTCCCTGAAATATATTTTATTCCACTATCTTTCACAATAAATGGCATTACGGCTTCCTCTGCTGTAACTGTAATCTGCATTTTTTTTGTTTTCTCCCGCTCCCACCCCACATATATCGTGCCTTTGGGAGTGACAACCTCTCCTCTCGCCCACATAAGATTTCCAGGAACCGGGCGGATTAAGATCTTTTCGAAACCAGCTGCTGCCGGACGAACACCAAGCACGATTGCAGGTAACTCATAAAGTGCCAGTGCTCCCCATGCATGGCATTCACTTCGCGGATACTCGTCTGATTCGGCAACCGTGGTCATGTGGCTGGCAATCATATATCTCCATATATCCCAGCATTTTTCTGTTTCCTCGTACAGCCCCACTATCTCCAGAGCACGGAACAAATAAAATGCCATTGAAACTGTGCACTGGGCATATGATTGACGGTTTTTTAATGTCTCCAAGATATTACTCCGTCCTGTTTCCGCATCCAGAACCCCTGTAAGGATTCCAAACACCTGGCAGTGCTGGCTGTATTCTGGATAACCGGGTCCATCCTGGATCCACCCTTCCGGACTCATACAGAAATCCCGAATCGCCTGCCGCACAGACTCAGCAATCTGCTTATACTCATCTCTCAGCTCTGTTTTCCCAATATATTCAGCCAACTCTGCCGCTTTCATAAGCCCCATCAAGTATAAAAGACTCTCCATGGTAAGCGCACCGGATTCTGCTGCATTTGGCACACCTGCCTTCCATTCGGGTGCCCAATCAATGAACGACCAGAATTTTTCCTGATGGTAAATACCTCCGATTTTCCCAACACAGCCATTTATTGTTCTGTTTACTTCATAAAAATAAAGTACCTGCTCCACGGAAGGCATATGATACCGGATCAACTCCTTATCTCCAAAATACATCATATGATCATAAAGCATACAGATATAAAAAATTGAGAAACCAGGAATTACATTTGGCCTGGTATTGGGATATGCACTGCATATCAGGCCATCATATCTTTGAGACCGTTTAAAATCATCCATACACTTTCTGGCCAGTTTATCATCCATGGAGACAGCATAAGTAAACAGTATCTGAGAACGAGAATCCATTGCATACTGCAATTGCTCATAGAAAGGACAATCCATATACGTCTCATGCATACAGCGTTTCAATGTGCGGGCACTGATATCCCATATATCTGTCAGAGTAGAATCTGAGGTCTGGACCCATGACTTGACATCCAGAGGATATCCCGTCTCCTCAAAATAGAAATCCCTGATTATCAAAGGTTCGTCGCCGGTGGTAATACAAAGCCGAATGAAACGGAACGTCCTGAACCAGAATGGTTCATATTCCTCCGGATTCTCTTTATCTCCGCTCCCCACTGGATAATAGTCATCCACATAGCCTTCCAATACGCCTCTGACCGCATCCGCCCTGTCAGTTTTTAATGGAATGTTTCCCTGTCTTGGTGCGTCCGGCTGGATATAGGATTCCGCTTGCAGCAACCGTATAAAAGCCCCTTTTCCCTGCTCCAGTATAAGATGGAGGTAACCTGTCATTTCTTCTCCTGCATCAATTTCCACTACATCTTCCGAATGAGGGGGAATATATACCTCTCCCATTCCGGATAGCATCCGGTTCCACACATTTTCTAATGACTGGGATTGACGCAGTGCAATCAGACTCTGGAATCGTCCTTTTTTTCTTCTCATAAAGGGAATCGTCCTCGGATTTAAATTCCCCGGGCTTACTGCATCACGAATTTGAGACTTAGGATAAGGGCACGCAGATTGCCAACTGCTCTCATCATATTGAATTTCTTTCCATTTCCACATTTCTTCAGTTTCATTTACCTGTTCGTAAAAATGCAGCCGCGCAAATCCAGCCGCCTCAGAAATGAAACGTGTCCTTTTGTCAATCCGGCATTTCCAATCACCATCAGCAGAAATAACATACTCTTTTCCCCTGCTGTCTCTAATACTCCCCTGCAGAAACAGACCTGGTAAATTGGTGCAGATAATGCTTTGATTACCTTCTGTTGGTTTTATTGGAAAACGCAGCACAATTACCGCCAATACATTCTGCCCTTTTTTCAAATATTGGCCAATGGATATCTCATCATAAAACCATATTTGAGCATCGCCTTTGCTTGGCCCCGCTTCCACAAACCTCCCATTAATGTAAAGTTTATACCTTGAATCAGCGGATATCCTGATCACTGCGGATTCAACATTCGTATCCAGGTGAATTCTTTTACGAAAAAGGACTGCAGTGGGGACCCTGTCAAATTCAAGTCCCCATTCACCAGTCCAAATCCAATTTGCATATTCAATCATACTGTTATCCCTGACTTCTCATGTTTTTATACACATCAATCAGTTCCTCAGCTACCAGACGGAATGTCTCCGCACACATCATCTGATCTTCCCCATGAATAAGAATTAAATTGATATCCGCATTGCAACCTGTCGCAGCCAGATCTGCTGAAGCTGAGGTAAGAAATTCGGAATGCACCTCATGTGCTATTTTAAAACATTCTCCTCCTTCTCTCATTAAAGCCTCTGCTTTATCATAATCAGATAACTTAGAAGCTCTGATAGCCTCCACATATTTTGTTCTTGACGTGCCCGCTGCGCTGATCATTTGCAATATCTTTGTAACATTTTCCTCACTCATTTTATCAAGCTCCTTCTGTACGTCTTTTAAATGTCAATTCTAATTAAACTTCCCTCTCCAAATCCAGATTTTTCTTATCCGCTATTTTAATGAATGGCATCCATATTAAAGTTACTAATACTAATAGAACTAATTGTAAAATAGCGCCTCGTATACTTCCCGTTACCAGGAAACCACTTATAATGATTGGTGTCGTCCACGGAAGCTGGACCAGACCGGTCGTAATTGGTACTAATCCAACTGCAAATGCTATGTACGCAACAATAGCTGATACCGCGTTGGAGAGCAGGAATGGAACAACCAGATCAAAATTCAGCATCATTGGGAACCCAAACAGAGCCGGTTCTCCCACACCAAAAAAATAAGGAACAATAGCAATTTTTGAAATTTCCCGATACTGTCGGCTTCTGGCTATAATCAGAGCTGCAATTACGCCGCCAACCACTCCGATCCCTGCAAAATGAGTAAAAAAGCTATTACTGATAATATTAACCGGCAGATCTCCTGCCATGGAAAGATTTTTGTTCTGATCCTCCAATACCTGCAGGATAGGGGTCATAACCCCCGATACAATGGAACCGCCATGCAGACCAAAAAACCACAGAAGCTGTTCAAATATTTTAGCAAATGCCACACCAAATACGGAACCGCCAACTATAACAAGCGGCAGGCCAAGTGTATTATTAATCATGGATACTGCATCTGTCCCCAATGCATCCGTAATCAGTCTGAGTGCCCAGAATATGATAATTGCGATCAGGGATGGAATCAGGGATTCAAAAGGCGCCGATACCGCTGGTGGTACAGATTCCGGCATCTTAATTTTAATACCTTTTCTATCTATGATCTGATAAATTTTAGCTGTGAACAATCCGGTTAAAATTGCACAGAACATTGCCTGTGCACTGACAGAAGTCAGTGAAATTGCATTGCCTGCATCTGACATGACATTAGGTGTCAGAATCAGATAATTTACTAAAGCAGTAAGAGTCACCTGAAGCTGGTTAAGCTTCATCTTACCTGCAATGGAATGGGAAATGGTAATAGCCACCAACAGACCGCCAATTGCAATGCTTGAATTATATACATATAAAAGCTTCCCCTGCCATACAGCAGCTTCACAGCGGAGAACCGACGATACCAGCTGGTTGAATCCTTCCAATGGAAAGAACGCCAAAATCAGGAAAATGGATGCTATAAATGTAAACGGAACATAAGCCAGCATGGCATCCCGAATAGCTACTATATAAATATTATTGCCCATAGCAGAAGCAAAACGGCTTAATTTCATCTGGAATGTTTGTGTAAACGCATTCTTTTTATCTGGCATGATTTTTCCTCCCCTCAATCACCAAGAACTTCCTTTACATGATGTAATACCTTCTTTCCGTCCATCCTCCCATAGTCCATCATTTCAATTGCTTCGATTTTCTTGTCCGGATAAATTTCCTTTAGACGTGGAATTTCAAAAGCAATCTGAGGGCCAATCAACAGAATATCCGCAATTGTAACAATTTCCTCTGCCTGCTGTAACGCATAAGCTGATATCTCGCATTCATACCCGTCTTCTTTTGCTGCCGCTTTCATTTTATTTACCATCAGGCTGGTGGACATTCCCATATTACATAGTAATACAATATTCCTCATTGAACCTTCCCTCCAAATCTATTATGATGCAGTTCCTGCTTGTTACATCATAATAATAAATAAAACAGCGTATAACCTCCACCTCACCATTTACCGTTTCAATGCGGTAATTTTTTTCTCGAAACCATCAAAATCCGGGGCCTCTATCAGACTCCTCACCGCTTCCCTGTCAGAAAGAAATTTTGCTGTAATTTCATAAAACTTCTGAGTATCCTCATCCTTTTCTTCTTTTAAGGAAGTCAAAACTACAACCCGCACCATATGAGAGGACCATTTAATTTCATCTTGCAGTACTGCCACCGCAACCAGAGTTTCTTTTGTCATAATTCTGCACGGATGGGGGATGGCTGTTAAATTTCCAAAATCCGTAGGACCAAATGCCTCTCTCTGCAGAACGGATTCCTCAAATCCTTCAGGAAGTTCTGTTACACGGGACATCCTGACGCATATTTCATGTATGACTTCTTCCCGGCTGCTCCCCGGCACGTTGGAGAAAAAAAGTTCTTTCCTGTAAAATTTATTCAAAAACTGCATATCCCCTACCTGAAGAAACCGCTTGATTGACATGATTTCGCTGCTCTCCAGAAAATCATGGATTTCCATAATGGGCACTGATACTTTTTTATAGATGGGGACAGTAGTAAAAATAAAATCTATTTGCTTGAAATCCACTCGTTCCAGTTCATGCATCCCACATATCTTCAGAGAATTAATATAATCGCCAAATTCTTTCTGGAATCGGTACATCAGCATCCGGGAACTGGCTTTGCCACTGATACATACAAGCAGAATATTGTTTTTACGTTTTTGCTGCATTTTCTTTTCTTCCAGAGCCATAGCAAAATACATGGCAATACAAGAGATTTCATCCTCCTGAATCACTTTTTGATAATACTCAGACAACAGGATCGATGCAAGCTGCCCCATAGAATAAGCCAGTATATATTTTTCCTTCACTCCTTTTACCTGTACATTTTCCATCGGTATTCCATATTTCAGGCGAATCTCCATGGGAATCAGGTGCTGTATCAGCATAATCCTCAGATTCAAATCATCCCTTAGTTCAATATTATAAGTGAGAAATATTTCCTCCAGGATTTTGGAAATCAAGCAGTCTATCTTCTCTGAGGCAACCACATTTGCTGTATAATTTTTTTCTATCTCCAATATTCGTTTCCCGGCAATAAATACTCCGGTAAAGTAAATCTCGGTTTCAGGGATGGTCAGTTCTGAAGGTTTTAACATCTCGTATATTTTTTTTGAGATTTTCACCTCATACTCCACATCACCTGCTGACTCCGGCAAAATTACATCTGTAATAAATAAGCCTTTCTTCATTCTTGAAATGCTTAAGTAGACGTAAAGTACCGTATTCTGAAATGCTGTCTCTGTAAATCGAATCTCGTATTCTTCTGCTAATTCCAACAGAATTCCTGCTATAGCAGCAGTTTCTTCTTCCCGCTTTACCAATATTCCCCAGAATGTCCTTTGAGAAAGATAAAAATTTTGAAGTATGCAGCATCGCTTATTAAATTCTTTTCCCTCCACCCGAATACCATAATAAGGCTTACGCCATAGTTTCAGTTCGAAACATTCCAGAATATATTCCACGTGCCTCAATTCATTTGATAAAGTCTTGCCGGACACATACAAAAATTCGCACAATTCCTCTATTTTCATGTATTCTGTCCGGCTAAGCAATAAAGCCAGCATATATTCAATCCGTTCATTCGAGTCAACAGGGACTGCTGAGTTATCTTCATACCTTTTGCGTTTATACTCTTCCCAAAAATCCAGTTCTGTTATTTCCAGGCAATATCCGTATCTGGGTTTTGATATGATTATTGCTCCGTAAGCAGAGATTTCTTCTTCTAATTCCTTTATTCTTGTTCTGACTGTTTTTTCACTAATCCCCAATACTTCCCCAATATACTTTGAAGTCCTATATTCTGTTTCTGATAAAATATCCAGAACATCCCACAATCTATAGTCCATGATTCCTCCCCTCTGTTTCAATAAGGTCTATTATTCCATGATAAAATATTGATATTAATTTATTTACCTGAAATAAATTTGCGCTTTGTTAATGTAATAGCTTATTGCCTCTCTCGCAAATTTCAAAAATCTCATCCTGCTTTTCTTCAATTAATAAATTGACCTTTTCTGTTCTTTTACTTAAAATATAATTATATATAAAATATGGAAATATCCATCCTGCAGCGGCAGGAATCGCCATAATGATACAAAGCGCAATTCTGGGTGGTTCCGCCGTAACCGCAAAAACAGAACCTGCCATGAATGCTGATCCGACAATTCCTGTAATAAGCGCATACATGGTGGCTTCTGATGTTTTCGATCTTTCAAGATGATCTATATCCTTTAAACAAAATTCAAAGTTTTTCTGGAGCCTTGTAAGTTCCATCCTATTCATAATCTTCCGGTTTCTCTTTAACCGCAGTATAACATTTGCACGAGTATTGGATATATTAGCAGATACATCAGAACTTATATTTTCATCTACTGTCCAGCCAAAATTCTTATATCCGTCTATAAGGAACGAAACCTTATTTGAATTTGTAACCACCTGCTTATATTCGTACCCCCCAAATTTATGACCTTCTTTTTTATTTTCATTCATAAATATAGCTTCCATCATCACTTTCCTCTTTCATATACTCCGAAATAATGACTGGTATCGTAGCCTTAAAAGTTGTTCCTTGATCTGGCATACTGATTACATCTATTGTGCTATCATGCAATTCCAATATCCTTAAGGTCAGCGCAAGCCCCAATCCATTTCCTTCTTTCGAATGGGAGGAATCCCCCTGGTAAAATTTATCAAAAATATGTTTAATGGTATTTTCACTCATTCCACAGCCTGTATCACAAACAGCTACAATAATAGAGTCTTCTGTGGAAGTCTGTTTTAATGTGACCTTCCCACCGCTTTGCGTAAACTTTAACGCATTGGATATCAGATTATTCCAGACTAATTCCATAAGACTTTTATCAGCATATATGATTGCCCGGTCTTCCAGATCTGCCTCAAATTCTATATTCTTATTTTCCCATATTTTCTCAAATTGGAGGGCACATTCGCTAAGCTGCCGGCAGATATCATACCTCTGTACTTCCGGCTTTATCCTTTGGTTCTCAAGCTTATTCAATTTCAAAATATTAGTAATCAGATTAGCCAGACGTTTAGAAGTATCTTCAATAGTTTTCGCATATTCGATTCTCTGGTTTTCTGTAATATTCCCCTTTTGCAGGTATTCCGCATAATTCTGTATCACTGCAATGGGCGTTTTTATCTCATGGGATACATTGGAGATAAAATCCGTTTTCAATGTTTCAATACTGCCAAGCTCATCTACCATCTTATTAAAATCAAGAAACATATAGTCCAGATAGTCCATCTTATCCGCAGAATGTAATGGTTCCACATACACGGAAAAATCTCCGTTTGCTACCCGATTTGTCGCTTTTGCAAAAGCCTTCATTGGTTTATCATACCATTGGTTAATCTGACGGTATGTGACATAGGTAAAAACAAACGAGCATAGTAGCCAGAACAAAATAATCATAGTAATATGAACCTTTGTTATATTTTTGTAATCCAGATAATTACCCAAAATAAAGAATTGAACGGTCGTAATAAAAGCAAAAAAGAATAAGGCCGGAATAAATATAAATATCCTATTAATTAGCTGCCTTCTTTTAAATGCCTTCTTTTCATTCTTTTTCATAACAACACCGCCTTGTATCCAATTCCTCTTACTGTCACAATTTCAAATCCATCACAATCCGAAAACTTATCTCTTAGCTTTGTCACATAAACATCTACCGCACGCAGGCTCGTATCAGTGTCAATTCCCCAGAATTCATCCATAAGCTGCACCCTTGAAAATGTTTTTTTTGGGTGGGAAAGCAATTTATATATAATATTAAATTCTCTTGTCGTTACTGGTATTTCTTCCTCATTTATTGCAGCACTCACAGCATCTGCATCAAGAGTAAGATTTCCTATTGTTAGTTTCCTATCCTTTTCCATATTTGCACGGCGAAGGAGTGCCCGTACACGAAGCAGCAATTCAGCCAATTCGATCGGCTTTACCATATAATCATCGATGCCAAGTTGAAATCCCTTCTGCTTAGAGGGAAGATCATCCTTTGCTGACATAAACAGAATAGGGATTGTCGGGTTAATCTGACGTACCGTTCTAGCAAATTCAAATCCGTCAATTACCGGCATCATAATATCAGAAATTATCAATTCATATATGTTATTATACATTTCGTCATAGGCATCGTTTACATTCAGACAGCCTTTGGTCTGAAAACCACTGTCATTTAAATACGTACAAACTATCTTATTTAAATCTGCATCGTCCTCTACTATTAATATGTGAATCACTGTTTTCTCTCCTATCCACCCTGTCATTGGCTATGCCTATTCCCCTTAAGACTTCACTATTTTCTAAAATTAATGTCTTTTAAGCGGATTAACACCAGAAGCTACAAGCCCACCATCACACAGGATATCAACTCCTGTCAGATAACCTGCATCTTTCCCTGCACAGTATGCAAAAAGACTTGCAATTTCATCCACATGTCCAAATCTTTTAATTGCACAATACTTTGAATATGCATCTGCTTCTTCTTTTTCCAATTCTCCCATCGGTGTTTCAAAGTTCCCAGGGGAGACAGAAAGAACTCTTACTCCCTTTTCTCCAAATCTTGCTGCATCCTGCTTTGCAAACCAAATCACAAAATGCTTTGAAACGCCATAGGAAACACCGGATCTTACTTTCTCAGGAAACAGGTTTATGCGCTTCATCATTTTTTTCATAAAAAGCTCCGGATTGATAACACTATATTTATACAAACCTACAGGCATAATAATCTTCGGAGTTAAATAGGCAGACATAGAAGACACATCGATAATGCAGGAACCTTCCTCCAATACCCCGTAAAATGCATTATTAACATTAATTGTCCCTAAAGCATTTGCTTCCATTATTTTTTGTGCATCTCCCATATGAGGTGACATACCAGCTGCATGAATGACTGCTGAAACCTTTCCTTTTTCTTTTGCATGGTTAGCTAATTGTACTACACTATTATAATCTGATACATCACAGGCATAGGCTTCTGCTTCAATTCCTTCTGCCTGCAACTCTGAAACTGCATTTTCCAGCTTATTTACGCTTCTTCCACAGATAATAACGGAATGGTCCTTCCCCATCCATTTGGCAGTTGCAAGTCCCATTCCACTGCCACCGCCTGTAATTACACATATATTCTTCATATTGTCTTTTCCTCCTGTGTTCCTGCCTTTTATATTTGTAATCAATGCTTATTTGCACTCATAACTTTAATAATCATTTTCATGGCAAATGTTGAATTCAGCTTATATAGCAGGTTCATTGTCATACAATCTTTTCCGATGTAGGAACGCAGTTTCTTTTTTTCCATGGCTTTAATAATGAGTTCTGCTGCCTTTTTCGGCGTCAGTACCATATTTGATTTACTGCTTTCGGTGGATACGCTATATGCTATATCAGAATTCTTTTTTATATCTGTAGCAATACCACCAGGAATCACAACTGAAACCTTTACATTTGTATCAGCCAGTTCTGAGGAAAGCCCCTCGGATAGTAGTTTAACCGCTGCTTTCGAAGCTCCGTAGACACTTTGTCCCGGCACAGGTAAAAAACCTCCCATACTGGATACATTTACAATATGTGCTTCCGGACGTTTCAGCAGATAAGGCAAAAATGCCTTTACCATATATAGCGTCCCATAGTAATTAATATTCATTACCCTTTCAATACGATCCATCTCCAATTCATTCAGACAAATAAACGGCTGTATGATTCCCGCATTATTAATGATTCCATCAACTTTTTTATGCTGTTCAATTACCTTTTCTGCAAATGCATTGACGGCTTCCTTATCAGATATATCAACTGCATAGATAAATAGCTTTTTATTATTTCCTGAAATTCTTAAAGTTTCATTCAATGCAGACAGATTAATATCTGCTGCAAAAACAGTTGCTCCCTGTTCAAGAAGCTGCAGAACCAGCTCTCTTCCCACACCATTTCCACCACCGGTTACTACAATATTTTTTCCTGCTGCTTTCATATGAATATTCCTCCATTGAGCTATGATTTTTTCCTTTGTTGTGCATATAATAATCATTCATTATTTCTTTATTGTTTCTGTTTTGTTTGAGTTTTATTAATTTGTATTTTTACTGTTCACAAAGTAACACCCCCCTCTGCAGGAAGGCAGTGGGGGGTGGTGATGATATTTAAAACATTTATGAAATTAGCCCTGTAATGCTCTGGACAATCCTTTTATTGTCCTAACAATTCCATCAAATACTGCCCTTCTCTTCTGTCTTTCACCAGATCCAGCAATTCATTCAGCTTATCCACATCAATCTTACGTTCTTTCGATTTGATATGTACATAAACAGAGCCAATTAAATTCGCATCGTTAAAGAATTTACAGACTTCCACATCTGGGATTGGAAGATCCCATGGATAAACTGCATTAATTTTCTTTATTTCCTCTCTAATCATCTGTAAGAATAACGGCTGTACGCTGATTCCTCCACCAATGACAATCTTTTCAGGGTCTAAAATAAACTGATAATTATTAATCTGTATCGCAAGATGCCTAACATATTCACGAATGCCGGCAAGTGCCTTTTCATCTCCGCAGTTCGCCATTGAAAATGCTTTTTCTCCATCTAATTCATCTTCTGTGACCCCTGTATGACTTGATACAAACTTAATCAAACTTCTAATTCCGGTATTTCCCGCAAGTGTGTGGTCCAAAGAATACTCAGGCTCTGCTTCTGTCATAATATAACTGAACTCCCCAGTCATATTATGAATTCCTCTCAGAACTTTTCGATCGTGAATAATTGCGCCGCCAACTCCAGTTCCACATACGATGACAACCGCATCATTGCAATCCATCAGTGAACCTTTCCAAACCTCTGCCAGTGCTGCACATTTGGCATCATTCTCTACGGTTACATGAATACCACAACGCTTTTCTAAAACCTCAACGATATTTAAGTTCGTTATACAAGTTAAATTTCCACCAGTATACATAAACCCCGTCTCACTGTCAATGATTCCAGCCATGCTGAGGGCAATTCCCTCCACATGTCCTTCATACTTTTTATAAATATTAACCAGAGAGGCTATAAAATCTTCCAATGGCTCTGTCACAGTCGGAGATTTATTCTTTTCAACAATCCTGCACTCCTCTGTTATGATTGCATATTTTGTAAATGTGCCTCCCACATCTATCGATAAATAATTCATAGTCTAGCCTTCCCTGAAAATTTTCTTTTTATTAAATATAACATTGCCTTCGCCGCCATCTGCCCGTTTAAACTGACGGTCCGCTGCTTTTGCAACATAATTGACCGTTCCTCTGAACGGAAATTCCTGATTGTCTGTATTTCCAATCAAGATATCATCACATACCGCAATCACATTTTCAAGCAGATTTCTTGATGCCACCATTTCATGATGCATGAAATAGCATCGTTCATAACGTCCTGCAATTAAATTCTCTACTCGTAATAAATTTTTACGGTATTCATCTACCGTCAAAGAGTTATCATCAAAAAGGAAAGTTGCTGTATTACATGCATCACCGGTAATCAGTATTTCTTTTTCCGCAATCAAAAGAACCATGGTACCTTTTGTGTGTCCGGCAAGTTCATATACTTCTACTGTAATACCGCCAAGGTCAAATATTGCGCCATCCCATAACTCCTTAAAATCCGGATCTGTTACCGGCACAAAATTATCATCATTTTGCAGCCATTCTTCCATGCCCCCGATATTTGCTGCGATATAACCTTTTCTTTCTGCTAATGGACTATGTTGTTTATATACTTCGTTGTCTTTCGAATTCATATACACATCATCAAATTCCGGTGCCCCAAGCGCATGATCTAAGTGACCATGTGTCAGAAGAACAGTAATCGGTTTCTGGGTAAGTTCTTCTACTAATTTTCTTAAACCTTTAACTCCAAGACAGGTATCAACCAGCGCAGCACGGTCTGTGCCTTCAATCAAATACATAATCTCGCCGCTGCGGCTAAAAATAGCCGTCATATTCTCATTTATTTTTTCTGTTTTATAGTAATCTGTCATTTTTACTCCTCAGCTAATTTTGTTAATTCCATCGCCAGATTTTCAATCATGTCAGGAGAGAAACCAAGAAATGACATTCCCTCTAAGGTCGCAAGACTTTCATTTAAAAATTCTTCATCTCCGCTTCCGAGGAAATGCTGTAAGAGCGGTGATATACGGTCAATCACTTCCAGCGCTTTCGGATTCTGCATCATATCTTTAAAAAGTGTTTTTCTTGTATATAGCAAGCGTAGATCTGTGGCAGGCTTATAATCATATTCATATGTTCCAGCCGTCACTTCATCTACCTCCCCTTCATAAAATGGTAAGCCAATTACGGCACTACAGCCAAATGGAACTTCTACGTGTACATGTACATTTCCTTCTTTCTTAATTTCCCACTCAACGCGATAGGTTCCATATGGAGACTCATAGCTGGTATTCATAAACTTAAGCTTCTGGTTCATAAGAGGTGTGATCAATACCTTCTTAAAACCCGGTTCTATTGCCTTAAGACCTGCAACATCGCGGTATAAGTATTCTACGATTGACCCGAATGAATAGTGGTTTAACGAATTCATCAAGACACCACTTATGAGCCCATTGTCAAGTACGGAATTCCATCTTTCCCAGATTGTAGTTGCTCCCAGATTGATGCAGTGCATCCAGCCCGGATAGCCCTCCTGGAGCAGAAAATAAAACGCTTCCTCTTCTAATCCATTTTCTGCCATCACACGGCACATGATTGGCGCTCCAACAAATCCACCTTTAATCTTGTAACAGTCTTTGTATAATCTGCTTTTCAAACCTTCAATAATTTTGTTTTTATCTTTATAAATCCCACTGTAAAGAGCAACAATATAACCGGTTTGTGTATCGATGCAAAGTCTTCCTGTCACTGAAAAGTATTCTTTGATGACTGCCTTACTGATATTTTCATGCAAATCACGGTAAATCGCCTCATCCTCTGTATATCCCAATATCCTGGCCGCATCGGCAGTCTTTGCAACAGACATTGCATAATAGCAGGAGGCAATATAATAGTCATCGGTTCCTCCTTTCATGCTCTGCTCTGTCCGCCCGTCAAGTGCCAGCCAGTCACCAAGCTGATTGCCATAATCAAATAAATATTTCTGACCTCTTTTTTTATCTTCCTTTGTAATCTTATCAACCCAGTCTTTCATCATTGGATAGTATACTTTTAACGCGGACTTATCACCAAAGTGCTCATAGAGGACGGTTGGAAGAAAGGTCGCGATATCTCCCCAGATACTGGAAAAGATTGCAGCATTCGGTTCAAACACCGGAATCACCCCAGGCAGAATGCCATCTAATTTCTTCTGTTCTGTCCGAAGATCATGAATGAACTTATTATAAAATGCAGCCGTATCCATATTATAACTTGCTGTACCGGAAAACACCTGCGCATCTCCCGTCCAGCCAAGCCGTTCATCTCTTTGCGGACAGTCTGTCGGAAAGTCAATGGAGTTTGATTTCTGTCCCCACATTGTGTTGGAAAATAATTGATTGACTCCCTTGTGGTCTGTTTCAATATGTCCGGTTATCTCCATCTGTGAATAAAGAACTTTCCCTGTAAAGGCCTCTGCTTTTAGTTCGCCTTCCCACCCGGTTACTCTTACATAACGGAAACCAAAGAACGTAAACTGAGGTTTCACAATTCTTTCTTTTCCATCTGAAATATAGGTAAACTGCGATTTTGCTGAACGGTAATTTTCATTGTAGAAATTATCGTGCTGCAGGATTTCTCCGAAATCAAGTATAATTTCTGTTCCTTTTGGCTGTCTGCATATAAACGCAACATAACCCGCAAAGTTCTGTCCGAAATCAAGCACAGTCTCCCCTGCTGGTGTATGAATGACCTCTTTTACTGCGAGTTCTTCCATCTCTAAAACCGGAAGAGAGTATCTGGCAACAAGCGTTCCTTCTGCCGAAGTAAAAACTGCTGTTTCACTACTGTTTTCTTTCCCCTCCCACAATAAATGGTTGATAATTTCCCCATCATAAATATCACTGGCCTGTGTATCAGAACCTTTGTAAAACCAGCTTTCATCTGTACCGATTGTTTCGACCGTTCCGTCTTCATATACCACACGGACCTCGGCAATCATAAGGAATTTGCTTCCAAAATTTTCTTTTCGCTCTCTAAGCCCGAAACGGCCTTTATACCAGCCGTTTCCAAGCGAAACGTCCAGTTTGTTTTCTTCTTTTAGATTCCCGGTAATATCATAGGTCAAATACTGAACTTCATCATGATAATTGCTGTAATAAGGAGTGAGAACTTCTTGTCCAACTTTCTGTCCATTTAACAAAGCTGAAAACAATCCCAAACCGGAAATATAAAGCCTGGCTGATTTTATGTTTTTTGTTTTTTTCAATGAAAAAGATTTTGAAAACGTAGGATGGAATCGATCATCATCTTTGGTTGTAATCCATTTACCAATCCAGTCTTCGTCTTGTTTTGCAGTCTCAAAATAAGAGACTCCACTCGTATTTGTCTCATCCAAATCTGTAGTTACAGTAACACGAGTATAATATCTGGTATATGGTTCAAGTGAAAGTTCTAAAACCTCGCCCGTCTGACAGAGCAATGCCCCTTCTTTTACAAAACAGATATTCTCAAAATCTTCATCTAGTGATACTTCAATTATGACATTCTTCTGATCTTTCGCCTTTGTTTCTGTCACTTTCCATGAGCAGCTAAGCCGTTCCATCAGATATCCAACCGGATTCTTCATATTGTTGATTTTTAAATCTGATACCTTCATTTTGTTTTCATCCTCCTAACGTTGGTTGACCGCGACGATTTCTCGCCGCGGTCAACCGTCTGTTTGTAATCGATTATCTCTTCTTTGTTATATTTCTTCTTCCGTCCATTCAGCTCCATTTTCTTTACGAAGGGCTGGAAGTTCTTTGTCTAAGTGATAGAATAACATCAGTACAGAACATGCCCCGATACAAATAACCGGAATCCAGTTATAGCAGAAACTGATTGCAGTCTGAGCTGAAGCCGCCTGTACTGGCTGTGATGGATCAAAATGTACACCCGAAAGGATCCATCCAAGAACTGCCTGACCTAATCCCAAACCTAATTTCTGAGCTGTTGTGATACCGGCATTTCCCATACCTACTGCAAGAACCCCTGATTTGTATTCTCCATACTCAATTGTATCCGATACCATACCAAATGCCATACCGCCAGCTGCTCCAAGGCCAATCCCCTTGATTGCATTGAAAAGAATTAACATAGGAAGGTTTGTTCCTACAAGTCCGGTTCCGGCAAATCCAATTATCATAGCAAAAAGCCCGACCTGGTATGTTCTGTGTTTTCCAAATTTCTTCATAAAGAATGGTGTCAGGAACATAATTGCAAACTGTGCAACAGAGATTGCATTGTTAATTGGTCCATAAAGAGCAATCTCTCCAAGTACATACTGCGCATAAAACGCTGCTGCTACTGCGTACATAACAATAACAAAAAAGATAAGGAACATGCATAATGTCATAAGAATCCAGTATTTATTCTTAAATAACGCTTTTACTGCAACCATCGCAGATACTTTATCTTTTTCTTCTTTCTTCTCTACTTCTGAAGCTCTTTCTTTTGTTCCAAAGAAAGCAATTACGCTTGCTGCAATGATAATAACTCCTATAATTGAAAATGTAATTGTCCATGCTTTTTGTGTATACATATCTCCGTCACCAAATTTTGTTAACCATTTGATTAAGAATGTATTCATTGTAATATTGGCCAATGTCATGAAAATCTGATTCATATTACCTAATAAACCACGATCATAATTATTCCTTGTCATTAAGTAGTTCATAGAAGCATACGGAACATACATGGAGGTATAAAATACTGCATTTACCAGGTTATACATAATAAAAATATATACATATTTAACCATTGCCGGCCAATCAGCCGGAATGCAGAACAACAACAGTAATGAAAGTGCCATTGGAATACACATTCTTACAAGCCAGATCCTGGCTTTTCCATGTTTTGATTTTGTGCGGTCAACAATTCGCCCCATAATCAGATCACTGATCCCGTCAAACACCTTTGACAAAGCTATAAGTGTTCCTGCTACACCAATATCTACCATTGCTACATTAGTCAGATAAATCATAAAGAACCCTGACATCAATGCGTTTACCCATGCCATACCATAATTGCCAATCCCGTACCCAATGCGCTCGCCCCATGTAAGAGATTCTTTTAAATCATTGTGTTTTGATGCAAAACTAAACATATCTCTTCTCCTTTTACCTTTCTAAAAATAAATACTAATATCGCATGCGTTTTACATGTTCGTATCTTATCTTGATTTTCACAATATTTATATCTTTAATTTGTCTTTTTTGTATTTATTTTTACTCTATTTATGCCGTTTTGCGATCTGATATATTTTATTTTGTCTCCCCCCTATTTTATCCGCCGAAATATTCCGCCGGTTTATATGTCTCCCGATATTTTTTAGGTGACATATGATATCTCTCTTTAAATTGCTTTCCCATATAACTTTGAGATGGGAAATTGACATATTCTGCAATGTTTGAAATAGTCTCCTCTGAATATTTTAAAAGATTGGCTGCATGTTCCAATCTCACTTTAATGATATAATCCTGAAGTCTTATTCCGCTTTCCTGCTTAAACATACGCGATAAATAGCTGGAGCTAATACCGAGCCGTTCTGCAATTTCGTCCAAATATATCTTCTCCCGATAATGCTTTTCAACATAGTCCTTTGATTGTTCTACATAATTAGATGTCTTTCTGCTCTTTTTATCCAGGACACATTTTGTAAGTTCACTTACTGCGTGATTTCTATATTCAATTACTTGAACCGCTTCCACGCAGCTATCACACTTTTGGATATAAAAATCACTCATACGATATGCAATGGCCGGGGATACTCCGCCTTCAATTGCAGCTCTGGTACAAAGTGTAATCCCAACAATCGCAGTATTCTTTAAGTGATTTATTTCTTTGGTTGATAATATCCCGATGCCCATATCCATCTGACGATTTAACCTAAGTGCATCGGCAACCTCTCCCATTCGAACACAATCAAGTAGTTTTCTCTCTTCTAAATAAGTATGATGATACAATTCTTTTTCTTCTGTTTTTAACGTAAAAAGAACTTTTTCCTCCTCCAGGTCTTCCGAATGTATCATAAGATGATTTAGACGTATTAATTCACTGTCCTCGTACTCCAAGCCTGTCAGATAATGCGAGATAATTTCAACAATATCCAGTATCTCTGCAAAAGAAAATTTTTTTAAACGTTTTTCTTCCTCTGCTTTAAATCCGTATTCTTTATAAAACTGGTGAGATTCAACACTGGACAATATCTTTATGCTCATCGGTCCAATCATGAAAAAACAATTCCCCTCCCTGATGCAGCTGAAATAGACCTGATGCTTATCTATATAGATATAAGGAGCATCCTGTTTTATAGCCCCCTGCACAAGTAAATCCCGTAATTGCTCATTTGTATATAGAAGATGGTGCTCGTAAGCCTCCGTATAGCTTATAATCTCCATATTTTGCATTCCGAAAATTCCAACATTGAAAATCGTTGATAAATGTCTCATCATGTACTGGACATTCTTCATTAATACGCTCCTTTAACTTTCTGCTTTGATATATTTTCTAAAAGTTATTAATTGCAAAAATTCGTAAACCTTCTTTATTATTAATATAGTTTATCCATATCTTTCCATTTGCAAGCATAATTCCTGTAGGGTTGCTATCTAAATATTTTGTATATGCCTTTGAAAGTGCAAGTTTAAAATCAGAGTTTATTATATCATCATATTTTTTTTCGAATTCCTCTGAACTATTAATGGCAATTTTTTTCTCATTTATTTTTATATTAATGGGGTAATCAATAAGCTCTGCAAAGCCTTGTTTATTATTTTCAATAATATATTCTTTGATTTTTTTTGCAAATTCTTCTATATCCTCTGTATTAGTGCCAGGTATCGAGTAGCGTGTTTCATATGTATTGCCTATTGTATGTGTATGCGCAAGGGAAAAATGGGATTTCTCAACATTTGTAAAGGTTCCATCTAATAAATCACCTTCCTTGGTATCAGGTTTAATTGTACCTCTAAAAATTATATTATTATTTTCATTTTGCAAAACAAAAGAAGCATTATCTAATTGTATTGTTCCTTGCAATTTTATTTCTCCATCATCGTCATTTTGTGTGATATAGGAAGCGGATAGTTGTTCGCCATCTCTATAAACAACCATACATATATTTTGATTCCCAATATTACCTTCAAAAACACTATTTATATTATTTTCTATAACTGATTCAACTTTTTCAATATCTAAGTTATCAGTATCAGAATCTATAGAAGCCTGATTCTTTGTTTCTACATTATTATTGGAAGAAGAATATTCATTTGTATTAGTTGTAACTTCTGTAAAATCCCTTCTTTGGCAGCCTGAAATCATAACACAGCAAATAAAAATAAAGCTAAAAACAGCACTTTTCTTATACATTATAAAATCTCCTTTAGATTAATTTAATGGGTTATAATCTTCTGTAACATTAATAGCTAACGGCAAGGTTGCCAGGTTTTCCAGTTCACCTCCCTGATTGAGAGCGTTATTAATTGCTTTGAACGTCGCACTCTGAAATAAAACATGGTTATATTTGTCTTTATCAAAACCTGAATGCAATTTTTCTCTTATTAATCTTTTGATGAGAGTTAATCTGCTTAACTGTGATAAATATACATTAGTCTTAGACCCGTCAGGCTTAATTAATACGACTTCATCGGAATATTGAATTTCAGGCAAAGCAAATTTACAATACAGTTCAGGAATAAAAGAATATAGTTCAATGGCTAAGTCTATATCCCCCGTTAAGTCAGCTATTCTTTCAAAAAGTCCTTCCCAATCTGCCTCAGTTGAACAAATCTCAAATAATTCCATGGTTCCAAAAACATACTTTTTCAGATTTTCATAATTATATTTTCCCTGTTTCCAAGTTTTATCGCATTGTCTAATAAGTATAAATTGCTTTTCTCCTTTAAATTGGTTCTCTGTATTCCAGCTTTTGGCATACTTTTCCATTTTTTGCTGTGCTTTCAAAAATGGTTCATTGTTAAAAGTACATTGTGTAATGATTTCCCCATCTGCCTGGCGGGATACATATACCTTAATCCAGTAAAAACGTTTTGTTCCTAATCTCGGTACGATTTCATCTTTCAATATATTGAATATTCTGCTGTTATCAATCGTATTTATGCTGCAATATCCCTGTGCATGCAATCCCCCTATTTTAGGATGCCATATCTGCTGGCGATCTCCTATTACCGTCTCAAAATCAAGTTCCGGATTATGTGTATCACAAAACCCATCAGCTATAACCTCTAAAACGTTAGAAACAAAAGTGGCAGTACCATTTCTTATTGCATGATAAATGTCATTTTCCCTTCCAATTCCTGCTACAGATTCCATAATCTCAGTATCAAAATTTTCATGCTTAATGATAAAATCAAGCTGGAGTACTATTGCATTTTGATGTTGAGTTTTATTGCTTACTCCTGCTTTTATAATCATCTTGCAGTCATTTATTACCAGTTCATTGTTTATAATTTCAGACTGAATGTTTTTTAACATCCCTTCTTCCTTTAAAATTTGAAGAATAATATCATCAACCTTTTCCTCCTGGCTGTTTACATTATCCTTTCCATTAAAAAATTTCTTGAGAAAACCCATTTTTCTTTTCCCTCTCTATGTAAAATAATATTGTGTACTAAAGTAAATACCGCCTTTCATACTATACTTTATTTTATGATATATTGTAAAATGATTCAATCAAAATAAATCACCCCTCCAAACTTTACAAATTTGGAGGGGCAAAAATTTTTCAGAGTATTTTTTTATATATTCAGTCATAACCATACAATCAGATTTTAAAGCTTTTTTCTCATCTACAAACTTAAGTCCTTTCCTTTATTAAATCTATTAAATACGAGTAGGGATACAACCGTCAATGCTGTAAGTATCGCAGACAACGCGGCGGCCGTTCCATAATTTCCTCTGACCACTTCTGTATATACTGCAACTGTTAATGTCTTTGTTTTCCCAGTATACAGAATAATTGCTGTAGACAATTCACTAATCATAGTTACCCAGCTAAGAATTGCTCCCGATAGAATTCCTGCAGACATCATTGGAACCGTGATGCGAAAAAATGCCTTCATTTTAGAAGCACCAAGTGAAATTGCTGCCTCTTCAATGCTTATGGGTATCTGCTGAAGAATCGCTACGGAAGAACGAATCGTATAAGGAAGTCTTCGAATAATCAACGCAATTACCATAATCAGCATCGTTCCGCTAATTAACAATGGTTTTCGATTAAATCCATTGAGTAATGCAATACCAAGCACAGTCCCAGGTACTATGTATGGTATCATGGATAAGATGTCGACTGTGTTTGTCAGTGTATTTCTTCTGCGCACTACCAGATATGCAATCACAACTGCCAGAATTACAATCACAATTAATGCAAGCACTGGAATAATAATCGTATTTTGAATACTCTTACCCAGTTTGCCAAATGCCGTTATATAGCTTTCCAAAGAATATCCGGATGTAAATATTTTTCCCTCCGTTTTTTTAAAGGATGTGTAAATCACATAGCATTGGGGTAAAACTGCAATTCCCACAATCAGATAAGAAAACAAATAAACCATCCACGAAATATTCTTATGTGCTGTTTTTTCTTCCATTGGGTGCAGGGCATTTAACGAAAATGACTTCTTGTTCGCCACATATTTCTGTGCCAGAAATACGACTGTCGTAACTGCAATTGCAATCACCGCAATTGCGGCTGCAAAACCATCATTTCCACTAACCTCATTAATGAACTCTGTGTATAGAACTACCGGGAATGTACGATAACCTTCTCCAATCAGCATCGGTGTACCAAAGTCAGCAAAGGATCTCATAAATACCAAAAGTCCTGCTGCCAATAACGTAGGCGTAATTAACGGTACTACAACTTTGAAAAAACACCGAAAGCCTGAGCACCCTAAATTCTCTGCTGCTTCGATCAGAGAATTATCTATGTTTTTCAAAGCTCCTTTCGCATATAAAAACACAAGAGGAAATAACTGCAATGTCATAACCAGAACGATTCCTGTAAATCCATAGACAGGCGGAATGATAATTCCTATATTTTTAAAAAATTTTGTAATAACCCCGCTTCTTCCCAGTAACAGAATCCAGGAATACGCGCCTATAAATGGTGCAGACATGGATGCCACAATAATTAGAATATTTAAAATGGATTTCCCTTTTATCTTAAATACAGAGAACAGATATGCTAACGGTGTTCCAATCGCCAACGATAATAACGTCGCAGCAATGGATACCTTAAAGCTGTTAAACAGGGTATCAAAATAGTAACTCTTTGATAAAAATTTTGCAAAATTCGCCATTGTGATGGCCCCTGTCTCGCTGTCTATCACAGACTGTCTTATCAAATAAGCCATAGGGTAAATCAGAAACAGCAGATACAATGCAATTGCAGCAAGCGTAATGAATCCCCATACATCCAAACGGAATTTGTTATTATTCTTCATAAAACCCGCTCCTTACCAGATTCGTATCACCTTGTTTATTGAATACATTGATTTTTTCTTTCTTCACCTGCAGCATCACTTTCTGACCAGGCTGCAGTTCTTCTTTTATCGAAGATTCCTCTACGATCTCTACGATGTTCCCATCTTCCAGCTCAATGCTGTAATGTGTATTCAATCCTAAATAGGTAAATTCCTTAACAGTTCCCCTCATCCCCGTCTCATAATTTTTACAGATAACAAATTCTTCCGGACGGATGGAGCACAAAACCTCCTGGTTTCCTGCATTTTTTAACACAGGAAGTTCTACCTGATACCCATCCTTAAATACAATCTTACCCGCATCTGCCTTTGCCTCCATGATATTCGTTCTTCCGATAAAGGTTGCCACGAAAACGTTACATGGTCTTTGATAAATGTCTCTTGGTGTTCCTATGTGCTGAATCTCCCCATCCTTCATAACAGCAATTGTATCGCTGATCGCCATTGCTTCCTCCTGATCATGGGTTACATATACGGTAGTAATTCCAACATTTTTCTGTGTATGACGAATGACACTCCGCATCTCCAGACGCAGTTTTGCATCCAGATTCGATAAAGGCTCATCCATCAGTAATACGTCCGGGGATATTACAAGCGCTCTTGCAAGAGCGATACGCTGCTGCTGCCCTCCGGATAATTGATTTGGCATGCGGTTTGCATATTGCATAATCTGCATCAGGTTTAGATACTTATCTGTTTCTGCCTTTAATGTCTCTTTTTCTACTTTTCGGTTATTTAATCCGAATGCTACATTATCCCGCACTGACAGATTGGGGAAAATGGCATAATTTTGAAAAACCATACCAATATTTCTTTTACTTGGATCCATATCATTGATACGGGTGTCATTAAACAGAATATCTCCCCCCTCAATGGAATTAAATCCTGCAATCATTCTGAGTAATGTTGTCTTTCCACAACCGGAAGGACCAAGGAGCGTAAATAGTTCCCCATCTTTTATCTCAGCATTCAGTTGTGGAATGACAGTAGTTTCTCCATATTTTTTTACAGCATTTTTAATTGAAATTTTGCTCATTTACCCAACCTTACCCTTTCCAGAAACTGTAAACTGACCCCTTGATTGTCTAAAGCATGGGTTTTGTTCCATGCTTTAGACGTTAATGCCCTATAATATTTTAAGTTTTATTTGCTCTGTAAATCAGTGAAAATTTCTGTGTATCTGTCAACAATTTTCTGTTTGTTCCCACTTACATATGGAATATCCTCTTCAATTACTTTTATATCAGATATAGGTTTCATGAAATCGCTTGTCTTTGCATCCTTGATAACCGGTCTGTTTGTTAACGTACTTCCCCATATATTCTGTACTTCATCACTTAATATAAAATCGATAAATAATTTTGCATTATCCATATTTTTTGCGCCCTTGATAATGGTTGCTGATGCCGGCAGATATACTGTTCCTTCTTTTGGATATACAATTTTAACGGGTGCGCCATCTCTTACAAGCTGTGCACACGGATCTTCATAGGAAAGCCCTACTACATATTCACCATCTGCAACTCCTTTGTAAACTGCGGAAGAGCTTTCACAGATTTTACCATCAACATTGGTAAACAGGTCTTCTACGTATTTCCACGCTGCATCATCCTCATAGCCTCCCATTGCCAGCAGCATGTTGGTAAGCTGTGCAAAGGCGGAGGAGGAATTAGCCGGATCAGCTGTAGCAATCTTTCCCTTTAACTCGGGATTTAACAGATCTTTATAACCATTGATCTCAATATCTCCAAGCAGGTCTGTATTCACAATTAATACGCTGCCGTCTAATACATTACCGGCAATAAAACCACAGGTATTTTTGTAAGCATCAATCACATTGTCATTATTAGCTGATACATATGGCTCCCAAAGATTCTTATTGTCATATGCCAGTGACCAGGAACCTCCAAAGAGGACATCCCCGTATGGATCATTTTTCTCTGACTGAATTCTCTTTACCAATTCACCAGTACCCGCCTGGATTACCTCCACATTGACTCCATATTTTTCTTCAAATAAAGGAATCGTGGCGTTCATAAGTCCTTCGGAGTTAGGTGAATAAATAACCAGATTTCCGCCTCCCTGTGCCGCTTTTGCTGCTGTTGTTTCTTCTGCCGCTTTTGTTGATTCTGTTTGTACGGCAGTTGTCGAATCAGCCGCTGTACCTGCGCATCCCATAAGAGAGGCTGCTGTAATCAATCCCATAAGTAATGCAATACCTTTTTTCTTCATTTTGTTCCTCCCATAAAATATAATTTTTCAGATGACTTTATCATATAGGATCTGCACTCTGTTTCATACTCTTTATCCCGAACAAATGGAAAAAATACCGAACAGTTTTGTCCGGTATTTTATAACACTCTGTTCTGATAATCCCTGGCAGAGCACCCAATATATTTTTTGAAGACGTGATTAAAATATTTGTAGTCACCTATTCCACAGAGAAACCCCACCTCTGCTATAGCTATATTCTTGTCTTTTAACATTGTCAATGCCTTCTGTATCCGGAACCGATTCAAATATTCGATTACTGTTGTTCCTAACGCTTTACGAAACTTCTGGTTTATGTATCGTTCTGAGTAATGCAGTACTTCTTCTAAGTCAGATAATATAATTTTTTCCTGGTAATGCTCTTCTATATATTGTAAAATCTGTTGTATGACCGGATCAAAACAGGTCTTTTCCTCTATCAGAGAAATGTTCACCAGTTCTTTTATTTTTTCATTGCGCTCCCGTAAATAGTGGATATTTCTAGATTCTAAAACTGCCTGCTCTAAAGCTTCCTTCATTTCCTCCATATTTAAGGGCTTTAAGACGTAAGTAGATACACCATTGCGAATCGCCTCCATCGCATACTCAAAATCCGAATATCCGGTAAGTATAATTGCAACATAATCAAACACAGTCTTTGTATTGGCAATCATCTGCAGTCCATCCATGACCGGCATATTAATATCCGTAATGACAATATCCGGTTTTAACTCTTCAATCAACATTTTTCCTTCTATCCCATTGGATGCTTCTCCTACAACATAGCTTTCACATCTTTCCCATGGAACAGAATTTCGAATCCCTTTTCTGATGATGTCCTCATCTTCCACTAACAGTACACTATACACAATTTTCTCCCAACCACAATTTCAATACTACCCGGAAAAATTCATTTTCCCGACTCTCTATTATCATTCCGCTTTCTTTACCATATTCCAGTGAAATTCTTCGATTAATCGTCTGTAAGCCATTATGTTTTGTCTCCATTTTTTCTCTGTTTGTGATGCTTCTTAACAACTCTATGGTCGCTTTTGGCTGTCCCCCTCCATCATCTTCTACCACCAGATACAGATATTCCTTCTGTATATAACCGCCTATCTTAATATGAATATCTGTTTTCTTTTGGAAACCATATTTAATAGAATTTTCTAACAGTGGCTGCAACAGAAGCTTGGGGATGAAGAATTGTTCACACCTATTCTCAATCTCAATGGTATAATCAAACCGGTTTCCAAAACGAATCTTTTGGATAAACAGATAATCCTCAATATAAATGATGTCCTCCTGAAGAAGTACCCTATTTTTCGTATTGTTAATACTATATCTCAGAATATGCGTAAAGCGTTCAATCATGTTCTCTGCTTTGACTGGGTCCGATACAATAAGATATTTAATATTATCCAGTGTGTTATATATAAAATGAGGATTCATTCTCTCTTGAAGATTCTGCATCTCCATTTGTCCATTTATCTGAATTAATTCAACATTTTTATGATTCAATTCATTAATACTCTTTACCATCTTATTAATTTGCTCTGCAATCTCTTCAAACTCATCACCTGTACGCAGTGTAATCTCATGATTGGTATCTTTTTTTCGAATAATGCGGATTTCTTTGACTAAAAGTTCAACAGATTCCGAAGTCTTCTTCGACATCACACTTAGCATATGAAAGAACATAATGGTCCAGACAGCACCTAAGCCTATGATTGTAATGACACCGATTAACATATATGCAGAATTTTCAGGTGAATAAATAAAAGAATAGATACAAATGTTCTCATTCTCCTGATCTTTGCTTCTTCTTAAATAACGATTTCCATTTAATGTTACATATTTGCTCCCAGCCTTTCCAACGTATTTATTTGCAGCGTTTTCCCCGATCAGACTGTTGTTGGAACAATAGATAATATCACTCCTTTCATTCGTAATAATCGTATCATACTGCCCCTGTGACAGACAATTATTCCAATCTGTATTTTTCAGATACGCTGCCACCGTTCCGCAATAGGTGTCCTGATCGTATAGCGGCAGCATCATCAGATATTCTGGTGCATCCGCTTTGAAAAAATAAACCGTGGTATAAATACCCGTTCCATTCTCTCTTGCATTCTTAGCTGCAATCCGATTAAACTCGATCCTGTGAAGATTCATATCCTCTGTCGAAAAGTTTGTCATCGCAACCTGATTTTCCTGATTGATCAGA
The DNA here is from genome assembly GCF_049890855.1 of Lacrimispora sp. 38-1. Classification (NCBI taxonomy): domain Bacteria; kingdom Bacillati; phylum Bacillota; class Clostridia; order Lachnospirales; family Lachnospiraceae; genus Lacrimispora; species Lacrimispora sp. 38-1. The sequence continues at coordinate 45,875 of NZ_JBANEW010000043.1, read as the reverse complement.
ATTAAATTAATATCTACCTTTGCCTCTACATTATATTTGCTGACTAAATAATTAATTTCCTTTGCGTCTTTCTCTTTTTTAATACAATATAGGAAACTTTGAGTATTGTCTTTATCTTTTAAGAAATTCGCAGTGGACTGATATACATCCAAAAAATTTGTACTGATTACCTCCAGATGCCGTTCACTATTCACTTCCTGACTCACGGAATTTATTACAATAATTGCAACCGAAAAAAACAAGCAGCCAATCAGTATGATGATGATAATCCTTTTGGATACCATTTTCTCCAGCTCTTTTTGAAATTTGCTTTTTTCTGATCTTATAGCTCTTCTATACTCCATGAATTCTTCCTTCGTATAAACTTTTTATTAAAACCTGCTTTTTCATTGTATCACAACGCTCTTTCCTTTTCCATGATCTATAGCATTCTTAAAGTAAAGAATATAAAAAAAACTCCTGTTTGCTATACTCTCAACAAGTAAACAAACAGGAAGTTTTATAATGATAACTGCTTAAGAATACTCCTTAAAAAATCCCCCCATTTTTCATATCAGTTTTATTTACAAAATCCATGTGGTATAATTTTTCCCAATGGTTGATGTTTAATGTTCCTTTTGTGAGGTGGATAGCTAAAAAGCAGCAATTTTCGTCTTTTTCATTATTTGCCATGTCATACCACTCTGCAAAAGCTGTGCGGAGCTTGGTTCTAATTACGGCATTTTTCGGATCAAGCACCCAGCCAAGGTTTTCAGCTACTCCGTTAGCGGTAAACATCTCTAAGCATCCTGCTACCGAAACCTCCTGGTTTTGATCAATTTGCTGCATCTTGTTTGATTTGGCATTTGTAACAACATAGAATGTGCAGTCTTCATAATAGGCGTCCACACTACGGACAACAGGGCGGGGGGTTCCATCATTGCCCGGCTCCCGTGCAATCGTCGCAAGTGATATAACATTGTCCTTGCCGCCGCCAAATTTTTCTTCCAATAGTTCTAATCCTTCCTGGTACATACTCATTTACTTTTCCTCCAGTATATAAATTTATGTTATTCCCGTTTTTTAAACGGAATCCATAACTCTGTATAAACGATGTCAGACTTGCTTTTATAATACATTTCGGGAAAAAATCCATCGGCAGTCAAGCCGTGTTTTTTCAGCCAAAACCGGGTATATTTCATGGCCTTCCCCATACTGACTATTATCTGCTCATGGTTTTCAGATTCAAATCCGCAGACCACATATTCCCGCATGGGCAGCTGCCAATTAGTCAGGTTATGATCTTTGTCATCTTTGTCAATTTCCGCACCAATAAAATAACTGGAATAATTATCTGGTGCATCTCCCTTAAAAGAAACACCAATCCAACGCCCACCTGGGATATATGGAATATTTGGAAGTTCATTATAAAACCTGTCCCAGATTTCACCAATTGTATCAACGCCGGTTTTTTCGCCAAGCATTTTACCTGAACGAAAAAAATAATAGCCAGTCACACCAAGAAAATTAATTGGTTTATCGAGAAATTTACGGTTCATTTCCAAAACTAATCCATCACTAATGAGCGGAACCCCTTCATTAATCACAATATAACCAAGCAATAAATCGGGTTTTTCAAAATTTTGTAAGCTAACAGCATTGCTCCGGTACTGCGATGGCGTAATCCCATAGGTTTTCGTAAAAGCACGTGTAAAAGTTACGTGACTCCCAAAACCGTATTCCATCGCAATGTCAATAATGCGGTTGGTTTTGTCATGCAGCTTAATTGTGGATCTGGCCAAACGGCGCAGCTTAATATAATCCCGAACCGAAGTTTTTACCAACCGTGTGAATAATCTCTGATAATAAAATGGTGACAGTCCGGCAATCTCTGCAAGTTTTTCGATTTGAATTTCTTCACCAAGATTTTCTTCAATATGATTCAGAGTTTTTTGTATGGATTCCCATGCGTGCATATATTGATTACCTCTCACTAAACAATTTACCACAGATGAAAAAGAAATGCTTAACCGTGTCTGCTCTTTTGATCTAAATTACGTCATATTTTTTAATAAATTCACTTGAAAATTCAATCGTTTCAGCAGTTAATTTCTCACAGGCATGAGGTGGATCGTTTTCACTAAAACCATTTGGACGTAAATCGAAGCATTTTAATGATTTATATTTTTCGGTAAATTCATCAGCATATTGGTAACAAAGCGCAGCTATATCAGCATCAGATTTTCCTTTCTGACTGAAATAAATTCCAATAAACATCAAAGCACCTTCAACTAACCCGCATTGAGCTCTATATCCTCCTGCTCCATGCAAACCAATCGCAGAGTTTAAGGTTTGTTCCTCCAGACTAACATGAAATAATTCACATAAACAGGTTAATGCTGTTCTTGCACAATTAATATCATATTTCCAATACAATTCATGTACTCTTTCTTTTATCGTCATTTCCAATTTAGTCACCCCGTTTATCTCCTTTACTGATCAATACCCCAAATAGCCCGGGCCGATAAAGCTTCAACACCCGCAGAACCCGGAGGGTGTTGAAGCGGCTGTCGCCGCCAGTCTGCTCCATATCAAAGTGAACCTGTCCGAAATGCTTCTGTTGTACCGGCCAGAAGTTGTTTTTCCGTTTCTTTTGTATGATTAGTTCCAGTGCTTCCTCCATGCGGGAATCATAGCTTTTCTGAACAGATGCGAAATAATCCATACACCTTAAGATATCGTACTTCCAGCGGCATGGATAAGACAGTTTCAGCATCTTCTGATCAATTATTTCTCCCGTATGCACCGACCGGAACAGGTTTTTCTTTAGGATGAACTCCCACGCTTTAGGAATGCATTCGCTGATCTTATCAAGCCGATAGCCATACCCATTAAACTCATAATCCCGGAAGGCTTCCAATACAGACAGTGTGGTATGCAGGGAGCTATGCATATCGCCTTTATCCCAATTGCAATTCCATCCTCCATCCGGATACTGCTTTTCCAATATGTAATCCACGATTTCATTGAGCTTTTTCTCCTGGAGCTTACTATAACAGCAAATACCAAGAATCATGGCGCAGACACACAAATCCTGATAGCGGTACTTTTTTGCCTGTCCCTTACTTGTCCACATCCCGTCAAGCAGGATCCTGCTGCTTTCGGCATACTGAGGACAAGCTGGGTCCAAACCAATGTTTTTCAAATCAAGCAGCGTGTAATGTGTGGAAATCCATTTAGGCGAATAGATACCGTTTCCCCACAGACCTGTCTGCTCGTCGCGCCCTTCCAGAAAGCGCTTTCCCCAGCCTTCCTCTGCGATTCTCATCCTCAACCCGTTTATTATCTCTGGCGAAGAGCAAAGAAGGTCTCTGTGAGTTTGATATTGTACTGATACGTCACCACTAAGCAGCCACGTAACTACTGATGAGTTATTCAATTCCACTAAATCACCCCCGTTCAAGTAATTTCTTTAAATATCCCTCGTTTAATAAATGCACCGTTTCGAATTTACCGTTATAAAAAACCGCCCAGTTATTAAAAATACACGGAATTGATTTTGCCTTTTCCAATGTATCGACTGCTATCAGGGTAAGAGGGATATTGTTAGCATTGCAGTAGCCTTCGATTTGTTCGATACAATTTGGAATATAAGGACACTGCAAGCCGTAGTAAATCGTCAGGTCATTGCTATTGATTCTTTGCTTTTTTACATCTTCAGAAAACCGGGGCGTTTCTCCGTCAAACGATAATGCCATCAGAACATATTCTTTTCCAGCATTATCAACAGTCGTAAAACCGAACCGTTCTAAAAATTTTTTTTCGGAAAGGAAGGGCTTTTTCTTTATTGAGCTGATTATACAAACACCTGACTTCCCTTGCGCTTTCGCATCTTCAATACAGGATTCTATCAATTCTTTCCCATAACCTTTTCCTTTAAAGCTTCCCGAGACCCATAGGCAATAGACGTAAATATAATTTTCGCCGGTAACAGGCACCCAAGCCTTATCGAGAGGTGCATATTCTATGAAAACCTTGCCCTTTCCATTCAATTTTCTAAATACATGTCCTTCAATGATTCTTTCTTTCAGCCAGGCTTTTTTTGCATCAACTCCGCATTGATGTTTTTTATCGGCGATGGCACAGCATAAATGTTCATGATTCAAATTTTCTGCAGTCAGATTAATATATTCAGCACCCATGATTTACCTCCCTATAGAGAAATAATTAACAATTGTTACCTTTCCATGGATATTATAGCATAAATAACATGACAACAGATAGTCAGGTTATTTATTATTTGAGCATCATCTTTTCTCTTACAACATCTGGCAGTATAATCATCAAATTAAAAATTGGGGGCACTGCTATCTTATAGCGGGCCTTCAACTTTTTCTTTTTGAGTCTCTTATAGATATCTTCTGCTGCCTTTCGTGCATCAGCCCGCTTCTGCTTTTTTCTATAATTCAGATCCTTTTGGTAAAGACCAATGTAGGGCGACTTACTATTTTTCATTTTTTCATCTGAGTTTATCGATAGTGTATTGAAAAACTCTGTATTAATTGCACCCGGTTCGATCACAGACACCTGAATTCCAAAACTCTGCAATTCCATTCTCGCCGCATCACTGATTGCCTCTATTGCATGCTTTGATGCACAATAACTGCCATTTACATAACTTGTCAACTTCCCAGAAATGGAACCAATGTTTATAATCTTTCCAGAATTCTGTTTTCGCATATATGGTGCCACTGCCTGTATCATACGGATGACTCCATATACATTAACTTCAAACATTTTGGACATTTCTTTTAAATCGATTTCTTCAATTGCAGACCTGACCGAATATCCTGCATTATTTATCAGAATATCAATTCTTCCATACTGTCTGATAACTGTTTCCATTGCATTTTTTATAGATTTTTCATCAGTTACATCCATTTCCAATTTGATATTCGCCGGGACCTCTTCTATTTTACTGATATCTCTTGCTGTGGCGACTACCAGATATCCTTTTTCAGCTAACAGAATACATAATCTCCTTCCTAAACCTGAAGAACAACCTGTTATTAAAGTAACTTTACGCTCCATAATTTTTACTCCTTCTTATTTATTTTCTAAATCATATCAAAAAAAAAGAAAGTTGTAATTGCCAAATGACAACTACAGTTCTCTTTTAATTCTGCTTAAGGAACTTGGAGTAATTCCAATATAAGAGGCTATATACTCCTGTTTCACACGTTCTTCGATATCAGGATATTTTTCTGCAAAATGGAGATATCTTTGTTTTGCATTCATTCGCTGAAAGGATACACCCTTTTCATCGCTTAACATAAAGGCGTCATTATACAGTTCGTCATAAAGAATCCGAAACTGCTGGTACTTTTTTATAATACCGCGGAGCTGTTCTACCCCTATCTCTGCGATCTGACAATCTTCCAGAGCCTCAATCCAATACTTTGACGGACCATCACTAAGAATATTATAAAAGCAGCACCATTCTCCTTCTTTCGAAAAACATTTTGTAATTTCATCTCCCTCTTCATCAATATATACTCCCCTTACGATACCTTGAAGAATGAAACAGATTACTTTCGAATTTTCCCCCATATTCAATAGGTTGCAGCCCTTTTTTAATGATCTTAGGGTAAACACCGATTCAATTGTCTGAATCAATTCACTACTGATCCCCTTCTCATCCAGATATTGAGTTAAACTTAATTTTTTTCTCATTTATTAAACTCCAATAGAAGACACCTCAGTTAATAATTTCGCCCTTGCTTTTTGCTAAATTTTCACGCCATTTGTTTAAATCCGTAGTTGTCAGTTTATTCCACTCTGTTTCCTCTCCAATAATTCTTAAAGGCTCTTTTGAGCGATATGAACGTGTTAAGTTACCTGGGAATTTTTTGTCAGTAACATTGGGGTCGTTTTCAAATTCACCTGTTGGTTCTATTATATAAACGCGTTCTCTTCCTTCTCCTTTTGCTAATGCCGCTGCAAGTCCCGCACCATTGATATTCGCTGTGAAATAAATGTGATTCATTTGAAGCTCAGGCCTGTAATTTGAAATTCCTCCCGCTGTCAGTAAATCACCAATCTTTAAATCTGCCTTAGTCCCATGATAAAACGGTCCTTTATCAGAAGGCACACCTTTATATAATTCAGATAATTCATAATTTCTTTTTGCATGATCAAAGTCATGCAACGCCTCATAGCAATGGAAAATGTTTACGTATAACGTTGAATATGCACTTTTTACATCATCATCATTTACATTTAGCGCACACTGTAAAGATGTTTCCAGCCACTTCAATCTGTCTGTAATATCCTTTTGTTGACGGGAGAAATGATAAGCTGCAATAAATTTTTCATAGTCATCTGCTGCTTCATTCCATGCTTTATGAAACATCGTGTTTGCTTCTTCTAAGTTCCCACTATCTTCTAAACTCATCCCGATTATACAGAGTTTAATGATATTGTTATTGGGATCAAATTTAATATTCATCTAATCTTACCTCCAAATTAATAAGACCAATTAATTATAACCAAAGTAGAATTACAATATTAGTATACATATATATGCCATGTATTATAAGTCTATATTTTCCATTTTCATTGTGTTATAATTAAAGTAGGTAGTTATAGGAAATATAGATATGCTCCCGCCCTTTCCCTGAAGGCATAGATTGGTATGCCTGCAGAAGACAGCGCATCAATATTTTTAACATTTGAATGTATTATAAAAAACGGTTTCCTCAACGGGATATTTTTCATAGTGCATCTTACTGGGTTCAGCATCATCGGCTGGATAACCAACAGGCATGATACCAAGTATTTCATAATGATCTGGAATACAAAATTTTTTTCTTAACAATTGAGGATTAAACAACCCGACCCAAACACTGCCAAGCCCTAAATTATATACTTCCAACATCATATGCGTTAATACAATGCTTGCGTCAACCTCACCATACGGTCGTTGATCTCCATAATGATTGTGATGTTCTGCTTGTTTGTCATAACAAACTAAAAATAATAGCTTTGCATTAAAATGACAAGGTGTACATGCCTGCATTTTTGCAAGCCCTTCTTCACTGTTCACAACTAAAATTCTTTGTGGCTGATGATTTCCTGCGGTAGGCGCTAACCTTCCAGCTTCCAGAATTTTATTCAATTTTTCATCCTCAACCAACTGATCCTTATACTTTCGTACAGAATATCTCTTTCTAAAAATATCTTCATATTCCATAATAATAATTCCTCCAAGCTGATTTTTATTTTATAAAAATATGATACAATACTAGAAAACATAATATAAGTACGCACATTTTTGTGCCCTGATAGAGGAAAGGATTAAACATGAAAGAACAGACGAAAAATCTAAAACCTTATTATTATGAAAAATGTCCAGTAATTCGCGCTTTAGAAATTTTAGGCGGAAAATGGCGATTAGCTATCATATGGGAACTTTCTCATTATGACAGTATGCGTTATAATGAGCTTAAACGTCATCTGTGTGGAATTACAAACATTATGTTAACACGATCTCTTCAGGCTCTCGAACAGCATGGTTTAATCAGCAGAAAAGAATTATGCCAAATTCCACCTCATGTTGAATATGCTATTACTGATAAATGTAAATCTCTTCTTCCTGCTTTAGAAATAATCAATGAATGGGGGAAAAGCAAAGACACCTGTCTTTCATGTAATGAGGGGAATTTGTGAAAAGCAATCTGCAATCTTTTGATTTCATATTACCATTTCTATAAAACTATTTTTTCAATACATAAACATCTATATTTATGAATGTTTCTTCAGTTGCAAATGATATAGTAACGTTGTTGCCATCATATGATGTTCCTATATTTATAGTCTCATTAACTGATCCACCTGTAACTGTCGTCTCATATTTAAATACCGGAATTACTTGAACGACATTTGAGCCAACATTATTAAATGTGTACTGTTTTACTTTACTCCATCCTATTGATAAATTTCCTAAATATTGCCATTGATATTTGCCATTTCCTCCAGCGGAATACCCAGAATTATATTGGTTAGTAGCCATAGTCGAAATGTTAGACGCCATCGTCTGAAAAGTAGCATTTGCAGCAGTAGTCACTCCTTTATTAGTTATCGCTGATGCGACGAGTGACTTCCCATCAGCGACAGATTTTTTTGTTAATTCCAGCTCCGTTGAAACATTAGTTAAACTCTTCTTTACTGCATCAATCTCGCCGCTTAATTTGTTCAGCTCTGCCGGGTCTGCATCTGTTCCCTTTTCGCCTTGCTCTCCTTTTTCACCTTGGATACCTTGGTCGCCTTTTTCACCCTTTTCTCCTTGGATGCCTTGGATTCCCTGGGGACCTGCTGGTCCGATTTCTCCCTGATCTCCTTTTTCGCCCTGTGGACCCTGTGCGCCAACTGCTCCGTCTGCACCTTTTGCAGCTACGCCAGTATCCTTGTTTCCAACATACCAATTTCCATTTGTTCCGATTGTAGGAGTTGGAATTACCCCACTTGCACAACCATGTAAATTTACTACTTCAAATCCTGTTTCCATAAACATTACTTCCTTTCGATTTTTATTGATTGGGGCTGTAAAATAAGTCCCGCTTTGTCTACAGTCTTATTTTATTACCAAGGCATTACTGCCTTGGTAATAAAAAGATTATATAATTTTGATTTATTCAGGCATAATTTAACTTAATGTTAATTTACTATAAGTGACCGCAAAGTCTACACCACTTCTAGTTCTATTACTTTTAGTACCTCCCCAAGCTCTAGCATGTGATGAAGTAGAAACTATTATAGTTTCATTTATATTTGATATATCAAATTTCTTTGTACTAGTTGTTGTTTGACCACTCACGGCTGAATATGAGTGGCTTCCTAATACTTTTCCTGATACTGTTGTAATAGTCATACTTCCATTGGCTTCTCCACCCTGTTTATATGCTGAAATAGATAATACAATTCTTGAAACACCCGTTCCAACAAATGAAACACTACTTGTATTTTCTGCACCATTACCATCACCCCCAGTGCTATCACATGTAACACCTACTCCTGCCGGATTTAACGTAGTATCCACCAATTTAGCATTTTTATTAATATAAGATAGTGCATCATTATATCCTTCTGAATATTTATTTTCCGCAAGTTTATTAATATTATCGGCCATCACCTGAAAAGTTGCATCTGATTCTGTTGTCACGCCCTTGTCTGTAATCGCTGATGCTATAAGGGCTTTACCATCAGCTACAGATTTTTTTGTTTCAGCAACCTCTACTTTTAGCGCATCAATCTCGCTGCTTAATCTTTCCAGTTCTGACGGATCTGCATCGGTACCTTTTTCACCTTGGTCTCCTTTATCACCTTTTTCGCCCTGGATGCCTTGGTCACCTTTATCACCCTTTTCTCCTTGGATGCCTTGGATTCCCTGTGGACCTGCTGGTCCGATTTCGCCTTGGTCTCCTTTTTCACCCTGTGGACCCTGTGCGCCTGTCTCTCCTTTTGCTGATACTCCGGTATCCTTGTTTCCAATATACCAATTTCCATTTTTTCCAATGGTCGCAGTTGGAATTACTCCACTCGCACAACCATGTAAATTTACTACTTCAAATCCTTCTTCCATAAATATTACTTCCTTTCTTTTTTCGCATTTTTGATTGGTACATACTTTGATGTCCTATCTGATTTTCATTATAATGTTGCGTTTGTTGTATGCGTTGCGACTTCAAAAAACAGGTTGATTTTTCTGCTAACGTTGCTTTTATCAAGATGCACCTTATTACCGATTACAAATAAACTCTTTCCGTCTATGTATCTCATGCGAAATATGCGTCTTAGCTGACTATCTGAAATGGATTCAATAAATTTTTCAGTCTCATCGCATTCTCTTTTAAGCTGCTCGTAATTTCTCATCATAGATTCGCATCCACATCTTCATTATTTAAAAAGCAATTTATCACATCTTTGTAAACTTCCAGTTTTGAAACTTCCTTGTATTTTAACACCATCGTTCTTTTTAGCATTTTATAACATTAAAAATAGCCAAAAAACGCATATTATCTGCATTCTTGGCTATCTCTTAAGTTCTTGTGTAAAGAAGGCATTTATGAAAAAAGAGCCATATTAATGGCAATTCTTGTCTTTTTAGCTAACGATATCGGTCTCTTTCTTCTGCTTCAATCAACGCATTAATTAATGCAGTCCTCAGTTCTTCTTTTGAAAGACTCTTTACATATCTGACGATCTGATCGTAGTGTTCTTGCTCCCGCTCCCCCTCTTCTCTCTCATATTCTTCTATTTCAGCTATATACCTGTCTGCCTCTTTTGGAAAGACTGTGAAAAACAAGGCGATCTTGTGCTTACATACTATTCTTTTTCCTTCAGCATGCGGGCAATTGCATGTTGACTTTTTAGGATGTTCAGTGTCAATCATCACGTGGTATGGTTCTTTTCCGCTGCCTCTAACCGTTCCCTCAAATTCATGCTTATCCATTTGATTCCAAGAGATAACCCTTTTTCCTTCATAATATTCATAGCCTCTCCATGCAGAGGCATTACTGGCAATCGATAAAATACTCATATCATTTTCTCCTTCTGTATAACCAGAATCCATATTTCATAATTGTATCCTATAATCCAGTCTTCCATTGTAAACATTAATAGGTTAGAAATATGCATAAGATATCTCCCCCGCCTTACGTCATAATAAAAACGCCTTCCGCTTTTCCGAATATACGTTCTCCTTCCATTGTACTATAGCATTTAGATGCCTACAAGAATAAATAATAATAATTAAAAAAATAAATAAAAATCTTCTTACACCAACGATGCCGTAACTCCTTCCTTATAAAAATTGCGGTATAGTACAATACTCAAACCCAGAATAATAATAAAAACCGCACATATAATAACCATCGTCTGTATTCTGATGACGTCAGCAAGTGGTCCGAAAACAGCCATGCCAAGTGGCATAAAACCCGTGAACATCACGTTAACCAGACTGAAAACCCGGCCAAGCACGGAAGGATCGGTCTTTTCCTGTACCAGAGTAAAAACTGCTGTCTGGGCAGCTGGTATGGTCAATCCAATAAAAAACATAAGTAGAGCGAAAATCCAGAAAATATTAGTGAAACCTACTGCAAGAGAAGCAACTCCATAAAGTATCATTCCCAGAAACAATGTTTTGCTTCGGTTTTTAAATCCGCCTGTTGCCCCAAGCAGAAGTCCTCCAACTAAAGCTCCTGCAAAGCCTGCCGTTTCATTAATTGTCAGAAATGTAACATTGTTGCCAAAAGTACGTTGAATCATGAGTGCCGTAAGAAAACCAGAAGGTACACAGAGAAAAATGTAGATACCATATGTTATAAGCAACCTTTTAAGAAATCTATGATTCCAGGTAAATTGAAGTCCTTCCTTCATTTCTGCAAATACTGATGTCGGCTCTGTTCTTTCAGCTGCCTGATGCTTCGGTATTTTTATAAAAACCAGTATGCTGATTCCAAAAACTGCAGTAACTGCATCAATAAACATGATGTTGTAAATAGGACCGGCCGCCATGATTGCTCCGGCCGCTATAGGGGAGACAAACTGAACAACGGATTGAATACTCCCGTTGATACCATTTACACGCATAAGTCTATCTTCAGGCACTATCTGAGGAATCATCGCATTTACTGTTGGTGTTTGTATTCCACTGCCTATGGATCGGATTGCAGCGACTGCAATAATTGCTGGCAGGGCAGCTTCACCAAGGTTCCCCGACATCATAAAAAAGGCAAGCAGCAGGGTTGCTGCAGCAATTACTGTATCTGCGGTTATTATGATTCGCTTTCTGTTGTAGCGGTCTGCCCAGACTCCGGCAAACAACGATATAATCATTTGCGGTAAAAATGCTGCCAGTGTCAGAATTGTAACCCATATTCCAGATGATGTCTCCAGTGTTACATACCAGATAATTGCCATTTGGACGATTTGCGAACCAAAGAGTGAAATACCCTGACCAATCAGGAATGCCATCGCCTTTGTCCACCATTTTTGTTTTTGTTTCTTATTGAAATCCATATTACTCCTCCTGCTAAATTTTATAAAAAAAGTATACCATCAGCTTTTTAACTGGTGGCATACTGGAAGGTTTATTAATTATTCAAATATTATTTAGTGGTTACCTCGTAATAATTTTACCGATTCATACACTCTTTATAGTAATCCTTTAACCAATAATGTATCACATTTGGCAGCTTTCAGACGGTACTTAAGAATTGCTTTATATTCTGGTGACTCATACCATTGTTCAAATTTCATCTTATCTGGAAACTGAATAATGACAATTCTTTCATGATTCCATGTACCCTCCAGCACTGTTGGATCTGTATCGACAGCCAGGTACTTTCCTTCAAATTTACTAAATACTTCATCGGTATCTTTCAGATATTTTTCATATTCTTCTTCATCATTTATTAGTATCTGAGCAACAAAATAATACATCATTTTTCTATCCTCCATTTAATATCTAGTGTTCACAGGCTCTAAACCCTGTGCTAGACTTATTTTTTCTTTGAATACATGTCAGTAGTTTTTTATGTACCCTCTGTACAAGATTCACCTTATCTCAATGCCTTCCGATTTACCTGCAATGATTGCGCCTGGCAATATTAAGCTTTTCGAGTAAATTAATATTTACTGCACCGAGAATCTTTTCATCATCATTTCAAGCATTTCTGTCATTTCCTGTGCATCCGTTTCAGCCATGCCAAGTGCTGTAATATATCTGTCTGCCGCGCATACAATATCTTCCTCTTCATCAGGTGTATCAATAACCTCACGGATATTCCGGTCTCCCTGATCCAGACGATTCAGCATACGCAGTATAGACATCATGGAATAATGAGAATTACGAAGAGTTCGGATAATTTTCAACCGGTTCATTTCTTTTACTCCATATTTTCTATGTCCGTTGGAACTGCGGGGTACCAGAATCAGACCATTTCTTTCCCAGTCACGTAAAACGTCTATGGTGATGCCGAGAATTTCAGCGGCCTTTACTCTTCCGCAGAAAACAACGTTTTCATCTGATTTTCCATTGTTCTCAATGATATCCAGTGTGATGCGAATTGCTTCCTCAGCCCTTTTTCTTTCTTCCCGAAGATGCTCAAGGTATCTCTGTGTGTTTTGGTATGCTTCGCTGACATCACCAGCAGCAGCCGTTTTCACTATATTATAGACTTCCTTCCTTAATCTGTCACTGATAATTTCAGCACGGAAAGCAGTGCGAAGAAAACGAAGCTGTTCAAGATGTCTGTCGTCAAAAATACGATAACCGCTTTTTGTTCTCGGTATCACAGGAAGCAGCTGCATCTCCTCATAAAACCGTATTGTATTGGGATGAACCCCGATGAGCTTTGCTATCTGAGTTGTTCTATAAGTTGCCAATGAACTGCCTCCTTCCTTATCATTTCTATTATTCATTATACCTTTCTTTATACTATTGTAAATAGTTAAAGCCTGCTGGAAAGCCCATAAAGGATTTTGCCTGTGAAGGAACAGGGATTTTTCATAATTTCCTCCGGTGTTCCCTGAGCTATAATTTCGCCGCCTTCATTCCCGCCTTCCGGACCGAGGTCAATTACCCAGTCTGATTCCAGTATCATTTCCGAATTATGTTCTATTACCACTACACTGTTTCCAAGCTTTACCAGACGGTCAAATACATGAACCAGTCTGCATGCATCATGGGGGTGAAGTCCGGTAGTTGGCTCATCAAACAGATACAGTACTCTTCCTCCGACGCCGCCTAAAAGCTCCTTAGCCAGCTTCAGTCTCTGCGCTTCTCCGCCGGATAAGGTTGCAGTGGACTGCCCAAGCCCCAGATATCCCAGCCCTGCATCCTGAAGAATATGCAATCTGGCAGCAATATTTTTCTCATCAACAAACAGGGCCAGTGCTTCATCAATGCTTAGTTCCAGAATATCCGAGATATTATGTCCCCTGTATCGAATATCCAGAACTGGCTTTTGGTATCTCCTGCCTCGGCAAACAGGGCAGATCACCTCCACATCCGGCAGAAAGTGCATGGGAATGGACAGTCTGCCGGTACCCTGACATTTCTCACATCTTCCGCCAGCCACATTATAGGAGAAATGCTTTGCTGTAAGACCGCCTGTTTTTGTCTGCGGCAGAGAGGCAAATAAATCGCGTATGTCAGTAAAGAGATCGGTATAGGTCGCCGCATTGGAACGGTTGGAGCGTCCAATGGATTGCTGGTTTATGGACACAACGGCTGTAAGCTTTTCCAAACCTGATATATCCGGAGTGCTGTTCATTTTTGTTTGGCGGAAATAGGCATCTGCCGCTTCCGCCAGGTGTCCGAAGATCAGGCTTGATTTACCGCTTCCTGAGACGCCTGTCACCGTAACAAACCGCCCAAGCGGGATATCAACATTGATGTTCTTCAAATTGTTAACATTTGCATTTCTAATGCCTATATAGTCTTTGCTGCCAGGAAGCTTATTCCGTTTCGCCTGATAAAAGCTGTTCTGAAGATATTTTCCTGTGACAGATTCCTCGCAGCTGATGATTTCCTGAACACTGCCGCAGGCTACGATCCTTCCACCGTCTTTGCCAGCGCCGGGTCCGAAATCGATGATATAATCCGCCGCCTTCATGACTTCCACATCATGTTCAATTACAATAACCGTATTGCCCATATCCCGCAAGCGCTTTAACACCTCAATGATTCTTCCGGTATCACGGGAATGAAGACCAGAAGTCGGCTCATCAAGCACATACAGCACTCCGGTCAGACCACTTCCCAGTACGGAAGCCAGCTTGATACGCTGCCACTCCCCTGCAGACAGGGATGCGGCAGGCTGATCAAGACTCAGATACCCTGCACCTGCATCAATAATTCGATGGATTCTGCTCTCCAAATCAGCAGCAACCTGTCTTACAATATTCCAGCTCTCCGGTGCTGCAGAAGCAGGAAGCATTTTCAGCCATTTGTCGACACTGATCAGGGACATGGAGAGAAGTTCCTTAATATTGACTCCACCAGCCTTTACTTCCAGTGTTTCTGTCCTGAAGCGTATCCCATGACACTCAGGACATTCCCGGCGAATTAAAAACTTCTCAATTTTCTGTCTGGCACTCGCAGAACTATTATCCATATATCTTCGCATAAGACCTGTTACGACACCTTCAAACCTGCCTTCTGGTACTGTCTTCGGTGGTGCGATATTCGGAAAACGCTTCTGAAACTGTTTGCTCAAAACACCATATAAAAGCAGTTCCATCTGAACGTCATTATATCGGTTCACAGATATATCAAGATCCATTTCAAATCCATAATGCCTGGCCGCCTGAAGCATGGAAGTTCCGTATCGGTCAATAAAAACCTGATCCCATCCGGAAACCGCAAATTCCCGGATACTTTTGGATTTGTCGATCAGAAGGCTGATATCCGGCAAACTCACAACTCCAATTCCCCGGCAAACGGGACATGCACCTTGTGGTTTATTAAAGGAAAAATGGCTGGCTGTAAGTTCTACAACATGCCTGCCGCAGTGGGGACAGGGAAGTGTATCCTCATACAGTTCCATATTGTCAGCTTCCTGATCCGGCATTTCTGAATAAAGAACATTCTCTGTATCATAGTAATTCCGTGCAATTATTTTACCGCAGTGAGGACAGGGTCTTTCGCCCAGCCTGGCAAACAAAACACGCAGATATGCGGAGATTTCAGTAACAGTCCCTACTGTTGAACGCGGATTATTACTGGTTTGATGCTGGTTTATTGATATAGCCGGTGACAATCCGTCAATGCGCTCAACCTTCGGTCTGCTTCCCATCTCCATTGTCATACCCATGGATTCCATATACTGCCGCTGACATTCTCTTTGCAGCGTTTCCAGTGCCAGTGTTGATTTACCGCTGCCGGACAGTCCGGTAAATACGATCAGCTTATTTTTAGGGATCTGAACATCAATGTTTTTTAAATTATTTTCTTTTGCACCTTTAATTTTAATGAACACGTCATCTATCATCTCCTTATTCTCTTTTATAAAACAAAACCAGTATACCATCACTAATTCAAGGTGGTGGTATACTGGAGGGTTTAAATTCGTATTTCGTATTTTTATTTAAAGCCACACGTTTATGACGTCACGGTGTTGCCAAATCGATACTTTTATGCGGCATGTGATCAATAATCATTTTGTACCATGCAGGAGCATCTTTAGAATTCAGTGCCCAGAGCATAATACCAGATTGCGGTGTGTAGGCTGCCATATCCGGCACAGCATCAGGGGGTGTGCTTTGCCCAGGATTAGCCATTCCGGGAATGCCTACACCCATGCCGGCCTTTGATGGGTAAAGCAGTTTTTGATATACGTTTAAAAGCTCCCGTTGTCCATTATAGTCATTCCAATAAGCCATAGTCCATACATAGTCTACAATTTCACGAACTTTAAAGAGATACTCGTCACGCCACTTTCCAAGGTATACAGGCAGTGAAATGATTGCTCCGGGGTTCAATACCCTGCGTAATGCCTTAATGACCTCAACAAATTCATCGCCTGGTTTATAATTGTCTTCATTATCAAGATCGATTCCGTCAAGATTCCAAGCGTTTAATAATTTTGCTGTATTCGATGCGAATTTTTCGGGGTCCAATGCAGGCCAGCCGCCGTACTGTAATTTGGGCTGGCCGTTGAGCGAAAGGAGCACTTTTGTTCCACGTGCATGTAGAAAACTAATACCTTCCATAATCTCCTGTCTGCTCCATTTACTCGTCAGAAACGACATAATAATATTGTTGGGATCCTTATCATCAATTACTCCGAATGCGAGAGACACAACATTCACTTTGGCAGGTGTATCCTTCAACCCTCGCGGTGCATCGTCACTTTTCGTATATCCCTGCCAGTACCCAAAAATGATTTCGTTTACATTCCCATTTTGATTATTTGACATATAACCTCCTATTTTGTTAATTTGGAATTTAGAATTATGTAATTCTGCCAATCAACAAATTATTATAAGTTTTTATGAACAATTTCTTTTAAAACAGATTTATCGTTACGATATCCCAGGTTCGATCAATTCATTTGGGGTATGCGTTAAAAGCTTTAGTTTAATAGTTAGTCTAATTAGACTATGTGTATATTTTAGTCCAACCAGACTATATGTCAACAAAAAATATTATTTTAATTCATCCTTCTTTTCAATCATTTACACCTAATCCCTTAAAAATTTTAGTCATACACTTTTCTATTCGCGATACCCGGGTTACAGACTGCTTCGCTCCATTAAAATAAAAAATATATCCTCTTTGACGTCCTGGAGTCAATGCATAAAATGCGTTTTTAAAGGCTGGATCTTCATTGAATTTCGCCTGCAGTTCGTCCGGAATTTTGATCTCTGTCTTTTTTTCAACAGGCACTTTCATACCGGCTTTTTCAATTTCCACAGCTTCTCCGATATATGCTTTGATCATCGTCTCTTTCTCAGTAATTTCTTCCACTGAACTGAACCGAAGCTGTCGTCCAGCCTGAACACGTTCCGTCTGCCGAACAAGAATTTCACCTTCATCTTTGAGTAATGCTCCCTTGAAGAATGACAGTGCGACGTAATTTTTAAATCCGCCGATAATAACAATATTTTTATCATTTAACGTGTAACAGGGTTGCCCCCACTTTAATTCTTCTGTCAATTGACAAGCCAGGCAAAGTTCTCGCAGCTTTTCATGCTCATCATACCACTTTTCATGGTGCTCTAAAAATGCGTCAACTAAAGGGCTCTTATTGCTATCTGAAACAAATGAATCTAATTTGTCTATTTTCTCAAAGAACTCTTCCTTTGTATCGCAAACTGTAAATTCACCGTTAAGGAATCCATATACTTTTCCATTAAGTTCCGGATTCTTTTTCGAACATTTTCCAATACAGCCAATCTTTGCATTTACTTTATTCTTTAGTTCGTTGACGTCAAAACCAGAACAATATGAACAAACTTCTATTTTAGGTGTTTTCTTCATGCTCGTGAACTCCTTTAATTTCAGATACTCGAACGCCTCTGTGCCTTCATAATCCTATGATGCGCAAAAGCATAAACAATATAGCTGATTAAAAGAGGAAAATAAAAATTAATAATTCTGCTTAAGATCATAGCGGATGGGAGCTGCTCACCCGGATAAAACTGACCAAACACATTTAAATATGCTTTTTCTGCAATTCCAACTGAACCCGGAAGGGGGACTGCGGCAACTGCAATATTAATAAAGGATTGACCTGCCATCAGATCAAGGCAATCGTTCTTCCTGTAACCGAAGCTTAAATAAACCAGATATGTTACAAAGCAATATGCAATCCATTGAAACATTGAAACTACAAACACCTTAAGGAACAAATCCGGGTATTTTATAATCATTCTTGATTTTTCACGGTAAGAGATGATCAGAATATCCAGTTTTTCTTTTATGTCCTTTGGCTTTTTAAATAGATGGAATTTTACACCAAGTTGTAATACCAGATCAATCAGAAAAGGAATCATTACTCTGGAAAACATCAATGCCGATAAAACAGCCGTCAGAAAAAGCATAACAGAGGCTCCTGAAAATAATAGCCAGATAAACCAATTCGCAGACTTTGCTAAGATCGAAAATCGTAACACCGCAAAGACTCCGCCCATTAATACAATTACAATCTGACTTTCAAAAACCATAAGAAATATAGTGATGGCAGAGATATCAACATGGATTTTATCCTTATTCATGTAATACATCTGAGCAGGCTGACCGCCGCATGCTCCAGGTGTAATTGCGCTAAAATAATTTCCGATGTACGCATAATCAATACAATTTTTATACGAAGCAGCTGATCCTAATCGATGCATAATCATAGAAAAATTCATGGCCTGGCATCCGGCATAGAAAAACATTAATGCAATTCCGGTAAAAAGGTAAAATACATGTATGCTCCCAACCACTTCCATTAATTCCCCAATCGAATACTCTTTTAATACAACTGCTATAGTAACTGCCATCAAAGAGGCCATAAATACGATACTTCTTATCTGGTTTTTTTTACTGACTATTTTTTCTCTCATAATGTATAATCCTCATGTCAAAGTTGATATCTTTTATTATTACCAGGGCTTGCTGATCCTATGTTAATTGCCTTCAATTTCATTTGGTATATCCCTCTGCGGATTACTATAAAAAGAGACCGTCGATTTTCAGATCAGCAAGTTTCTCTCTAATAGAAACTCTGAAAATGAGCGGTCTCACAACAGATTTTTATTTAGTTGAAAGCCTTAAAAAGACTGTCCATATACATCTGTATCATAAGAAATTTAATTGCGCCATCTATATTTTTACTTCTTTTTACTAAACTTTTCTTTGGAAAATCCATATGCTTCTTCAATGAAAGATTTTAAAGTTTCAAAAGTCTCTATCGATGGATTCAGTACGCTGATCCACCCCATCCAGGCATAGACTGGGTGCGGAATAATTTTATCTAATTCCGTAAAATCGTAATTCATATCAACGGTATTACCTGCAGAAGGGCGTTTGGGAATTTCGCCAAAAAGCTCTTTAAATGTTGTTTTTCTTATACCCAGATTGACCCGGAATATATTATCCCGGTTAAGATTTGAACTTTTATCATTATCGCCATCTTTTTCTTTAATAGTTAATATATATACACCGCGTTTTAATGTATTGCAGGGATTATAATAAATACCTTTCTCACCCCAGCTTTCTATAAGAACTATTCCATCTAAATTCGATGTGCAGTATTCTAAAATATCATCTGGTTTCATCATATCTCCCTCTTAAGCAGCTTCTTCAAATATCCCTCATTTAATAAATGACTGTTTCGAATTTACCTTGCCCTTTGCATCAAATTGTCTGCTGTCAGATTAATATACTCTGTACTCATGACTTACCTCCCTCGAGAGAAATAATTAATAGTTATTTACTTACTATGGATATTATAGTATAAGTAACATGACAGCTGTTTGTCAGGTTATATATATGACAACTTGTCATTATCTCTCTCTAATTCGAACCAGAATACGGTCCCCTCTCCAACCTTACTCTCTACTCCATATGGTACCTGGTGCATATCCAGAATGCTTTTTACTATGGCCAGACCCAACCCTGTTCCATCCTCCTTTTTACTATCCGATCTTTTTCCTTTGTAGTAACGCTCAAAAACATGTTCAATATCTTCTCTGGCTATTCCTTCACCACGATCCCTGACTTCAATTCTCACCATCTTTTCATTGGGTATTACAGCCACAGCCACTGGCTGGTCAGGCCTGGAATGACGGAACGCATTTCCTATGAGATTATAGAAAACCTGCTGTATTTTGTTCTTGTCTCCCAGCAGATTCCCCTCTAATTCCAATACACCAGCCAAATCTAAGATCCTGTCCTTTTCACCCAGCTCAAAGTGCTCTTTGATTGATAGAAGCATTTCTTTAAGTGAAAATGTTTCAATTGCCAATGTGACTGCTCCTGCCTGAAGTCTGGAAAGATTTAAAATATCTTCCACTATATTTCCCAGACGTTCTGATTCTTTAATAATAATACCTAACTGTTTCTCTCTTTTCTCCGTATTTTCTCCTGTTACATCACGAAGTGTTTCTGCATAACCACGTATTAACGTAAGTGGAGTACGAAGTTCGTGGGATACATTTGCAATCAGCTCTTTCTGAAGTACATCATTTCGTATTAGCGCTTCACCCATATCATTCATTCTCTCAGCCAATTTTCCGATTTCATCATCACTTATATGATTGATTCGTGCATGATAATCTCCTTTGGCATAACTATCCGCCTGCCGGCTGATCTTAGATATCGGATCGGCAAACTTTTTAGACAGTATATATGAAATAAGCAGCGATACTACAAGAAGGACACAGGTTATAATAACAAGCTGGCTTTTAAGAATATCTACTGTTTTTTCAATAGAAGCCATTGGCATGGTTACAATCATGACACCCTTTATTACATGTTCACTCCAAATTGGTATACCTATTATGGTGAATTTATGTCCATATTTCGGATGCACAACCTCCTGTGTTGATTCTTCTCCGCTCATTGCATTCTGTGTAATTTCTAAAAAAGCTTCCTGCATAACCCCAGGCATATTCATATTATTTCCGGAAGTTCCCTGATAGAGTACCCTGTAATCATAATTAATGATTCTTACTGATAACTGTTTTTCGTAGATATAACTTTCTATATTCACGAGAATACTTTCTTCATTATTTATCTGATTTAAATCAGTTAACTTTTCAATTTGTGTAACTATGCTTTCTGCGTTTTTCTTTACTCCTCCTATCTCAAGCACAGTATAGAATTTGTTTAGAAAAACAATTTGAAAAAGCCATAGAAGGATAACAATTACTCCTACAAGTATCATCATCCCAGCCCAGAGTTTTGCTCTTATACTTTTCAACTATTTTCACCCGCTTGAAATTTGTATCCAATTCCCCAGGCTGTCGTAATCCATTTTCGGTATTTTCCCAGTGTTTCTCTAAGCATTTTTACATGAGTATCCACCGTTCTGACATCACCCAAAAACTCATATCCCCAAACCTGATTCAACAGCTGTTCTCTTGAAAATACCTTACCCTGATTATTTACAAAAAAAGAAAATAAATCATATTCTTTTGGAGTCATGCTTAACAACTCATTTCCCAAAAAAACACTCCTTGCATCAAAATCAATCAGAATCTCTTCTACTTGCAGTTTATTTGGTTTTTCCAGTTCCTTGACTGCTTTATTGCTTCTTCCTAAAATTGCTTTTATCCTTGCAAGCAGCTCTTTTGGACTAAAAGGTTTCACCATATAGTCATCCACTCCAAGTTCAAAACCAAAGAGTTTATCATATTCCTCACCCCTTGCTGTCAACATAAGAATTGGCACACTGGAAGTCAGTCTTATTTCACGGCATACTTTCCAACCATCCATTTTCGGAAGCATTACGTCTAGTATTACTAACGAAATCATATGGTTTTTAAATTTATTCAATCCATCTACACCATCTGCAGCCTCAATTACTTCAAAATCTTCTAATACAAGATATTCTTTTATAATATCACGGATTCCCTGTTCATCATCTACTACCAGTATCTGTTTTTTATCCATGGTTTACTCCCTTCACCTCTTACTGCATCACAATATCCCCAGGATTTATATGTATAAATTATACTACGGATAATTCAAATATAAAATCGGATTTTATGTGATTCTGTCACAAAACTATCAGGGTTTAAAAGAATATGCCGTATGTGATTCTTTTTTACAGTTACCTCAAAGATTCCTTAATACTTTCAAAATCATACCCTGGTGAAACGATTTCAATATCTTTCATCCTTGTTTGCTCAGGTACGCTTTCCGGAATTTTAAACAGAATATAGAACTCTTCTATTTCCATCTTCATAGAATCCGATGCTTCCTGAATCGTCATTGATCCTTTTATTCCGCTTATATCAACTTGATCTGAACTATCCGATACATCAGGCATTACCGTCTCATTAACTACAGAAGCATCTCCTGATGCCTTTAACTTTGCTTCATCCAGGTCAAAGCTCTCAACTTCATTTGATATTTGTTTCATTTGAGTATTTTTTGAAATATTCTCTGGAATACCTAATATTTCATATATTTCCTGTAATGACAATCCTGTTGCAATAGCTGCCTCTTCAATTGTATAATACCCCTTAATCTCCGATATTGTGATAACTTGCCCTTCTTCCAGCTTTGAAGGCATAATTTGAAAATTTCCGGTTAACGAAGCTACAAGTATGGTTCCAAAAAACACTCCAACAACAATCAGGAGAAATGTGAAAGGCTGAATTTTCTTTCCTGCCGTCCTGATTTCCAGCGCACCTTCTTTAGGGCATACAAGAACACATTCGTTACAGTTTATACATTCCGCACTGTTGATTTTCTCCGACTTTTCTACTTCTATATTTACAGGACATACTTTATTGCATTTTTTGCAATTTATACATAAATCTGCATTACGTTCTATCCTTGTAGGACTGATTTTTCTAACAATACCATAAAAGGCTCCTACCGGACAAAGATATTTGCAGAAAAATCTATCATATATAAAAGATCCAGCTACTGTGACTATAAGTAATAGAAAGCCGATAACTGCTAATGGATCTTCTTTTATGGACTCGCTAAATACTGATACATGCGCATATGCAGAATATGGATCGTATGGTGCCATCCAGAGCGCCCCATAATGCCATGCCATTCCTGTGGTTAAAAGAAGTATAAAATATTTTAAATACCGCAAAGGTCTGTCTATATATGCAGGCATGATAAAGTGCTTTTTTAAAATTTTCCTTCCTATTCTTCCAAACAGTTCCTGCAGCGCACCAAAGGGACACAGCAGGCCGCAAAAGCTGCGTCCGAACAGAATTGCCATAATTACAGTTAATAGCAGTAAAACCACCGTCCCTGAATATATCTTCTGTATAAAACTTCCCATAAAAAGCAACGTATACAAACTTTCTAACGCACCGAATGGACAAAGTGCATGAACAGAAGGGGCTTTCCCACCTCCTAAAACTTGATGCATGTACCCTCCATATGTAACATAAGCTAACAATCCAAGTAAAATAATTATTCTTAATCCTCTAATAAAATTATTTTTTTTCAAGTTTAATCTCCTCCAATAGATTTTATATTTTAAATTTTAATAAAAAGTTATGATAGAAGTATGATAGAAGTATGATAGAAGATTAAAAGAATGCTGATATTACCCTACTGTTTTTAAGCCGTGGATATGTTTGGCTATATCATTCACCGATCATTATTTATTTTCCAACCTGCTATCAGCAGCATGGGGCATAATCATATAAAAATTCATGGCCTGGCACCCGGCAAAGAAAAACATTAATGCAATTCCGGTAATAAGGTAGAATAAATGAACATTTCCAACCGCTTTCATTAATTCCCAAATGGAATACTCTTTTAATAAAACTGCAACAATAACCACCATCAAAGAGGTCATGAATAAGATACTTCTTTTCTGGCTTTTTTTACTGACTAATTTCTCTCTCATAATGAATGTTCCTCATGTCAATTCAATGGCTGTAATTATTCCACCAGGCAGCTATTTCGTAAAATAAAGGCAAAAGACTTTTACCGTAATCCGTTAATGAGTACTCAACTCTTACAGGCATTTCATTGTATTGAATCCTTTGAATCAGCCTGCTTTCTTCAAGTTCATGTAATGAATTTGAAAGCATTGTATTTGTAATGCCTGGTATTTCTCTCTTTAGCTTATTAAAACGACTTACCTCTTTTTTTAGCAGCTGTAGTAATATTCTTAGCTTCCACCTGCCGCCGATTATCTCAAGTGTACATTTTACTGGACATTCATTATTGCTCTCTGTTGACTTAAGTATATTTAAGTATCTATCCAATTCCATTTCATTAGCCATAACATACCTCCAAGGTAAGAAAAATAGTACCAGATCATATATTTCTGCGTACTTGTTATTAAATAACGGTATAGGTATAATTATTATACCAAGTATTTTAACTTGAGTAAATTATAAATGATAAAGGAGATAATAACCATGGAAATGATGAAAGCTATTGCTATGCGTAAGTCTGCAAGAAGTTATAAACCAGAACAAATCAGTGATGAATCTTTAAAGAACATAATAAACGCTGGATGTGCCGCACCAATAGGAAGAGGAATGTATGATACAGTTTATCTGACAGTTATTCAAAATTCTGAAATTCTTAAGAAAATATCAAGTACTGCTGCAAATGTATTTGGTACCCCCTCTTCTGACCCATTATATGGTGCACCAACATTTGTACTGGTTTCCTGTATACCAAACAAGCAGTTCCCAAATATCGAACTTGCAAATGCAGCCTGCGTAATAGAAAATATGACACTTGCTGCAACTGATGCCGGACTCGGCAGTGTATATATTTTAGGAGCCTTATGCGCATTTAGCGCAGATCAGACATTAATTAAAGAACTTAATCTGCCTGAAGGCTTTGTACCTGTTTCCGGCATTGTACTGGGCTACCCAACCGAACCACTTACTCACGAGAAGGAATTAAAGCAAATTATAAAAACGAATGTAATTAAATAACTTAAATAACAACAGCCTCCCATTTGATATACTTTGTATAAGCAATCAACTGGGAGGCTGTTTTCCGTTTTTTTCTTTTTGTTTCCTTAGTTTACAAAACAAATAAAGAACTATTTCTATCAGATGAAAGGTATTTAACAACCTTTCATTTCAGTTCAAATGAATATTGGTAAAAAAAGTTAGGGATAAACTTTTAAGCCATTATCCCATTCATTTGATATGTCTCATTAAATCAATTGAGGTGAGGTAAATTTATGTTTAAAAAAATTAAGTACATTCTTTTTATTTTTACTGTTTTTTTAGTACTTTCCATCCCACAGGAAAAGGCAGGCGCAGCACCGGCAAGGCAGATGGAGTATTTAGACCGCGGTGTAACAGCTGTTAAAGTAAATAATGGTGTCTTTATCAGCTGGAGGGTTTTAGGGACCGAACAATCAAATGTATCTTATAACTTATATCGTGGATCAAAGAAACTAGCAACCATTAACGGAGCCAGCAATTATTTAGATACAACAGGAACCACCGGTTCCACTTATGAAGTAAGCGCTGTTGTAAATGGTAACGAACAAAACAAATCATCTGCCGTTCGTGTATGGGATAAAAATTATCTGCAAATTCCTCTGCAGATCCCATCAGGAGGTATGACACCGGATGGAGTTTCCTATACCTACAGTGCAAATGACTGCAGTGTGGGAGATTTGGATGGAGATGGACAATATGAAATTATATTGAAGTGGGATCCCTCTGATTCAAAAGACAATTCCCAAAAAGGATATACAGGCAACGTTTACCTGGATGCCTATAAAATGAACGGAACCCGTCTTTGGCGAATTGATTTAGGCAAAAATATACGAGCAGGTGCACACTATACCCAGTTTATGGTTTATGATTTAGACGGCGACGGAAAAGCCGAGATTGCCTGTAAGACAGCGGATGGAAGCAGAGACGCCCTTGGTACCGTCATAGGAAATCCCAATGCTGACTACAGAAATTCTTCCGGATATATACTATCAGGTCCTGAGTATTTAACTGTATTTCAAGGACTTACCGGAAAGGCACTCTATACAACCAATTATGAACCGGTCAGAGGAAACGTATCCGATTGGGGAGATTCCTACGGAAACCGTGTAGATCGTTTTCTTGCATGCATAGCTTACCTGGACGGTGAACATCCCAGTCTGGTTATGTGCCGCGGATATTACACAAGAGCAGTTCTTACAGCCTATGACTGGAACGGTTCCAAGCTTATTAAACGCTGGACTTTTGACAGTAACAGCCGGGGCAATTCCGGTTATGCCGGACAGGGAAACCACAATCTCAGCGTTGCTGATGTAGATGGGGATGGAATGGATGAAATTATCTATGGAGCCTGTACCATTGATCACAACGGAAAAGGATTATATACAACTGGCTTGCAGCACGGTGATGCCATGCATTTAGGAGACTTAAATCCCAATCATCCCGGTTTAGAAATCTGGAGTTCTTTTGAGTCCACGAAGACGAACGGCGGAGTGGGGGCGGCTATGCGTGATGCCAGAACAGGCCATATACTGTTTAAATATGACGCTTCAGGTGATGTGGGCAGGGCCTGCTCTGCCGATCTGACAGCAAGCTATCCCGGAGAGGAAGTATGGGCCTCAGGCTCCCCCTTATACAGCAGTACCGGAGAAATCATAGGCACTGCACCCTCCCAGGTGAATTTTGCCATCTGGTGGGATGGTGATGAACTCAGAGAATTATTAGACGGAACAACCATTACTAAGTATGGGGGCAAAACCTTACTCCGTGCCGACGGCTGTGCCTCTAACAACGGGACCAAAGCAACCCCATGTTTACAGGCCGACCTCTTTGGTGACTGGAGAGAAGAGGTTGTATTCAGAACATCCGACAGTCGTTACCTGAATATATATACAACGACTGATTTCACAACACGGCGTATTCATACTCTCATGCATGATCCTGTATACCGTATGGGAATTGCCTGGCAAAATGTGGCCTACAATCAGCCTCCCCACACCAGCTTTTTCATTGGGCATGGAATGTCTGAGCCACCAATCCCTGCAATTCAATTAACCCCAACATCTGCTCATTAAAAGAGAATTTTACGTTTAGCCGCTTCTGTTATGAAACAGAAGCGGCTAAGAATTTCCAATCTACTTTTCGTTCATACTGCCTATCTCAAGTAGGTTCCCTTCCGGATCGGCAACATAAAAGTTGCTATTTTATTTATAAAATACCGGTCATGTGATACAAATATCAGGGTTCCTTCAAATGCGTTTAAAGTTTCCTCCCGCACTTCCCTGGAATCAATATCCACGTCCGTACATTTCTAAATATAAGCTATTGACAAATCCAATTTTGCTATTATAATATTAAATATATCGGTTCGATACATATATTAATGATATAAGGAGGTCATATGTTAGAATACATAATCTTAGGTTTTCTGATGAAAGAAGATATGAGCGGATATGATTTAAAACAGTGGATGGCAAACTGCACATCCTACTTCTTTGACGCTAGTTTTGGAAGCATTTACCCAGCTTTAAAAAGGCTGGAAGAAAAAGGCTTCATCAGTTGTCGTGAAGTTGTTGAGAGCAGTAAATTCAAAAAACTATACTCCATTACTGATATAGGTAAGTCATATTTTTTAAGCTGGCTGGAAAAACCCATTGTTTTTTCTAAAACGAAACAGGAGCATTTAGTTTATTTCTACTTCTATGGATATTTACCTAAAGAAAAAGCAACATTGAATATAAAAACATTTATAACAGAAGTGGAATCATGTTTTAATCAGTTAAATAAAGAAAAGTCGGAAGTTGAAAAAGCATATGATGTGAATCAGTTCACCTTTCTGTATTCTACAATGGTTTATGGTGTTAATTATTATCAATTTATAATTAACTGGTGCAATAACTTATTAATACAAATCGAAGGAGAAAAAATATGAAAATTGCAACTGTTATGGGAAGTCCCAAAAGACATGGAAAAACCGCTGCCGCACTTGAATTTTTAGAGAAAAAACTGATGTCCCAAGGGCATGAAATTGACCGAATTAATGTAACTGATTATCACATAAATGGCTGTCTGGGATGCTACGCCTGTATGCAAAACAAATATGCATCCGGATGCATACAAAAAGACGATACTGAACAGGTATTTATGCGTATTATTTCTGCAGATGCTGTGATCTATGCTTCCCCTCTATATAGCTTTGATCTCACTGCACAGTTGAAGCCTCTTGTTGACCGGTCTTTTAGTCTGACCAATACACCACTATTAGATGGAAAACGTGTGGCACTACTCATTACCTGTGCCGGACAGGAAGAAGGTAATGCAGATTTGGTACAGGAATTTTTCCGCAGAAGTTTTGATGGTGAGAATAAAGGTATGTTCCATACAAAACTTGTTGGTGAGTTCATCATTCCATTTAGCGATGCTTCAGATTTTAGTGACAGAGCCAGAAAAACAGCAGATGATTTGGCAAGAGCCATTCTAAATGACCTATAAACAAAAAATAAGACCTATTTATAATTAGGGGCACATTTCCTATATAAAAAGCAAGGAAAGTGCATTTTTTTCAGCCAACAATATCGAAACGATATATATTAATTAGATACATAAAGAAAGAAGCGTGAATTAGTATTGAACGATGGAGTGAAAAATAAGAATTTTAAAAAGAGGAATATATCAACGCGTATCATGCAGCTGATTCTTGGTTTGATTAGTATATTAGCCCTATATACAGCTTATCTGGGAATTGCCTATGGGGCAGTCAACTGGTACTATGGATTTTCTGCTGGGCAGGAATATTCAAAAGGTCTCCTTATGTTAGATAGCAATGTACGATTTTATAGTGGTCTATGGTTAGGCATTGGTATAGTCTTGTTGTGGCTGATCCCGCGGATCAACCATGAAAAAACAACTCTTCGGATTATAGCGCTATTATTTTTCCTTGGAGGAATAGGTCGTTTTATTTCCATACTATCGTGCGGTCTGCCCTCCAATAGCTATTTGGTTTTTGTGCTCTTGGAATTGGGATTTCCGCTGCTTACCTTATGGCAGAAGCAGATCTTGGAATAACATTACCAGTTCCGTTAAGGAAAGCGTATCTCGCTTTGAGCGTACATTTCCTCCACTACTGATATTCGATTACAGTTGACATCCCGCCCATTGCCATTTGCATATTGTTGGACATGTGGTGAGGAATATGACAGTGGAAGGGCCAGTATCCCGGATTATTTGCTTTGAATTCCAAGTCATATGTCTCGCCCGAAGCTACATTAACCGAATTCTTTACAAGTCTGTTATTAGCAGATATTGTATTGCCATCGATGGCTGATACAGTAAACTGGTGCCCATGGATATGCATGGGATGGGCGTCGTGTACGATGTTTACTAACCTGATCCTGACATTTTCTCCCGCTTTCACCCTAAGCGGAGTTACATACGGAAAGCAGCGTCCATTGATTGTGAAAAAGTTAAAATCATGAGACATTGGATTGAGGTCATAAGTACCCGGGGTTATTTCTCCCATCATAAGCCCAGTTACGGTGAATTCCTGAAGCATCAGAAAATAGTCGCGCTGTATGTTTGTATTCCTATTGTGACTCAAAATAATAAACGCTCCGCCAAGCCCCATCATCTGTTGAACAGGGGTATTAAAGTGCGTGTGATACATATGAGTGCCCGGAGGATTTGTTATCTTAAAATGATAATCAAAATACTCACCGGGTTCAATTTGGGGCGACGGCTCTATTTCAGGCACACCGTCCATTACATTTGGCACATCCAACCCGTGCCAATGCACACTTGTTGCCTGAGGCAGATGATTGACAACTCTAATATTCACATAGTCTCCGTAGTATACCTGAATGGTCGGGCCAGGTATACTTCCGTTGTACCCCCAGCCGTTTATATACAGGCCGGGGAGTAT
The DNA here is from genome assembly GCF_049890855.1 of Lacrimispora sp. 38-1. Taxonomy (NCBI): domain Bacteria; kingdom Bacillati; phylum Bacillota; class Clostridia; order Lachnospirales; family Lachnospiraceae; genus Lacrimispora; species Lacrimispora sp. 38-1. Next base: position 15,808 of record NZ_JBANEW010000043.1, on the reverse strand, counting down.
TTCTCTTTTCACCGGCTCGGCAATGAGTTCAAAGAATTTAATCCCGTTTTGCAGTGTATATGGAAGATCCGGAACGTCCGGCGTTTGAACCATGGTAATTCACCTCTATCATTTCATTATAAATTATTATATAAAACCAGCTGACTGAGTGATACAAATAAAAACGACCGCGTAGAAATTGAAGTAATTTATAATAATCATATTGTAACCAGTATTACAATATGATAATATTATGTCTGTAACCAGTATTACATTTTCAGAGGTGATTTTATGGAACAAAACGAGTGGATAGCGATTAATTATACCTTGCCGAGGGAGCCGTCAAGAACAAGAGTATCCATATGGAGAAAGCTGAAAAAAATCGGAGCGGTTAGTATACAACAATCCATGTGGATATTGTCTTCAAATGCCGGAAACTACAGCTTATTAAATGAAATTAAAAATGAGGTTCTCCAAAATGGCGGTGAGGCGTTTGTTATGTCGATCTTTGTTAATGAAGATGGTCAAAAAATAATTATTGAAAAATTCAATGCGGCAAGAGATGAGGAATACGGGGAACTTATAGAACAATGCGAAGAATTTTTTAAGGAAATCGACAAGGAAATAGCCCGAGAAAATTTTACGTTTGCTGAAATCGAGGAAAATGAGGAAGAACTCAGCAAACTTAAACAATGGTATGAAAAAATAGCAGCAAGGGATTCTTTTTGTACCCCGCTTCAGGGAAAAGTAAAATTAATGCTGTCTAAATGTACGGAGGTTCTGAATGACTTCTGTAACAAAGTATATGAATTTAATGAAAAAGCATAGGTGGTTAAAATGAAAAAGAAAAAAGTTTTATCCAATATTGTATTGCTCGGACTTGTCAGCATGTTTGCCGATATGAGTACCGAAATGGTTTATCCGCTGGTACCTCTCTTCCTGACAGCCACGCTTGGAGCGTCACCCGCCATCGTGGGGGTTATTGAAGGAATTGCTGAAAGTATTGCATCGCTGCTTAAGGTGTTTAGTGGTTATATCGGAGACGTGTACCACAACAAAAAGCGTCTTGCTTTTGCCGGATATTCCGCGTCTGTTTTTTATAAGATATTTCTCCTTCTGGCCACGTCATGGCCCGGCGTTTTAGTCGCAAGAGTGATCGACCGCACCGGAAAAGGTATCCGCACCGCTCCACGCGATGCTCTTGTAGCACAGTCAAGTGACAGCAAAAAACTTGGCGGGTCATTCGGACTACATAAAATGCTGGATATGGCCGGATCATCCCTCGGTGCTCTGCTTGCCTACATTTTTGTGGCAACGAACTTTGGGTTTCATCAAGCGTTCCTGTTTTCCATCATACCTGCGGTCATTGGGATTCTGATCATTTTTACCGTCAGAGAAGATAAAAGCAGTGTTACAACATGTGAAAAGCTCACACTGAGAGGGTTAAAGCTTGATAGGAAGCTGAAAATGTACCTTGCCGTAATATTTGTTTTCTGCCTTGGAAATTCATCGAATACATTTTTACTACTGAAAGCCCAGGAACGGGGATTTTCAGCATCGCAGGTCATTTTACTGTATCTGATTTTTAATGTAGCCACTTCCATTCTTGCCATTCCGTCAGGTAAATTGTCCGATAAATTCGGGAGAAGCAAAATACTTGTACCGGGATACTTGATTTACGGCCTTGTCTATCTCGGGTTCGCGTTTCTATCAGTGAAGCCTGCCATCCTGCTTCTGTTTATCGCATACGGCGCATACACCGCTTTTGTCAGCGGCGCGGAACGGGCTTTTATTGTAGAAAACTCTCCGTTTGAATTTAAGGGAACCATACTTGGGCTTTACGGGATGCTTCAGGGTATTGGCTTGCTCCTATCCTCAATTATTGCCGGGCTGTTGTGGGATCATATTAATTCCAACGCACCATTTCTATTCGGAGGTATGATCGGCATTATGTCAGCCCTTATAATTTTTGTTATATTAGGTAATAATAATCTGATAAAGATTTTCCGTTTGAAAGCGAAGGCGGTCGAAATGCAGTAGCAGGTCTTTCGTGAACCGAACCAGGCTATCAACACAACCGCAGCATAATGCACTTTCTAGCGCCTCACCATAGGATGTCAGAGTATTATAAAAGATGCCGCCTGTAACCGTTAGTTCCTTGGCGGCATCGCTGATTATCCTAATTTGTTTCGTTTTGATGGAGCGAATTTCCGATCTACGTTTCGCTCGTACTGCCTATCTCAAGTAGGTTCCCCTCCGGATCGGCAACATAAAAGTTGCGGATGCCAAAAGAATAGGTTATGGGTTCTCCAGCTGGAAATTGCACGTCCAGCTTCAATAGTCGCTCATATTCCGCATCCACATCGGCAAAACAGGGCAACCATAGGGCAATTTCAAATGTCTGATTGATTCCTTTTGGAGGGACGTAGCTCTCCCCAATTGCCTGCGCGAACGCTTCCCTGCTATACATGAACAAGGATAGTCCGCCGCTTGCCGTTTCAAACTCTGCGAAATTCCCACCATCCCATTGAGTATGAAAGCCCAATGTATCTCTGTAAAATCGAACCATGCTGTCCATGTTGCCAGCTAATAGGCATGCGCCTACTCTTACATCTTTTCCGTTCATCGTCATCCATCTCCCCGTAATTCGGCCATTTGATCAATTGAAAGCCAAACCGAATCATTATCAAATGTCACTCCAATTTTTGCAATCCCGTCTTAGGTTCTATACATTAATAGATTAGAACCTTGCATCGGATACCTCCCCCTGCTATACATCACAATATAACAGCCTTCATCTTTACCGAATATATGTTCTCATTTTATTGTACTACAACTTTTAAGTGTCTACAAGTATAAAAAATGCCCCCCGTTAAATAAAAACGCAAGGTACTTGTGCTTCAAATTTTAGTTTGCTGCATAAAAAACTACTAACTTAATATTTCATAGTTAGTAGCTTCTAATGTGTTCTTATTATTAAACTTGATATTTACACAACGACAGACTAAGATGCGTTTAAAATAATCCATGATTATATTTTATTTGCCCGTATAACATCATGAGGATACCAATTGCAAAGGGAACACCAAATACGATACCGTTTTTCGCACCGTCAATAAACAGGCTTGCCACGCCAGATAATAAACATCCAATACCTATCACTATCATCGCAATTCCCATATTCCTACAATTTTCTCACCTTAATGGCAAAAGCTGTTGGCAACATTAATGCTTTTCTGCCAAAATCATTATCTGATGCCATTGCTTTTTCTTTATCAGTTTCTTCAATTAGTTTTTCAACAATAAAACCATTTCTGGCTAAAGAGTTAATATATGTACTCAGCATACGATTAGAGAGCATAATTTCTTTGTTACTCATATCAGCACAATACCATTCTTCATTAAAATAAGAATTACTAAAAACAAGTTTGCCATCTTCAACTGACACACATTTATGAATAGGATGGGACCAACCAAAAACAAATACTCCATCTTTCTTCAAATAAGAATGAATGCGCTTAAAGGTTTTGTCCAAATTTGTTGTCCAACCAATTCCATAAACAGAATAAACTAAGTCAAAATAATTAATTGGTAATCCACATTCTTCCTCCATAGGTGAACAAATTAGTTTAGAACTGATTCCTTGTGTCTGAAGATATTTTTCAGTTCTTTCAATTTGATTTGCAGATATATCCAAGCCCCATAAATCAGTTGCCCCTAAATCTGCAACATATTTTAAGGAGTGACCATTACCACAGCCGATTTCAAGTACACTTTTATCTGACAAATCCCCAAGTAAGTTCAGCTTCTCCTCTGATGGTAAATAACCTCCCCACTTTGGTAACGCTGTTACACCCAAAAATTCACTACCTATTGTATTCCAAAACTCAATATTAGTTTTATGAGCTTCGCTCACATTCATAACAATATTAGCCACCTCACCTAAAACTTTACCACCGACAATATTCTTTTTCATTTTCTCCGCTTCTTCTATAAGTTTCATTATATTTTCCTCTGCTTTCTTTTTGTAGTCTGCATCGGTCAGCCTTTCTCCTGAAAACAGTTCGTTAAGATTAATTTTGAGAATTTCACAAATTGGCATCATAAGGGACAATTCAGGCATTCCGTTGCCACATTCCCATTTACTTACAGTTTTATTGCTAATTCCAAGGGTATCAGCAAATTCGCACTGAGTTAAATTCTGCTGTTTTCTCATTTTTGCAATAAATCTTCCGATTTTAACCTGATTCAAACCGACACCGCCTTTCTTTGAGGATATTATATTTCAATCACTTATATAATCACACCCACGAGTCGTAGAATTTATATAAGAATTATTATAGATACTGACAGTTCTCCCATTTATCATAAGCGGAATCCAGTTCTTTTTCCATAGTTTCTTTTTTTAAGAATAGTTCCATTAAATATGCGGAATTGGAATTATTATTATTTATCTCTTGTTCCAGCGCTTTTAAAGCAGCTTCCATGGCTATAATCTCATTCTCAAGAATATCTGACTTTTTCGTATTCAACTTCCGGGATTTGTTATCCGTTCTGCTGTATTGATTCACCTCTACCCCAATGGAAGGTTTCTTTTCAGACGGCTTTTGGGACTGTTCCTTAAAATTTCCCGCCTTTTGCAATTCTTCCTGATAATACGTATAATCTCCCGGATAAGTAATAAGATGGTTATTTTCAAATGACATGATTTTACCTGCAACTTTATTTATAAAATACCGGTCATGTGATACAAATAACAGGGTTCCTTCAAATGCGTTTAAAGTTTCCTCCAGCACTTCCCTGGAATCAATATCCAAGTGATTGGTTGGCTCATCCAGAATCATAAAATTCACTTTTTCAAAGGTTAAAGAACATAACCTTAACCGGCTCTTCTCACCACCGGATAAGAATCTTATTTTCTTATGGACATCGTCTTTAAAGAATAATACTCTTGCCAGCTGGTTTCTGGCAGCTTCATAAGTAATATTGTGAAGAGCGGAAAAGTACTCAAGTATGGTCTGGACTTCATCTTCAAAAACAACCTGCTGGGGCAGATAACCGATTTTAACCTGAGCACCAATTTTTACCGTACCGTAATCTGGTTTTAATTCTCCTAATATCAGCTTTAGCAGGGTAGATTTACCGCAGCCGTTATTCCCGATAATGCAGGCACTATCCTGATAATATACTTTCATATCAATATTTTTTAGTAATACTGTATCACCAAAACTTTTACTTAAGTGTTCGGTTTCCAATACCATTTTACCGGAACGGTTTGCGATATCCTGATTAAGGCGCACCTTCCTGCCTTCAAGGACCGGTTTATCCAATACTTCAATCTTTTCCAGACGTTTTTCCAATTCCTTTGCCCGTTTAAACATCGTTTCACTGTCTCTCATATTTCCCCAGATACGGTAACGCTCAATCTGTTTTTCCATCTGCTCGATCTTTTTCTGCTGGTTGATATAATTCCTGTAGTCAATTAAAAACCGTCTCTCTTTTTCCAATACATAATAACTATAATTCCCCAGATAAATATTAGCCCGGCTAAACTCTAACTCCACGATTTTCATAGCAACATGATCCAGAAAATATCTGTCATGGGATATAATCAGAACAGAACCTTTATAATCCTTTAAAAAGCCCTCCAGCCATTCTGTGGTTTCTAAGTCCAGATGGTTGGTAGGTTCGTCAAGAAGCAGAATATCTGGCTCCTCAAGAAGTATCTTCGCCAAAATCACTCTGGTTTTTTCTCCGCCGCTTAAACTGTGAAATGGCAGTTGCTTTAAAATATCATTAATTTTAAGTCCCTCTGTAATCTTGTTAATCTTCGTTTCCAGCTCATATCCTCCGGCTATCTCATACTCCTGCGTGAGCCGTCCGTAACTTAACAGTGCTTTTTCAAGCTCCTCACCCGAAGAAGTCTGAAACATCCCTTCAAGCTCTGATAACCGTCTCTTCAAATCAAAGACTTTTTGAAAAGCCATGCGGATTACATCAATCGCCTTGGTATCCTCACTGTAAACAGGTATCTGATTTAAATACCCTACCTTAATCCCTTTACGAAGATTTACCTCTCCAGCCTGATAATCTTCCAAAGCCTCCTCCCCATACGAAGTTTCCCCAACCTTCACCTGCTCTGTATCCTCAATCGTTCCTTGTAAATTTAAGTTGCTTTCCTTAAACTTACCCATAATAATCTTCATAATTGTAGTTTTCCCACACCCATTCTTACCAATCAGTCCAATTCTCTCCCCCGTTTTTACCTCAAAGCTTATTGTTTCAAATATCTTGTTTGCTCCATAAAATTTCGTTAAATTATTAATACTTAATTCTATCATGACTCTACCTGACCTTTCATATAATTAAAACCTGACTCTACTTTTTCTTAAAAATGAACGCAAAAAACCCAAAGCCAATAAGCTTTGGGTCGCAATTCATATAATTATCATCGTAATAACAAATGATATTAATCTGAACACTCCAAAAACCTTATATGGTTAACTTTGAATCTATTAAATTTGGACGCACTTCTAGCCTTAACTTGAAATATTGCGATCATAATAGATTCCAGTTTTACCCATTTAAGTATGGAGTTCATATTTGTTATTACCTTTCCCAGTAAAAATACTATATTTCTTTTATAATAAGCGAAAACATATATCACGTCAAGTTTTTTCTATTCTTTACTAAAACAAATGCCAAACTCAAAGGGTGTGCCAGCGACAATGCCGTAAACAGGGCGGCCAGTATTCCCGTCCATAGAACCCACGCCGATAATTGTTCAAGTCCTGTCTGTATGTTGACAAAAAAACGTATTATAGAACAATATTATGAATGTTTTTTACTGAGGAACCAGAATTAGCCGCATTATATACCATTAGATACTCGTTCTCACCAGTTTCTTTTTCTGTTAAATAATTTTCAATACAAAAACCTTCTTTTTTATAAAAAGCCACCGCTCCGTTATTCTTTTCATAGACATGTAAGGATAATCTCTTTTTTCGCTTCATTGCATCTACCAACTGATGACCAATCCCCTGTCCTTGATGGCCTTCTGCCACAAAAATTCCAGCTATATAATCTGCATCCATTCCGATAAATCCCAGTATTTCATTTCCAACCTCATACACGTATACTTCCGCATTGGGTAATATGGCTCTTACAGATTTATAATTATTTTTCCAATAGGATTCTTCTATAAATGAATGGGCGTTTACATTTCCCTCCAACCAGATCTCAATGATTCTATCTACATCTTTAAACTCAAATAATCGTATCATTACATTACCTCCCACATCGCTTCTTACATTATAACTGAGCATATCGTGGAGTGCAATATACAAAAGAACATTTGTTCTGGTTTTATGTATATTAGTTTTTCTGCAACCATAATCAATAATAATTCTTAGCTACTATGCAGGTCTTTAAATAACACCGTTTTACAGAAAAAAGATTTGCCAAGGAATATAAAAATATAAAATAAAACAATATCAATTATAGCTGCTATAAATCTTTTCATAGCATATTCCTCCAACTTATAAATTTATTGACGAAGCGAAAATTCATAGGGTAAATATTCAGATAAAAATAAGTATTTAATAATTAATGCATTCTCTTCGTCTTTAATATTATCCATCTCAAATATGCCATTTTCAATTTTTTCCGAAATTAGTGGATAGGAATACATCTCTTGATCAATAATAATACCTATATGTTTTCCTATATTCTGTTCTGTAAAATTTCCAAACTCCTCAGCAGCTTTTTTACATAATTGAACCTCTAATCCCCAACGTTTCTGCTTCTTTTTTATACAAATACTTGATGTATATAAAGTAAAATGGCATGGAAACGTGCTCACCACCGTAGTTGTCTTCCACAAACTTATTATAGTACTCGTAGAACTGCTTTGGGTATGTATCCGATCATAGTAATACTGGAAATCTGGAAGAAAAACATCCTTCCGCTGAAGATTAGTCTGCGGATAAAACAAGGATTCAACCTCTTTCGGTGGCACTATCCGGAGTTCCTCAATTGAAAATCCTCCGGATTCATATCGACTCATAATCAGTGATACTGTGCCTTAGCCAATTTTGTACCGATCCATAACGGATCTGGTAGGGCACTTATTCAGACACATCTGAATTGTACCAATGATTGTGTTGTAGTCTTGCATATATGCCTCCTTTCGTAATCAATTAATGACTACGAAAGGGCTATAACATGATAGATATTTTATTGTTCATCTGAAGCGGAAACGCGTTCACATGCTCAGTTGAGCCGGAATTTGCACCTTCTGGCTAGAACAGCTGAAAACTTAATGGCAGATTTCCATTTATCACTAGATCCTCTTTTTCATAAATATAATTTCCTGTGTTCATGAGGAGTTCTCTTTCACGGCGCATCACGCCCCCTGGCACAGTCCATGAAAAAAGCAGACCATTGTCTTGGCGGAATAATCTGCTTTTAAGCCTAACTTAGACACAAGATTCATTTTTGCTCTATTTTGACATAATTTTTTATTAATACTTCTTTTAAATATTTGTACCCTTCATAGCATTCATCTAGATTAGTAATTTTTTTCCCACTCACAAAAATCTCCATACTCTCTCCCATTTCTACATTGGTAATTATAATATTTCGTAATATTACTTTTTCTATAGATGAAAATGGATTTTTTCGTTTGTATCTAAAATTATGTACCACAATTATACTATCAAAATTTACTAAAATCTTCCAATGATATGTAATATAAATAATAAACAATCCTAATAAGTTTATTGGCATCCCTATAATCTTAATATGCAATAAAGCATGACCAACAAAGAAAAATATTGTCATTGGCACGCCTACTGCCAAAGTAAAGATTCCTAAGTACCTATAAGGTAGTGGTATTCTGACAACCTTACTTTCACTTTCTACCTTTTCTTTTTGTTTTTTTAAACAATTAATCCATATATTTATTACCGTAACCGTAAATGCCAGCCCTAAAAAAGTACCTATAAAATGTTGCATCTCTATTTGAACTCCTCTTTCTGAATTCTACTACCAAATCTTGTATTCGGTAGATACACAACTGTCATTATTTCCCCTTTATCTATAAACCTATCTAGGACCTTAACTCTAATCTCTTTGTTTGTCTCATTTTCAGTTATCGTCAAATATCTTTTTCTAACTGTATTATTTCGGCTATGATCTTGAGATTTTGTTATTCCAGTAACAATATTAAAATCTTTATTTCTAGCATAAGAAATATCTTTAAAATACGGTATACAAATTCCAAAATACCATACCACAACTAAAAGCATACATAATCTAAATACCACTTCAAAATAATACTGATTTTTACCTGTTTCCACCCACTCCTTGAGTATACCCTCTTTTAATGCATCAGAAGCCTTTTTCTTACGGGCAACAAGATATACAAAAAATAAAAGTATAACACAATGGACTACAACCATATAATAAAAATATAAGATATCGGATCTTTTCATCTAAATAACCTTCACGCCAACATTAAATTAATTTGTTTTTTTCTAAGTATCAGCAGTATCATCTCTGTCTGAGCATAATAAGCGGCGTTTACCTCATCTACAAAGTAATAAGTATAAAAAGAGGTGTTTCTTCTTCTCATTTATAACATTTTTTATGTAAGTACAGAAAAAACAGATTTTCACTATTGCTCCACTTCTATATCAAATTCTGAACTTGGTTTATCGCTAACTAAATTTTCATAATACCAAAAATAATTTTTCTCTCCATAGAGGGGAAACTCAATAATTTCAGTTGGACTCTGACCTTCTATTTTAAGTTTTTTTACATCCACTGTATCAATCCCTCCAAATATGAATCTATTTCCTTCGACAATACCAAAATTACTCAAATTACCAAAATCAAACACTTGTATTTTTTGACAAAATATGCTAAATGTTTTTTCAGGTGTTACTTTATGGCTTCCAGAATCACTATATCCCTGACGTATTATATCAATTAATGCAAATTGTTTTTTTCCATTTACAGCCTTTATACTAAACTTGGCTGCAACAAATGCCCCTTCCTTTGAATTCTTATCTGAAAGGTAGAACATTGTGGAGTATCTATCATTTTCAAAAACTTTTATGATATAACTTACTTGGTCTATGTATGTATCTTCGCCAAAATAGACTTGGGGATTTACCACAGTAAGTGCCTCTTCCATTGTATCTGCAAAAACAGGATCCTGCTCCTCAAAGTTTGGCATCTCCCCGCTCCCTTCAAACTTCACTATTACATTTCCAGAATCACTTTCGTTACTTCTATTATTCTTTGAGTTAAATGCAGAAATTATAATTAAAACAACCAGCATCATAAATAATCCCAGTATTACAAGCATAAAAAGTCCTATGCATTTTATTATTCTTTTCATTGATATCTCCTTCTGACTAATTATTCAATACTATGCTCCACATAGCAGACCCAAGGACCCACCACCTGTTTCTGGAATTAAAACTATCGCTACAGTAACTAATGCTACCACAGAAACACACTCTAATACTGTTTTCCATGGTACTATTGTTTCATCCTTCGAAATTGACCATGTAACATTTTCAAATGAATCAATAGTTACCCCATTTGGGAGATCTAAAGGTAACGTATCCATTCCTCCACTCCAGCTTTCATTAATATAAATCCCGTTTTTGTTATACCCTATTCCAGTTGAGTAATTAAGCTTTTTGTCAACATCTTTTACCTTTATATAACTCTTTGTCTTCCACGAATTAATATTCATATCTTTTCCAGACATTTTAAAACCTATTGAAGTATCGGCACCTGGTATATCCACAGATAAATTAATCGACCAACCTTTAAATTTAGATTTTAAATCTTGTGAAATTACTATAATATTTCCTCCGATGTGTGAATCTACACTTAAATCCCCCCTACTAAATATTTCAATATCTTCTCCATATATTTCATTACTCCAGAATTCGTTAACAGCGGCACTTACCTTACTAGTTCCATCTTTTACCACTTGCACCCCGTCATTAACTACTTTCCCAACTACATCTACACCATGATGTACAGATTTCCCCACCTGATCTATCTTGTCGGTAATATCATCCTTCCAAGCCTCAAATGTCCTCCCATATTCATCGACTAAATAGTCGGCAATCAATTGATTCGCTTCTTTCTGAGTAAATTGCCCGTTTACATCTATCCATTTGCTGGGATTTCCATAGCAATACGCATAATGATTCAAAGTCTGTGGAAGTCCAATAATATCATTTACAGCATCCTCGCTGATAAATGCCCCTAAAGATGAAGAATATTCTCTTGCCTGAGCATAATAGGTCCTGCTGGATTCATCCCATTGATAGCCGGTAAATCCAAATATCTGCTCCGTCCTCCCGCCTTGATCCGCTGCTTCTCCAAACTCATCATATTCCCATAATCCAGCCTGCCGTCCATTGCTGTAACAGGCACGGATACTACTTCCCATCTCGTCATTTAAGAATTGCTTTTTACAGTATTTTTCAATAGAACTTACAACATTTTTATCCCATACATAATCCTCTGTTTCTCCGTTTTCAATCTTCTCCAGCAGATTTTTTCCTCTTTTAGTAAAATCAAGAACATATTCCTGTTCACTCTCACCGCCGGGGTATTTTTTATCCCAGACCGTTTTTCCAATTCTATGGCCTAAAGCATTATATTGATACATACTAAGCAGACCCATGCTTCAGTTATACTCTCGTAGGACTTCTGGAGAAAGTGAATTATCCGGATGGACGGGAAGCACTGATGGAATATGATAGTTTAAGGAGATTTAGAGGAATAAAGGACTGGCAGGGATTCCTGTGATCCTGGCAGCGGTATGACAGTTTTTCTCTATCTTCATATCAAATTCCTGAATTTCACTGATGTTCAGATCGCTGATGATTATTAGATTCCCTGATGTTACTGCATTCATAAAATAGCACCTCTCGCATCTGTTTGGACTTTTTTATTAATCAATATGTAATACAATTCTAATGTTACATTATATACCATAAATCGTCAAATTTGTGTTTTATGTAACAATTAACCGGCTACATGTAATTTTGGGTAATATTATGTCAACTTTACCGCAGTTTTGGGTCAATAGCATTCCGAGTTTCCCGTTTTGTAAGCGAGTTTCACATTTTGAAATCGACCTTCAATTTTTCGTTAAATGTATTTTTAAGTCGTTAAATGTATTTTTAAGTACAACTTTTTCTGTTTTTTAGGATGTTAGTCGTTCAAATTTTGGGAAGTTACTCTTTCATAAATGTTATAAATACTTATATGATGTCTGCCTGCCACAGGAGGTATTTTATTATGGATGATAAAAATAACCAATACAAACATCTTACCCTTCAGGATCGATACGATATTGAAGAAGGCTTAAACCGCAACTATTCTTTTTCACGCATTGCAGATATGCTTAGAAGGGACAGAACCACTATTTCTAAAGAAGTTTTCAAACGTAGAGTCGGAAACTCTCTACGTAATTCTCCTTCTAATGACTGCCTGCACAAAGTTCAATGTCCCAAACAACATTTATGCGCTGATTGTCCTCTTGACAAGCGATGTTCTATCTGTCGCAAAACCGATTGTCGTTCTCTATGCCCTGACTATTTCTCTGATTCTTGTCGTTATACAACAAAGTCTCCTTTCGTTTGTAATGGTTGAAGTATGGTTTATGAATGTTCCAAGCCTCACTTTTATTACAGAGCTAATTCTGCACATACAGCTTATCTTGACTCTTTAAAAAACTCCAGAGAAGGCATCGGACTTTCCAGACAGGAATTGTATGAACTTGACTGTCTGATCACTCCACTGATCAAACAAGGACAATCCATCGCTCACATCTATTGCGTACACAAAGATGAAATTCCCTGCTCCATGAAAACACTTTATAACTACATTAATCAAAACATACTTACGATTAGAAATATTGATCTGCCCAAAAAAGTAAAATACAAAGTTAGAAAAAAGAAAAGGGCAGATAATGAGACAAATTTTACTTATCGTGAAAATCGTACCTACAAAGATTTACAAGATTATATTTCTGAACATCCTTATGAAAACGTCGTTGAACTTGATACAGTTCATGGTTCTAACAAAAAGGGCAAGGTATTACTAACCATGCTTTTTCGCAACTGTAACTTCATGCTGATATTTTTATTGGAGGAATGCACACAGTTATGCGTTCAGGAAGTTTTTGATAGGCTAGAAGAAGGATTAGGACTTGAACTCTTTCGTCGCCTATTCGGAATCATCATCACAGATAATGGCTCCGAGTTCAAAAATCCTGTGGCATTGGAGACTAGTCTGGATGGTTCGTTACGGACAAAGATTTTTTTCTGCGATCCTCTTGCTTCCTGGCAGAAAGGAAAACTGGAGAAAAATCATGAATATATCCGCAAAATTATACCTAAGGGTATTTCTCTGACCGATTATACGCCACAGGACATCATTTTAATGACTAACCATATAAACAGTACAGCAAGAGCCAGTTTTAATGGTCGTACCCCATTTGAACTGGCTCAGTTGCTTCTTGATTCAAAGCTGCTTGAATTATTACAGCTACATGTAATTGAATCCGATAAGATTATTTTAACACCGAAACTTTTGAGACATTAATTACTATTTCACTTTCATCTTGCAGACAGATATCATTCCATGAAAAACAAACTTCGGCATGTGGATTTTACTTTTGCAAGTATTTTTCAGATGTCTGGATATCTTGCGCAAAAATATCACTTTATTATAGTTTCTTCCGTTATTATAATCACTTTTCCTTAAATTTGAAACACTTATTTCTTCAAGAAAAGTAGTTATTTCTTCAAATCTTTCAACTCTTATTAAGAGGGACTCTCGGTTTTTATTCAAGCAATTCCACAATTGTTATGACTTTCCCCTTTTTCACTTGCTTTCTATGGTATAATCTGATTCTGCTTACTCTTTTCAATAGAAAAAAGGCACATTTTCTAAACTGATGAACCGACCCCCAAAAGTTAGACCCAAAATCTAACGATTGGGAGGTCGGTTTTTTCATGGCAAAATATAGCTTTGATTTCAAGAAAAAAATAGTTGAAGATTACCTGGCTGGCAAAGGAGGAACTAGATATCTAGCGGATAAATATAATGTCCCTGCGCTAAGCAATGTCCAAAAATGGATTAATAATTATCAAGCTTTTGGTGATGAAGGATTAATGCGTTCTAGAAAACAAATAAAATATTCTTTCGAATACAAACTTCATGTGGTAGAGTTATATTTAACAAATGAGGTTTCGTATCAGGAATTAGCTCTTCAACAAAAAATCAATAATCCTACACAGATAGTCAAATGGGTAAATGATTTTAGAATCGCTGGATCTGATGCTTTGAGACCTAAGAAGAAAGGTCGTAGGAAGTCTTTGAAATCAGATAATAAGGATAATCAAGTACATTCATTTTCAGATAATACTCCTGTAGATACAAGTGCTGAGCGCGTGAAGCAACTTGAAGATGAACTTTTAAAACTTAAGATTGAAAATGCCTATTTAAAAGAACTGAGGAGGCTGCGTTTAGAAGAGGAAACTCTTCTGAAAAAACAGCGAGGATCATCCACAGCCTCCGAGGAGAATTCAAATTAAAAGATATCCTCGCAGTTGTTGGCTTTCCAAAGGCAACCTACATGTACTGGCAAAAAAGATTTGAACGAGAAAATCCTGACAAAGGACTGGAAGAGAAAATTCTAGAGATTCGTCTTATACACAAAGACTTTGGTTACAGACGTATGATGGGCGAACTAAGAAAACAGGGATATTTCGTAAATAAGAAACGGATTCAACGAATAATGCAGAAAATATCCATACAAGTTACTTCTTTTACCCGAAAAAGTCGCAAATATAGTTCTTACAAAGGGAAAGTTGGTAAAACAGCTCCAAATAGATTGCGTAGACGTTTTGATACAAAGATACCACATCAAAAGATTACTACTGACACTACGGAGTTTAAGTATTATGATGTTAATGCTCAAGGAAAAATGATTATCAAAAAGTTATACCTAGATCCATTTATGGATTTGTATAACAGAGAAATTCTTAGCTACGGTATATCTCCAATACCGTCTGCCACAAACATAATGGATGCCCTGAACAGTGCAATAGAAATTACATCTGATTGCCCATACCGTAGAACCTTTCATTCAGATCAAGGTTGGGGCTATCAGATGAAGGCATATGTACACACCTTACAGGAAAATCGAATCCTTCAGAGTATGTCTCGAAAAGGGAATTGTCATGATAATTCAGTTATGGAAAACTTCTTTGGAATAATGAAACAAGAAATGTATTATGGAGTAGTTTATTATAGTTATGATGAACTGAAAGAATCGATAGAGAAATACATAAAGTATTACAATGAGCAAAGAATAAAAGAGAAACTAGGCTGGATGAGCCCTGTAGAATACAGACTCAGCCTTTTGGCAGCATAAACAAAAAGGCGAAGTGGAAAAATCCACCTCGCCATAAAGTCTAACTTTAAGGGGTCACCTCACTGAAAATGTACCTTTTTTGTCCTTGATTTATCAAGTGTCCCGTCCCTATAAGTTATAATTTAAGCCACAAGCTTTCATGCCTGCGGCTTATTGTTTAAGTGGAGATAGTGGGATTCGAACCCATGACCTCTTGAATGCCATTCAAGCGCTCTCCCGATATGTCGGGTGTGCACCCCCAAAAACCACTTTTTTATATGTAAGATATATTTACTCAGCTGTAAAGAGCTTATTGCGAATGTGTGTTACTTTACGATGCTACTGTAGTAGCTTTTTCCTCGGTTATAC